>NZ_NJGF01000018.1:0-99033 GCF_002209985.1 Bacillus sp. K2I17
AAAATAAATGCTTGATAATAGGAGGTAACGATACTGCCTCGTGTGGAGTGTTATACCCCTCGTCCCTTCGGGGTTGCGAGAACACGATGAAGCACTAACTCGTGTAAATTTGATTGAATTGTATAGATTTAGTTAAGTTTATCGTATCGGAGTGCAAACTTATTTATGAACAAATGGATCTTGCTTATAATCTTATTATTTCCACCACTGTACATTCTTTATATGACGTTTCGAATGAAGAAAGTTGCTCGTGAAAAATTGAGTAATCACTCTCCGTACGTTCTTATTTTAGGCGCAAAGTTATTTGGAGATAGACCGTCTTTATCTCTTCAAAACCGTTTGGATGTAGCGTTGGAATATTTACATTCCCATCCTGAAGCGAAAGTAATTGTTTCAGGTGGTCAAGGGGAAGATGAAGATATACCGGAAGCTCATAGTATGAGAAACTATTTAATGGTACATGGTATAGATGAGAGTCGTATTTTAATAGAAGATCAATCTACAAATACGTATGAGAATTTAAAGTTTAGTATGGATTTATATGACGTGAAACATGCGGTAGTTGTAAGTAATACGTATCATTTGTATAGGACCAAAATAATTGCAAAGCGTTTAGGCATGAAGATGGAGGCACTAGCTGCTGAAACACCAATGCGCTCTAAGAAAAAAATGTATGTACGTGAATATGCTGCAATAATGAAAACGATATTGTTCGACCGTTAGAGCTCAAATTTGAGCTCTTTTTTAATTATAAAGCGTATCATTTGAAATGAATGCCGTATTCCATCAAAATAAAGGAAACAACATTAAAGGAGTTGTATTTGTGATTCAATTTAATCATGTGTCAAAAGCGTATGAAGATGGCATGAAAGCAGTGGATTCATTGCATTTAGAAATTAAAAAGGGAGAATTTTTTGTTCTCATTGGTCCGAGTGGTTGCGGGAAAACAACGACAATGAAAATGATTAACCGTTTAATTGAAACGACTGAAGGATCTATTTTAATCGATGGAAAAGATATTCAACAATATAATATTAATGAATTGCGTTGGAATATAGGATACGTATTGCAGCAAATCGCTTTGTTTCCGCATATGACAATTGCAGAAAATATTGCAGTTGTTCCTGAAATGAGAAAATGGAGCAAAGAAAAAATAAAAGCTCGTGTCGATGAGTTGCTACAGATGGTCGGGCTAGACCCAGACGTATATCGCGATCGTATGCCTGATGAATTGTCAGGAGGGCAAAAGCAGCGCGTTGGTGTCGTAAGAGCATTAGCCGCAAACCCGAAAATCGTTCTTATGGATGAACCGTTTAGTGCGTTAGATCCATTAAGTAGGGAACAGCTTCAAAAGGATATTGTACAATTGCAAAAGAAGATTCAAAAAACAATTGTATTCGTAACACATGATATGCAAGAAGCATTATCACTTGGAGATCGTATTTGTATTATGAAAGAAGGAAAAGTAGTTCAATTAGATACACCAGAAGGTATTATACATAATCCGAAAAATGAGTTTGTAGAAGAGTTCATTGGAAATCGTGGACAACCTTGGTATGAGGGGAAAAGTATAGAAGATGTATTGCCACTTGATGAAAGTATACGGGTAGAAGGGGATGCATTATCATTGCATTCTTCTTTACAAGAAGCATTAGTTCGTGTACGAGCTGACGAAGTCGTTCCAGTTGAAGAAAATGGTCAATATGTTGGAGCTTTAACAAGTCGTCATATTGTTAATTACATTGTTGAACAAATGAAGGAAAGAGGCTAAACAGTGACTGATTTTATACAAACGTTCCAAGAGCGAAAAATAGAATTACTAACTGCATTAAGTGAGCATTTACAAATATCGCTTATTTCACTATTTTTTGCAGTAATTATTGCGGTGCCACTTGGCATTTTATTAACGAGAAAACAACGAATGGCTGAATTTATAATAGGAACTTCTGCGGTTATGCAGACAGTGCCATCACTTGCATTACTCGGACTTTTAATTCCGTTAGTAGGAATTGGAAAACTCCCAGCCATTATTGCATTAGTTGTGTATGCACTATTACCTATTTTACGAAACACATATACAGGAATAAGGGAGTTAGATGAATCTTTAATCGAAGCAGCGAGAGCTATGGGGATGAATAGCTGGAGAAGACTGTGGAAGGTAGAGCTTCCTCTTGCATTACCAATTATTATGGCCGGTATTCGTACGGCGATGGTATTAATTGTTGGAACAGCTACATTAGCAGCTCTTATAGGTGCTGGTGGGCTCGGAAAACTCATATTACTTGGTATCGATCGAAATGATCATGCGCTTATCATTTTAGGGGCCGTACCAGCCGCGTTACTCGCTTTATTCTTTGATGTAGTACTTCGAGTGCTTGAGAGTCCAAAACGCTCTTCTAAGCGTATTATATTGACGATATGTATTACTTGTATAATGATTGCTTCTCCCTTTCTTTGGAACACACAAAAGAAAGATATTGTTATTGCCGGAAAACTTGGATCAGAACCTGAAATTTTAATTCAAATGTATAAGCAGCTTATTGAACAGGATACCGATTTACACGTAGAATTAAAACCAGGTCTTGGAAAAACAGCATTTGTATTTGAAGCATTGAAATCAGGAGAAGTAGATATATACCCTGAGTTTTCGGGAACAGCTTTATCTACTTTTGTGAAAGAAGAGCCAAAAAGCACAAATCGGGATGAAGTATATGAGCAGGCTCGCATTGGAATGGAAAAGAAATATAATATGGTTATGTTGAAGCCGATGGAGTATAACAATACATATGCACTAGCTATGCCGAAAAAAATAGCAGATCAAAATAATATAAATACAATTTCTGATTTAGGAAAAATGGCACAGGATGCTAAAGTAGGATTCACATTAGAATTTGCTGATCGTGAAGACGGTTATAAAGGAATGCAAAAATTATATAACTATAAGTTTTTAAATGTGAAAACGATGGAACCGAAACTACGTTATAGTGCAATTCAATCAGGGGATGTTAACGTAATCGATGCATATTCAACTGATAGTGAACTTGAGCAGTATGGACTGAAAGTGCTAAAAGATGATAAAGGGTTATTCCCACCGTACCAAGGTGCACCATTATTAAGAAAAGAGACGTTACAGAAATATCCTGAACTTGAAAAAGTATTAAATACATTATCTGGGAAGATTACAGATGAAGAAATGCGAAAAATGAATTATGAAGTAAATGTGAATGGAAAAAGTAGTGAAGAAGTTGCGAAACAATTTTTACAAAAAGAGAATTTACTTCGTTAATTTTACAAGAAATATACAAATTTATATGTATGAAATGACCGTTCATTACAAAATGAACGGTTTTTTTGTGCATACTTATACATTTTTTCAAAAAAGTATTCCATTTTTCTTCATTTTCTTTTAGAATAAGTAATGTTTTCCTGAAAAAATATAAGAGAAACGTCTATTAGAGAAAAAGGTGACTTTAATAGTTGAACGAACATAACACCTAGAATGACAGATGGGGTGGTACAAATAGAAAAGAAGTTAGGGTTTTTTCCATTAATTGCATTAGTAGTCGGAACGATGGTTGGTGGCGGTGTTTTTAGTTTACCGCATGATTTAGCAGTAGGAGCAAATAGCGGCTCTATAATAATTGGTTGGTGTATTACAGCGATGGGAATGATTCCACTCGCGCTCGTATATCAAACGTTAGCAAGACAAAAACCGGAGCTTGAGGGCGGAATTTATAGTTATGCACGTGCTGGTTTCGGAGAATATATCGGATTTAACAGTGCTTGGGGATATTGGCTAGCAGGAATTTTAGGAAACGTTGCAACAATCATGTTACTGTTTAGTACATTAGGTTATTTCTTCCCCATTTTTAAAGGTGGAAATAATGTTGCGTCTATCGTTGGTGCATCACTTTTATTATGGACACTTCATTTTCTAATTTTATTTGGAATTCGTGAAGCATCTATTATGAATGTTATTGCAACGATAGGGAAATTAGTTCCAATCGTATTATTTATTGTTGTAATGGTAACAGCGTTTCGCTGGGATACATTTACACATGATTTTTGGGGAGAAGGAACTATATCAGTTTCCTCTATACTTGGTCAGGTGAAAAATACAATGCTTGTAACTCTTTGGGTTTTCATTGGGGTTGAAGGAGCGGTTGTATTATCTGGTAGAGCGAAAAATAGCCGAGATGTTGGTAAAGCGACAGTACTTGGACTTATTTTAGTAATGTCTATTTATATTTTAATTTCTGTCTTGTCTATGGGAGCGATGACAAGAGGAGAGCTTTCCGTGTTAGAAACCCCGTCAATGGGACATGTATTAGAACATGTTGTTGGGACATGGGGCGCCGTTGCGATTAACATTGGGTTAGTTGCTTCACTTGTAGGTACATTAATAGGCTGGTTTTTACTTGTTTCTGAAATTTCCCACGTAGCAGGAAAAGATGGCGTGTTTCCGAAAGTCTTTACGAAAACAAATAAAAAACAAACGCCACATATGGCATTATGGATCTCAAATGGCGTTGCCCAAATTATATTTATAATCGTTCTGTTTTCAGAATCAACATATCAAATTATGTATTTTATTGCTTCAACATCAATTTTAGTACCATATTTATTATCAGCGTTATTCCAATTTAAATTAGTTATTACAAACGAACTAAAAGATGCAAAAGTAAAAAACGGTTCGTTAGCTTTAATTGCTTCTACTTATTCTGTATGGCTTCTATATGCAGCAGGTTTGAAAAATTTATTACTTGTTTCAATCGTGTATGGAATTGGGATTATTGTTTACATGTATGCAAGAAAAGAAAAAGGAAATCGTTGTTTTAAAGGTATTGAGAGATATGTAATGTGGGCAATTGTTATCGCAGCTATCACATCACTTTATATGTTATTAACTGGAAATATAAAAATGTAAAAGTCCTTTTAAATAAAGGGCTTTTTTCTTTGTCTAGAGAATATTTAATACATAAGATATTCAGGAGGGATGAAAATGGAAGAAAAAGAACAGTTAACCAGAATTGTTGATTTAGCGAGTGAAGTAAGGAAAGTATTAGTGCAAGAATCCTTTTTTAATCATCATCCTGAACTACGAGGAGTGATTGAAAATTTAGCGAGTGCTGTAGAGAATTTGGCGGAATTACAGCAAAATACAGATGAAAACGCTGAAGATCGATTACGATATGTACTTGCTAAAATGAAAATTGCTCATAATGCCATTTTACAAGAGAAAAAAGCATTTCCATCTCATTAATATACGTTTTAATTTTGAACCTGGCGGATAACGTCAGGTTTTTTGTTTCTAGTTTTTCGTTTCTTTCATACACTAAGAATAGTATGAAAAAAAGAAGGTGACGAAGGTGAGATTACATAAAGCTCTTCAGCCAAGTTTTATAAAAAGAATGTACTATATGAGGTTTATCGGAAAGTTTACAAAAGTAGAGAGAGAGAAGAATGGAGAGAACTTCTTTGTACAATGCCTATCGCCAATACCATTCACGTTACAAGAGCAATTAAAAAATGAACCATACGTATTTGAAGGTTTATGTAGCAATAAAAAGAATGAAAAAGTCTTTTCGGAATTAAAGAAAAGAAAATTAGAAAAGCAATTGGTTATGTTTCGTCTCTATTATGAAAGAGGGCATATATACGTGGAGTTAATTTGTGCAGAAGAACCACGAGAAATGGCCAATGGCTATAAAATGATTCCAGTACCTAAAGTTTCCGAATACAAAAAAGGAGAGTCTTTAGAAAGAAAACTTGGAAATGGCTATTTGTCATTTCTAATGCCAAAATATCCGAAAGACTTTGAGCCTCCCGAATTATTGTGGCACGATGGAAGGTTATATGGAAATATATCTTTAAAGTCATCATCAATTAGTTCAATCGCATATTTTGAACAGCAGCGGGAATGTAAGTATATAGACTTAAATGACTGGATGAAGTATGTGGAAATAGCGGTAGAAGATCAATTGTATTTTGTAAGCAATCACATGTATGAGCAATTAAAAAAACGAATGACTGAAGAAGGTAAGCATGTAGAAGTAGAGGAAATAAAAGTGCACAAGGATGAATGGGAATGGGATGAGCGTGAATCCGTCTTTTTACAGTATGTAAAAAGTTTTGTACGTAATAAAGGGCTATATTTGGATGAAACGGACATTTATAATTTCCATATAAGTGCGAAAACAAATATGTTGACGATTCTAGGTGGTATACCAGGCGCTGGGAAATCCCGATTTGTGCAAGCTTATGCAGAAGCACTTGGATTACAGTATGGGGAAGAATTGGTTTGGATTCCGATTTCACCATCGTATCAAGAACCACATGATTTACTTGGTTACCTTCACCCAAATGGTACTTTTATTGAAAGTGAAACAAAATTAGTTAGGGCGTTAATGAAGGCAAAAGAAAATCAAAATCAACTATATATAATCGTTTTTGATGAAATGAATATGTCACATATTGAGCATTGGTTTACTCCATTTCTATCTGTTCTTCAACTTGAAAAGCAAAACCGTATTCTAAATTTATATGAAGGTGTACAAGAAAAAGAAAATCCAATTCCATCAACAATTGAAATTGGTGAAAATATTATATTTGTAGGTACAGTAAATTTTGATGAAACAACGAAAGAACTCTCAGATCGATTATTAGATCGGACGAATTTAATAACGTTACAAAAGATTCCGTTTTGTGAGATGTGTATGGAACAAGAGAAAATTGTATTACAACCACCTCTGAAAGTAACTGCAGGAGAATTTCGTATAAGCTGGGTCAGGAATAAAGCGATGATTGAGGTGTTTTCTGAAGAAGAGTTAGAACTATTAGATAAGTTACATGTTGTATTGTCATCACATGATATGTCAAAGGGAATTTCATTTCGATGTGCAAACGCAATCGCTACTTACTTGCAAAATATACCGTTCCAAAATAATCATTCCTATATGATCAGTAGAGAAGAGGGATTTGATTTACAAATCAAGCAACGTGTATTGACGAAAATAAGAGGTACTGAAATGATGGTTGGGTCTTTACTTTCTGAAGACGTAAAAAGGGGGGCGACATTACTACCTCTTTTGCAATCGCCACTTGCAAACAGAGTATCTACATTTGAACACTCTTTAGCATATATAAGAGAAAAGCGTAGAGAACTGGAGCTGTATGGCTATGCAAAATGAAGGGCGATATGAAACAGAAATCGTTGATACGAAAGAAACACTCCCTTTTGTATTAAAGTTAATCATTGGAACTGAGGCAAAGGGGGAATATATTTTATTAAATCGTCTTTGTACATCTACTACAGCATTAGTTCAATGTATTTATAAAGTACAAGAATTAAAACCAATTAGATTGCATTACCATTATGAAAATCCAATGAATATTACTTTTATATGGAATAAAGTATATGAGGGACAGAAAAATATAAAAGAGTCAAAATATGAAATAAATGAAAAAAAACAAAAGGTATTAATATATGAACATGGAAAAACGGAATTCTTTTATCCATGGCGTTGTGGATTATATCATTTTGAAGTGAATATAGAAGATAGAACGTATTATGGCGCATTTCAAATCGTTCCCAAAAATTTTTTTGATGATCAATTTGAAATGATTCAAAACTATGTAAAGTCAATTTTGAATGAGTTGATTTTAGATAGAGGTTATTATAAAAAGACTTTCTCTGCACTTAGTGATATTGAAGATTCTTCTTATTTAGTGTTACTTAGAAAGTTGCCGCAAAAAATGAAAAAGATAAAGCAAATTTTTAAGAAAATAGAATCGAGTTCAAAATTTATACATGAATATAAATGGGAAGAAAAAGAGCGGAAAGCAACGAGAAAAGGAGCCATAGTGGCGGAAAGAAAACCGTATGCAAAATATTATAATCGTAAGTTTATAGAACAAAAAAATAGTAAGGAAAATGCATTTCTTAAATTTAAAGCGATGCAATTTTATTTCTATTTACTTGAAGCTGAAAGTTTTTTGCGCCAAACAATTGAAATATTAGAAAGAGCAAAAAGGAAGAAATCAGAAGAATTTCAAGCTGTAAAAACGATTATACAAACAATTGAGCGTAATGGATCAGTGACCGATAGAGAGAAACAAAAATATAAAAATATTCATTTACTAAAAGAGGCGGATTTGCGAAAAAGCTCTATGAAGATACAAGAATATAAAATATTAGCGCACTTTGTACATGAAAGTGTACAATACTTTCAAACTTTAATGCATTCTCCATTTTGGAGAGAAGTTTCCGAAACAGGTAACATGTACTCACATAATTTACCGATACCACATCAACAACTACTACAGCATTTAGATGTACTTCCACAATATACAGAACAATCTCCATCTTTATTATTTGTTTATAAACCAACATTTTTAGTGTATGAATATTACGCTTTTTTTATCGTTATTTCCATGTTAGCGCAAATTGGTTTTGAGGCTAGAAATTCCATTCGTGAACAAATTCAAGAACATTTTTATGTAGATGGATTACAGGATGGAACGACAGTAGTTTTACACCGAGATGATATTAGAGTACATGTCGCATTTAATGATTTAATTGAAACTCATCCCCTTATTGCATTAAGTAAAGGGAGTAATTTTTATAATGGAGAAGATACGAAGAAGCCAGACATTCGCTTAGACTGTTATGTAAAGGAAGAAGGAAAATACGTATATCAATCTTCTATTATTATTGAAGTGAAGTATAGCCCAATGTACAACATTTTTCAGCACGTTGGAAATACGAAGGCAACTGAGCAAATGTATAAGTACTGGTCTATAAAATATGTAGAAGAACAGGATGGAAAGAGAGTCTATTATCGAAGGGCCATTTATGAAGTTATTTGTGTATATCCAGGAAGTCATATGCATAGTAAAAAAATTGAGTCTGGATGTGGTGTGTTCTTGCAATTATATCCATATAAAACGAAACAAGGGGAAGAGAAATTAGCCGGAAAACATGGAATGGTACAAATTTTTGAGAAGTGGTTAAAAAGCATGAAGAAGTAAAAAAATCCTTTTTTATAAAGGATTTTTTTAGATTAAGAAGAAATATATGCTGTATGGAAGACAGCTTTATACGATTTGAATTTGAAAGTAATATAAATATATTGTTAGAAGAACGGTACATGAGGGATAAAAGACGATTAAGATGGAATTTAATTCGTTTTGCAGAATATAATAAGTCATAAATATTTTTAGTTGCATACGAAGATTTGTTCTTATATGATAGATAGTGAAAGCGTTATCAAAAACAGAGCGGCGATGGGAAAGGCGGGTAAATATGTTCCAGCGTGTTCAAACAAAAGAAGAACATTTTTGGTTCGAGCAACTATGGGGAGATTTTTGTGAAGAAAGAAACTTAATGTTCGTAGAACGTAATTTAAATCCATCACGATTTTTATTAATAGAAGATGAACATCATATTGGTACAGTAGAATGTATTAAGTATACGGAACCAGAGCAATCGAATTCTGAGTTTTTCTATCCGTTTTCTAAAAATGATTTAGTGAAAGATTTAAAAAATGTGTATGAAATAGGCAAGTTGAGTATTGCGAAAACGTCTCGTGGGAGAGGACACTTCAAAAGACTAACAGCTATTTTATTTATGCATGCATTAGAAACGAAAGCAGAATGGTATATTGCAGCAGTGACAAAAAGAATGTATATGTATTTATTAACACTCGGTTTCCCAATTGAACCGGTAGATAAGCCATTTCAGTTTCATGATACTTTACAAGGTGTACCAGTGCGAATTCATGCCCGAAAAGGGGCTACGCATTTGTATTCTTTAAAAGAATTTCGAGATGTGATTCAAGGGAATGCTCATGCACAGGCATTAATCGCAGAATACAGTAAGAATATTATGTTAACAAAATAAAGCGAAATGAATATATATAATAAAAAGAATACTATTTTAATATGAAGTCATTCTTCATGAAAAAAGACCCTTATTATTTTAATAAGGGTCTAAAAATTATAATCCAAATATACTAAAAATCATTTTGCGGCGCTTCGGCTTCTTTTCTCGTTCATATGTTGGTTTTGAATCGGGAGTAATATATATTGGTTCTTCTTTCTTGAGGGAAGCTTCTAGCTTTTGAATTCGCTCTAACATTTCCTCCATTTCACGGCGATGTTGTAAAAGTTGGTACGTAACAACATCATTTGCCTTATCTTGCATTTGTTCTTCCATTCGATCTAGCCTTCTCGTAATAGTGTTTAATTGAGCTGCTAATTGCTCAAATTCATGTGATGATTTGTTTTGAACGATTGTATTTACTGGAGTTTTTAATTCTTCAACATCATTTGATGATGTTTTTTGAGTAGGGTGAGAGTTTTGAGACTGCTCTATTTGTGAAAGATGGAATTCTAACATTTGATCTAAATCTTCTTGTGTGAAAATAAAGTGACCATATTTATTTTTTTCTATCGTAAGATCTAATTGTTGTGCAATCCGGACAACAGCCTTTGGGCTAACACCTAATTTTTTTGCGATAAATGGTGTTTTATATTCCAAAATAATCCCTCCTATATATATCCTGTTGAATGATTTCGATCTATGAAGGAAGTTCCCTTCTAGTGTGACAAAAGAAGTGTGGAATCGGCAAAGAAAGTGTTTTTTCACGAAATGAACCTGTGAAGAATATATCGTTTATATAAAATGTTTTATCTTAAGATTTAGAACTATTTGACTAAGGGAAATGAATTAGATTATCATAATGATAAATATCTTTTTTATGTATGCATATAATATATAAAAAGGTGGTTGCTAATGTAGAATTTTTTTAGAGTATTAGAATGCTTACTTCACTTGAATAAAATTAAGTAGGAGGTGGCTTCCTTGCTTACAATGTAAGTAAGGAGAAGTATTTGGACATATATAGTATAAGTATAGTGATTGTTTTAATTGCCTTAACGGCATTTTTCGTCGCAGCAGAATTTGCAATTGTTAAAGTGCGAAGTTCACGAATTGACTATTTAATTGCAGAAGGAAATAATCGCGCAACATCTGTCAAAACAGTCATTACAAACTTAGACGAATATTTATCTGCTTGTCAGCTAGGAATAACAGTTACAGCTCTGGGGATTGGGTGGTTTGGTAAACCGGCGTTAAAGCAAATGTTTGAAACGCTTTTTGTAAATTTGAACATTTCTACTCAACTAGCAGACATTTTTGCTGTAATTTTAGTGTTTTTGTTTATTACATTTTTACATGTTGTAATAGGGGAATTGGCCCCAAAAACATTCGCGATTCAAAAAGCTGAACAAGTGAGTTTGTTTGTTGCTAAACCGTTAATTTTCTTTTATCGTATGGCGTTTCCATTTATTTGGATCCTAAATGGATCAGCTCGAATTATTACGAAGTTGTTAGGGCTGAAACCACCGAAAGGGCACGATGAGGTTCATTCAGAAGAAGAATTACGGTTGTTAGTTTCAGAAAGTTACAAAAATGGAGAGATTAATCAATCTGAATATAAATATGTAAATAAAATTTTTGAATTTGATGATCGTATAGCGAAAGAAATAATGGTCCCCCGAACTGAGATGCATATTATAAGTAAAGAAATGCCTGCTGAAGAAGCTTTGCAAAAAATGTCTCGGGAAAAATATACGAGATATCCAGTTGTAGATGGGGACAAAGATCACGTAATAGGCTTTGTAAACTTTAAAGATATTTTCACAGATTTTGTGCAGCATAATGCAGTAAGTAATAAGAAAGTAGAGCAATATATTAGGCCAATCATTTTAGTTATCGACTCTATCCCAATACACGACTTATTTTTAAAAATGCAAAAAGAAAGAACGCATATTGCTATATTGATAGATGAATATGGTGGTACGTCTGGACTTGTTACAGTTGAAGACATTTTAGAAGAAATAGTGGGAGATATTCAAGATGAGTTTGATACGGATGAACAGCCAGAAATTCAACAAGTTAGTGAAACGAAAACAATACTAGAGGGAAAAGTACTTGTTAGTGAAGTGAATACGTTATTAGGTTTAACAATTGATGATAATGGTGTTGATACAATCGGTGGTTGGATTTTAACGAAGAATATAGAAATTGCTGAAGAGGATTTCATTGAAATTGAAAATTATAAGTTTTGTGTAAAAGAATTAGATGGACACTATATAAAGAGATTAGAAGTTACAAAAACTGTAGAATCAATTGTTATTTTAGAAGATGAAAAACAAATTCCATTTCAAGAACAAATTAGTTCGTAGACTCTGCTATATGGCAGGGTTTTTTTGAGCATAATATTTTTGGCAGAATAAGGGCTATGATACAATGGCATAAGCCAGACCTTTCACTAGGTGAAATATTGTTGTATACATATATTTGGAAGGAGAAGATTTATGAAAAAGCATTTATATATAAATGGAGATTGGAAGTCTGTAAACACTTATAAACCATTATACGCACCATATTCTGAAGAAACGTTAGCGGAAATTGCACAAGGAACGGAAGAAGATGTACAAGAGGCTGTTACTGCTGCAAAAAATACAATGAAAAAAATGAATACATTATCTGCATATGATCGTGCGACTATTTTAGAGAAGGTTGCACAAAAAATGGATGAAAGAAGAGAAGAATTTGCAGAGATTATTGCAAAAGAGGCTGCAAAACCAATTCGTGCTGCGAGGGGAGAAGTAGATCGTACCGTTCAGACATACAAATTTGCAGCGGAAGAAGCGAAGCGTATATACGGCGAGACACTGCCACTTGATGCAGCACCTGGTGCAGATGGGCGTATTGCATACACAATACGAAAACCGATAGGGGTTATAGGAGCTATTACACCATTTAATTTCCCATTAAATTTAGTGGCACATAAAGTCGGCCCTGCAATTGCTGCCGGAAATACAGTTGTGTTAAAACCAGCTGATCAAACGCCATTATCGTCTTACGCATTAGTTGAATTATTTGAAGAGGCAGGATTGCCAAAAGGAGCTTTAAATATTATTTCTGGTCCCGGTTCAACTGTAGGTGAGGCGATAGTTACAAATGATGATGTTGCTTCCATTACTTTTACGGGAAGTCCGAAAGTTGGAATTGGAATTAAGGCAAAGGCTGGGTTAAAGCGAGTTACGTTGGAACTGGGATCAAATGCTGCTGTTATTATTGATGAAGATGTAGAATTAACAGATGAAGTAATTGAACGTGTAAAATGGGGAGCATATGTAAACAATGGACAAGTTTGTATTTCGGTACAACGTGTTTTTGTACATGAAAAGAGAATGGATGAATTTCTTTCAAAGCTAAAGATAGCGATGGAAACAGTTATTGTTGGTGATCCATTGCTGGAAGAAACGGACGTATCGGCTTTAATTTCGAAAAAAGATGTAGAGCGAATAGAAATGTGGGTGCAGGAAGCTATTAAGGAAGGTGCTACTGTTTTATACGGTGGTAAGAAACGTGATGCAAGGATTTTTGAACCAACTGTATTAACAAATGTTCCAGAGTATGTATCTGTTCAGTGCCAAGAAGTATTTGGTCCACTCATGACAGTAAATACATTTAAAGAATTTGATGAGGCAATTGAGCAAGTAAATCATTCACGTTACGGTCTACAAGCAGGTGTGTTTACAAATAATTTGTTTAAAGCAATGCGTGCAATTGATGAGCTAGAGGTTGGTGGTGTCATGATTAATGATATTCCAACGTTTAGGGTAGATCATATGCCTTACGGTGGTGTTAAGGAAAGTGGTACGGGGCGTGAAGGAATTAAATATGCAATAGAAGAAATGACAGAAATGAAATTAGTGTGTATTAAAAAATAAAGTAGAGCGAGCTTAAATATCCTAATAAAAAACGAGCTGGAAATGTTTACGCTTCCATACTCGTTTTTTTATTGTTTGTTTTACGTTTCTCGGAACGATTTAATTTAACCAAGTGTACCTTTTACTTCATTTCTTGTTTGAAAATAGCATCTTCTACATAAATTTGTTCTTTGTCAACAGCAGTGCTATGAGATAATACTAAACCGATTGGTGTTTCTATACCTTTATTTTGAACAATTGTAAAAGGAACATTTTTTTCATTTGCTAATTTAATGTATTTTGATAAATGTGGGTAAGCAATGCCACCATTTAGGAATATTTGTAATGATTGAGAAGAGCGCATGCTACTAGCTACTTCAGAATATACATTACTTTGCATTACTTGACCGATAGTTAAAGCGATTTCTACACGCTCACGTAACGTAGTTAAATACATATTACGTTCTTCTGGTTTGTTCTGCTTTTGGCCGTAAATGCCTTCTTGGAGATAATCTTCCACATTTTTATTTACCATATTTTTCACACCTTTCATTTTCTATTGTACGAAAGAATGAAGCAGGATGCAAAAAAAGTCGCATCGAATGTAAAAAATTTTGAATGAAAGGAAGGAAAATGGAATGTATCAATCTAAACAATTAATAAGGACATTAAAAATTTTATCAACACATATTAACAAAATGTGACAATAATCTATTAACGAATCGCATTTTTTGTGTTAATATTCAAAATATAAAGGGTGTTCGTCGCATGGAAATGGAGGGAATGGGGGTTTTTCCAATCGATAAGGATATTAAAGAAGTATTTTGTTCGCACTTGAAAAACAACAGGCACCAATTCGTTGAGAACTGGAAAAACAAAATGATAATTTCCGATAAAGATCCATTTAAACTAGAAGCAGTTCAAAATGGAGAGGATTTATTAGAGTTAATTATCGAACTTACTATGGAAGAAAAAGATATAGATTATCTTCAGCCATTATGCGAGAAAATTGCTATTGAACGTGCAGGGGCAGATGCGAATATTGGAGACTTTGTTTATAATGCAAATGTGGGAAGAAATGAACTTTTCGAAGCGATGTGTGAATTAGATGTTAGCGCACGTGAATTGAAACCGATTATGGCCCAAATACATACTTGTTTTGATAAATTAATTTATTATACTGTTTTAAAATACTCGGAAATTATATCAAAAAATTTAGAGGAAAAACAGCAATATATTAACGAAACACATAAAGAAAGGCTGACGATTTTAGGGCAAATGTCAGCAAGTTTTGTACATGAATTCCGTAACCCACTCACTTCAATTATGGGATTTGTTAAATTATTAAAGGCAGATCATCCAAGTTTATCTTATTTAGATATTATTTCGCATGAATTAGACCAATTAAATTTTCGTATTTCGCAATTTTTACTCGTATCGAAAAAAGAAATGTGGAATAAATCAGAACAATTTTGGCTTAATGATTTGTTTCAAGATATTATACAGTTCTTATATCCGAGTTTGGTCAATGCAAATGTTTCGATTGAAAAGAATTTACCGTATCCAATTCCACTTGTTGGCTATCGGAGTGAAGTGAGACAAGTATTTTTAAATATATTAATGAACTCAATTGACGCTCTAGAATCAATGAAAGAAGAACGGAAAATTATCATTGATGTATTTGAAGAAGATCAATCGATTCGAATTGTGATAAAAAATAATGGGCCAATGATTCCAGCTGAAAGTGTAGAAATGATTTTCGAACCATTTGTAACTACTAAAAAGTTAGGAACTGGTATTGGATTATTTGTATGTAAACAAATTGTAGAAAAACATAATGGGTCCATCATGTGCCGTTCAGATAACGAATGGACAGAATTTCAAATTGTATTTCAAAAATAAACAGTCTACACCAAATGAATGGTGTAGACTGTTTTAATTCGTAAGTATAACGGCTTCTAATTTAGGATCTTTAGTTGAATAACCTAAAAGTGAAATTGTATATATGATGTTCGGTTCGACTTTGAAATTCGGTATAGTTAGTAAGACGCTGGGATTATCGGCGAGTGAAACTTCAATATCTGCTGTACCAGGACTAACTTCCAAAAAATCTGTTATTTGTTTAAAGAGTACATTTTCAAATAAATGATCTCCACCTTTTAAATCTACATTTACAACAGGGGTATCTGGAGAAAAATGTGCAAAGCGTATTTTTGCTTGACCAGCTGGTAAATGTGTATTATCAAGCATAGGTTGTAATTGTAGATGATTGTCACTATTTATTGCGGCAAAAGTATAAGTGTGATTCCCCATTATTGGTACTAAAGCTGAAAAGATGGGAGTTTCATCTCCAACAGGGACAATATCTATACGGTATTTACCTTGCACTAATGTTAAATAGGGACTAAATTGTTTAAATGAAATATTTTTAATAACCTTTTGCCCGTTTACTAAAATGTCAACCGCAGGTGTATTGGAAGCAGAGTGAAAAAAACGTATGTGTGACGGTAAAGCAGCTTCTTGTGAATCTCTTTTTTCATATGCCTGTACAAGTTTCGTAAGCGCATCGTAATATTTCATATATAGTTCTACATATTTTTTCGGATTTTTAAATTGATAGTAACGAGCGAGCTGTTCGTAACGTGCAGCTTCTTGTCCATATTTTTCGATTTCAGATTGAGACATGAATATTCCTCCTTTGTCATCATTAAAACTATATGCTTAACAAGAAAGAGGTTATGCGAAAAAATTGTTTTTTGAAGGAGAAAAGTTGAAAATTAATAAAGAGTATTGCTTAAGGATAAGTGTTTTTTAGGCGAAAGAGCCTTATAATTTTCTAGAGTATACAGCAATATATCATCTATGTTAGATGATGATGTACCGATTACAATGTATATTTCGAAATAAAAAACCTTAAGAGCGTATGAAGTAACATATCGAAAACATGTCCAAAAATCCTTAGGAAACTAGGGATTTTTTTAATAATGGGCAAATACACATACAAAGTGATAATTGTCCTACATAAATTATAAAGGAAAGGTAGTTTAAACATAAGGAAAGGAATAAAATATTGGGATGGGGATATCCAAAAAGGAATTGTGAATGGAGTTATGGACGATTTTGTGCTTTACGATGTAGGATGAATTTTGAATTTGTAACATTATTTTTCTATTTACGTTAGCAAGTGGCAGTATTAACCGATAAAAGAGCGTCGTGCCGAACTGATTAATGTGGTTAATCGGTTCTTTTTTTATTGTATAAAACGGAGGAGAATGTATGTAAAATATAGGTTTCTATAAAAATAATTGCTATGTATTTAGTAGGATTAATTGTCGATATTTGTTTGAAAATATGCAATATAAAGTAGGAGAATAGGAAGGAGTTTAAAGGGAGTTTCGTCGAAGTTTACACAATGTCGGCAATTGAGGGAAGCTGATATTATGTTAAGAAAATATGTAGTGAAGCGTTTATTTTATATAAAGGAGGGTTATTGGAGCGTATAGATAAGGGTTGGTCTTCGTTTTAAGTTCTGAATTTTCTGTTTTCTAAATTAATATTTAGTACTCATTTGTATATTTTATAATAGTTTTTTGATAAAATCACTGCTTTCGCAGAGGGTTCTTTTTTATGAAAGAAACGTCAATTTTCTTCATATATATATACAAATTGGAGAAATGGGGGAGCGCTATGCGCGATTACTTAATTAAACCACTTGTTGGTCAGCCGTATCCAATGATTTCACATGGAAAAGGTGTGTATTTGTATGATCAAAACGGAAATAAATATTTTGATGGCTCGTCAGGGGCAATTACGGCAGGTATTGGGCATGGCGTAAAGGAGATTGCAGATGTTATAAAAAAGCAAGCAGAGGAGATTGCTTTCGTTTATAGATCACAGTTTACGAGTGAACCAGCTGAAAAATTAGCGAAGAAATTAAGCGATTTAAGTGTAGGAGATTTGAACTGGAGCTTTTTTGTAAATAGTGGTACGGAAGCAAATGAAACAGCTATGAAAATTGCAATCCAGCATTTTCAAGAGCGAGGTATTCAAGGGAAGCATAAAATTTTGTCACGATGGATGAGTTATCACGGTATTACGATGGGAGCCTTATCAATGTCTGGGCATCCACTGCGCAGACAACGTTTCGTGTCAATTTTAGAAGATTATCCAACTATTCCAGCTCCATATTGTTTTAGATGTCCGGTGCAAAAGGTATATCCAACTTGTCAGCTTGCTTGTGCGACTGAACTAGAAAGATCAATTGAAAGAATTGGTGCAGAACATATCGCAGCTTTTATCGCTGAACCGATTATAGGAGCAGCTGGAGGCGCAGTCGTTCCGCCGAAAGAATATTATAAAGTCATTAAAGATATTTGTAGTCATTACGATATTTTATTTATTGCTGATGAAGTAATGACAGGGCTTGGTCGTACTGGCGCATGGTTTGCGATGGAGCATTGGGGTGTAGAACCGGATATTATGACTCTTGGTAAAGGTTTAGGAGCTGGATATACACCGATGGCAGCGACGATTGTAAGTGACCGTGTTATGGAGCCAATTTTACGTGGATCGCGTTCTGTAATGAGTGGGCATACGTTAAGTGCAAATCCATTATCTGCAGCAACAGCTCTAGCTGTTATTGAATATATGGAGAAACATAATCTACCTGAAAAAACAGCAGAAAAGGGAGAGTATTTAATAAAAGGACTACAGAAAGTTCAGCAACAATCGACAATCATTGCTGATGTGCGCGGAAAAGGGTTGCTGATTGGTGTAGAATTGCAACCGTTTACAAAAGCGTCGGAACTTATTTCGGTTGCAGCTAAAAATGGTCTTCTTTTATACCAAGCTGTTTCAGGGCAAGCAGGAAAAGAAGATAGTGCACTGCTTGTAGCACCGCCGATGACAACTACATATTCCGAGTTAGATGAATTACTTTCAATTTTTGCAAAAAGTGTAGAAGAAATGATGCAAAAAGGAGGGCATAGTATCGCATGACAACTATTACGAATACATTCGATAAATTAAAAGAGATAGAGGAAGTAATTTCTTTGTTCCACGATGATATGACATTAATGTTTGGAGGATTTGGGGGGATTGGATCCCCTCCATCTTTAATACAGGCGATTTTAGAAAAAGGAGTTACAAATTTAAATTTAATAGGAAATGACACGGGATTTCCTGATGTAGGAATCGGTCGTCTTGTTACGAATGAAAGAGTAAAATCATTAATTACTTCACATATTGGTTCAAATCCAAATGCAGGAAGACAGCTAAACGAAGGAAGGTTACAAATCGAGTTTTCTCCTCAAGGAACATTAGCAGAGCGTATTCGTGCTGGTGGTGTAGGACTTGGAGGTGTATTAGTTGATGTAGGTGTTGATACGATTGTAGAAGAGGGAAAACGTACAGTTGAAATGAATGGCAAGGCATATTTAGTTGAAACAGCATTAACTGCTGAGGTTGCGATTGTATATGCGAAAAAAGCGGATCCGTTTGGTAATCTTGTGTTTAATAAAAGTGCTCGTAATATGAATCCTCACGTAGCTATGGCAGGGGATATAACGATTGTAGAAGCAGAAGAAATCGTTCCACTTGGAAGTTTAGATCCAGAAGAAATTGTTGTCCCAGGAGTATTTGTAAATTATATCGTACCGTCGGAAGGAGTGAATTGGAAATGGGTATGGGCGTAGAAGTGAGAGATAAGATTGCTAGGCGTGCGGCGAAAGAAATACAAAATGGTATGATTGTAAATTTAGGTATTGGTATACCATCGCTTGTACCGAATCATCTTCCTGACGATATAAACGTTATGTTTCATGCGGAAAATGGAATTGTAGGTATGGGACCTACGCCAAGAAAAGGGAATGAAGACGAAAATTTATGTAACGCAGCAGGTTTACCGACTTCTCTAATTACAGGAGCGAGTTATTTTGATAGTTGCACAGCGTTTGGGATGATTCGAAAAGGTTTATTAGACATAACGATTCTTGGTTCATTACAAGTAAGTGAGAATGGTGATTTAGCAAACTGGATTGTACCAGGAAAACGCGTTCCAGGTATTGGGGGAGCGATGGATTTGGCACAAAAAGCGAAGCGGGTCGTTGTTGTGATGAATCATGTCGATAAATACGGAAATGCAAAGATTGTTTCGGAGTGTACATTACCATTAACTTCAAAGAAATGTGTAGATTTAATTATTACGGATATGGCAGTTATGGAAGTGACGCAGGGTGGACTCGTTTTACAAGAATTAATGAGTCCATACACAGTGGAAGATATAAAACAACATACAGAAGCTGATTTCAAAATTGGCTCTAACTTACTAGTAATCGAATGAGGGGAGATGTAATATATGGAGCAATTAAAAAAGAAAATTTGTGATTATATCGAGAGTCATGAAGAGGAAAGCGTAAAATTTTTAAAACGATTAATTCAAGAAAAAAGCGTATCTGGTGATGAAAGTGGTGCGCAGGCAATTGTGATTGAAAAATTACGTGAGCTAGGTTTAGATCTTGATATTTGGGAACCTTCATTTTCTAAAATGAAAGATCATCCTTATTTTGTATCACCGCGTACAAGTTTTTCAGATAGTCCGAACATAGTGGCAACTTTAAAAGGAAGTGGCGACGGGAAATCTATGATATTAAATGGACATATTGATGTCGTACCAGAAGGAGATGTGAATCAGTGGGACCATCACCCTTATAGTGGTGAGCAAATAGGGAATCGTATATATGGTCGTGGAACAACGGATATGAAAGGCGGCAATGTCGCACTGATGCTTGCGATGGAAGCTATTATTGAATCTGGTATTGAATTAAAAGGAGATATTTATTTCCAAAGTGTAATTGAAGAAGAAAGTGGCGGGGCAGGAACATTAGCGACTATATTACGAGGATATAAAGCAGATGGTGTCATTATTCCAGAACCAACAAATATGAAGTTTTTCCCGAAACAACAAGGGTCCATGTGGTTTCGTCTACATGTGAAAGGCAAAGCAGCACACGGTGGAACGCGTTATGAAGGAGTAAGTGCAATTGAAAAAAGTATGTTTGTTGTAGATCATTTGAGAAAATTGGAAGTGAAGAGAAATGACCGAATTACAGACCCGTTATTTAAAGGAATCCCCATTCCAATTCCAATTAATATTGGGAAAATTGAAGGTGGGAGTTGGCCAAGTTCTGTTCCTGATTCATTAAATTTAGAAGGAAGATATGGTATTGCGCCGAATGAGACTATAGAGGCAGCAAAAGAAGAGTTCGAGAATTGGATCGCTGAATTAAATAATGTAGACAATTGGTTTGTTGAAAATCCTGTAGAAGTAGAATGGTTTGGAGCGAGATGGGTTCCTGGTGAACTAGAAGAAAATCATGAGTTAATTACGACACTAGAGCATAACTTTGTTGAAATCGAAGGGAATGAACCGATTATTGAAGCATCTCCGTGGGGGACTGATGGAGGTTTATTTACACAAATCTCAGGTGTACCAACGATAGTATTTGGTCCAGGAGAGACGAAAGTAGCACATTATCCAAACGAATATATAGAAGTTGATAAAATGATAGCTGCCGCAAAAATTATTGCATGTACATTACTAGATTGGTGTGAGGTGAAAAAATGAAATACTATGAATCTTTTAGAGAACAGACGAATGGCTATACAGTAGAAGGCGTTTTAGACTATTTTAATAAACGTATTCGAGTAGACCACTACACAGGAAATATTCAGAGGATTATCCAAACAATTGACGAATTAGCAGAGAAGCATTCTTTCACTAAATGTATTATTAAAGGAAAGGGAGAGCATGTTTCTACATGGCTCTCTTTCGGTTTTTTATTGGAAGCAACAATACCGCATTATTTTCAAGGTCACGATGCATACTTCTTCGTGAAATTTATTAATGATGAAAGACGAAATAGTATTCATTGGGCTGAGGAAGATACCATTTTAAGCGGTGTTAAAGCAAAAGAAGTAAAGGAAAAAATAGTACCAGAGAAATTTTTATTAAGAAAAGCGACAGAAGAGGATGCGGAAGAATTAGCGGCTGTCTTTGGAAAAGTATTTGAAGTTTATCCGACTCCTTTAAACGAAGCGAGTTATGTAAAACAAACGATGAAGGAAGACGATACAATATACTATGTGTACGAATTCGAGGGGAAAATAATTAGTACAGCATCTGCAGAAATGAATATAAAAGAAGGAAATGCAGAATTAACGAATTGTGCTACTTTACCCGAATATCGTAAGCATGGGTTTATGAAAAGTTTACTAATTAAGTTAGAAGAAGAACTGCAAGAAAAATCGATTTTCTGCTCCTATACAATTGCTCGATCGCTTTCTTTCGGAATGAATGCGGCCTTTCATCAGTTAGGTTATACGTATACAGGAAGACTGGCGAACAACTGCTACATTTTCGATAAGCTGGAAGATATGAATATATGGGTGAAAGATTTGTCTAAATAGTACGGTATAAAAAATAGAACGGAATCGTAATGCTTATAATCGCATATAGGTATGCCGAAAATTCGGCATGCGATTGCTGAATTTTCGGCGAAAGGGGGGATGACATTGCTAGCAGTTTCGACACAAGAAGTCATTGAAGCGATTTTGGGCAGTATTGATGAGGCTATACACGCAGTAGATGAAAATGGTATTACAATTTTCTATAATACTGTAGCTGCAAAACACGATGGATCAAAAATTGAAAAAGTGTTAGGAAAACATTTGTTAGAAGCGTTTCCTTCTTTATCTAGGGAAACGAGTACGTTAATGAAAGTGTTAGATACAAAAAAACCAATCGTTCATCAAGTTCAGCATTATCAAAATTTAAATGGGGAAGACATTTGTACAGTAAATACGACGTTACCTATTTTTATAGATGGAAATATTGCTGGGGCTGTTGAAATTGCAAAGGATTATTCCACAGTTCAAAAACTTACGGATACAATTGTAGATTTGCAGTCAAAAATAAAGCGGTCATCTAGAAAAAAAGCAATTAAAAAGCATGTTGCATTTGAGACGATTGTGACGGATGATGCTCGATTTAAACAGACGAAAGAATTAGCACAAAAAGTAGCGCCAACTGATGCAAATGTTTTAATATATGGGGAAACAGGAACAGGGAAAGAGTTATTTGTACAAGCGATTCATGAAGCTTCTAAACGGAAGAACAAGCCATTTATTGCACAAAACTGCGCAGCTTTGCCAGAGTCGCTATTAGAAAGTTTATTGTTCGGAACGACGAAAGGTAGCTATACTGGGGCAATTGAACGAGCGGGATTATTTGAACTTGTAGATGGTGGGACATTGTTTTTAGACGAACTGAATTCAATGCCTCTCGATTTACAAGCGAAAATGCTACGTGTATTAGAAGATGGTGTTATTCGTCGAATTGGTGATAATAAGACGAGAAAAGTAGATGTTCGCGTTATTACTGCAATGAATCAGCCACCAGAAATATGTTTAAGAGAGAATAAAATTCGTACTGATTTATATTATCGATTAAATGTCTTTTCATTGTATATTCCGCCGCTACGTGAAAGAACTGAGGATGTCTTATTATTAGCGTCTTATTTTTTGAACGAATATAATAAAAGTTATAAAAAAGGTGTACTTCAAATAGATAAGGAAGCGAAAGAAAGACTACAAGCTTATCAATGGCCTGGCAATGTTCGTGAGCTAAAACATACGATTGAACATGCTGTCATTATTGCAGAAGGGGATACACTAACAGCCAATTGTTTACCGCGTACATTTCGGAAAGAGAATCTGCCAAAGAATAAGAGTATATTGCCACTTAGAGAAGCACTTCATCAAACGGAAAAGGAATTAATAGATCAAGCGTTAATTGAAACGGAAGGGAATATATTACAAGCTGCAAAAATGTTAGGTATCCCTCGCCAAACGCTTCAATATAAATTGAGTAAGTACGACAAAACCGCCGAATAATTGGCGGTTTTTGTGTGTTTGCACCAATAAAAGAGCGTTTACATATATAAAAAGTAATGAATATGATAGTATGTATGGATTTTATACAGTGCTTACAAATATTTTTTCGTTTATGTAATAGCGTTCACCGTACATTTACTTATCAATAATGTAAAGTTGGCATAACTATTGCTTATATAAAGGATGAGCGTATAAAAAGGGGGAATAGCAATGTTACATGATGTATACAAACCAAATCGTCACTGGAAGGATATCGAGTTGTGGAAGGATGTTACTGAAGAGCAATGGAATGACTGGGTTTGGCAATTAACGAATACGATCAAAACTTTGGATGACTTAAAGAAAGTGATTAATTTAATACCTGAAGAAGAAGAAGGCGTTAAAATTTCAACAAAAACGATCCCGTTAAATATTACACCGTACTATGCTTGGCTAATGAATCCTGATGACCCACGCTGTCCGATTCGGATGCAATCTGTACCGATCTCGGAAGAGTTATATAAAACAAAATATGATTTAGAAGATCCGCTTCATGAAGATGAAGATTCACCAGTTCCAGGTCTAACACATCGTTACCCAGACCGCGTATTGTTCTTAGTAACGAATCAATGTTCTATGTATTGTCGTTACTGTACACGCCGTCGTTTTAGTGGACAAATTGGAATGGGTGTGCCGAAGAAACAATTAGATGATGCAATTGGTTACATTCGTGATACACCACAAGTACGAGATGTATTAATTTCTGGTGGAGACGGTCTTCTTATTAACGATAAAATTTTAGAATATGTATTAAAAAATTTACGAGAGATTCCGCATGTCGAGATTATTCGTATCGGAACGAGAGCGCCGGTAGTATTCCCGCAGCGTATTACAGAAAACTTATGTAACATTATTAAAAAATACCATCCAGTATGGTTAAATACACATTTCAATACTTCTATTGAAATTACAGAGGAATCGAAAAAAGCATGTGAAATGCTAGCGAATGCTGGTGTTCCAGTCGGAAACCAAGCAGTAATTTTAGCTGGTATTAACGACAGCGTTCCAATTATGAAAAAACTTATGCATGACTTAGTAAAAATCCGTGTACGTCCATACTACATTTATCAATGTGATCTATCTGAAGGTATTGGTCATTTCCGTGCACCAGTATCTAAAGGTCTTGAAATTATTGAAGGTTTACGCGGTCATACATCTGGTTATGCGGTTCCAACATTCGTTGTAGATGCACCAGGAGGCGGCGGGAAAATTGCGCTTCAACCAAACTATTTAATTTCGCAAAGTGCAGATAAAGTTGTGCTTCGTAACTTTGAAGGTGTTATTACAACGTATCCAGAGCCAGAGAGCTATATCCCAGGAAGAGCAGAAGGGTACTTTAAAGAAATCTATCCAAACTACGAAGAAAAACGTTCAGATGTTGGTATTGCAGGTCTTATGAGTGATAAGAAATTTAACCTTGTTCCAGACGACTTACAGCGTATGAGCCGTCGTAAAGACTATGAAGATAATGACACTCATGCATCACTAAAAGATAAACGTGATAAGCGTGATCAACTTAAAGATAAAAAGTATCAATCGCAAATGGCTAAATTAGAAGAAGACGACAAAAAAAATGAGGGTGATGCAGTATGAATTGTATGTGGTGTGACAGTACAGAAGCGAAAGAAAGCTTGAATACTGTATATTGGGAATTACCAGATGGTACGAAAGCCATTGAAATCCAAGAGACACCATGCATTTCTTGTTCCTCATGTGGTATGGACTATCAAGCAGATCAAACAGTGAAAGAAATAGAAGATCAATTGTTTCTAATTTATACGAAAGATTTACCAAAACAACTAACATATGAAGAATTAATGGGAAGACCACGTCTATTAAAAAGAAATTATTTCGACTTTTAACCAGCTTTTATGCTGGTTTTTTTCTTTTTTGCCTTGTATAATGTATCCAAGTTAGAAAGGCAGGGAATATTTTTGAAAAAGACATTTTACCACTATATGATGAAGCATCGTGCAGCTTTATTTAGTAATGAAGTATCGAATTTAGCAGAAGCAATGTATGATGATTTAAGCTTTCCAAAGCAATCTGAAGATTATGATGAAATTAGTTCATACTTAGAGTTAAGTGGATTGCTAGAAAGTATGTCTATATTTGATGAAGCTTGGGATTTATACATACAAGAGAGATAAGAACTATATGAATTTTTTGACGTGAAGCTAGTCTATTTGCTAGCTTTTTTTTACGTTGTAAATAATTTTTTTATACGGTGATATTTTTTATTGAAAAAATTTATGAATATACGCTTCTGTGATAAGCGTTTTTATGTAGGTTGCATATACTGTTATCAAAATCACGACGTCAAAAAAAGGAGAGATATAGATGGCGAGAAAAAAGCAACCTAAATATAACGTAGGGGACATAGTCGTGATTACGCTATATGGAACCGTTGGTAAAATCACAAATATGAAGGTTTTAGATGGAGTTTACGTTTACGAAGTCAATAATCACGATGGGTTTTACGTAGAGCAAACGTTGCAGCACGTTTCAGAGCAAGATATGAAAAAAGGTGAAACTGAGTGGATTGAATTAAATTATAATTTCACATTTGGTGATCTCGTGCAAGTAACAGGATACGATAA
Organism: Bacillus sp. K2I17; assembly: GCF_002209985.1. Classification (NCBI taxonomy): domain Bacteria; kingdom Bacillati; phylum Bacillota; class Bacilli; order Caryophanales; family Bacillaceae; genus Bacillus; species Bacillus sp. K2I17. The sequence continues at coordinate 26,376 of NZ_NJGF01000018.1, forward strand.
AGATGTGTTTCGAATTGTTGGTTTTCGTACAGAAGTATGGAGATATAAAAATGACGCATGGGAAGATACTATATACGAATTGTCACGAATTACGGATGGTGAATGGTTAGAAGCGGATGAGTCAGATTTAACGTTACTTGCTAATGCTCAAACGGCAAATGCAATTTTGAAGAAAATGAAACAAGATAAAGCTGGTATGAATAAATTAGATTTAGGAAAATTAAAGTCAATTAACAACTCAAAAAAAGTGAGTGTTAAGACAAATCGTCAAGAGATCATTGATGGATTACTTGATATTTATAACGATTATCAATTGTTATTCGATACATTTAAAGATGAAGAATACAAAATTGTTATGGATGTTGTTCATAATTATTTAGTTAAATTGACAGAGAAAAAATAGTTAACTAGAAAGAGAGAATGAATTGAACAACAACATATGCAGTATAAGGTATGCCTACAATTATTAAAAAAATAAAAAGCCATTTAATAAGAGAGTCTGCCCATTGATCTTCATGCATGAACTCTTCTTTTGTTTGCCCTACTTCTTGTTCTACCTCATATTGGTATTCCATAATTAAATCCCCCTTTTTGATAGCTTGTACTACCATCGTATGCATCTCGTCCAAAGGATATGACCTATAAAAAAAGAAAAACTATTTTTCTAATCTCATATACATAATTTTGAGATTTTTTCATAAAACAGAAATAAAGGAGTGATGCTCATGAAGGAAATTGAGGTCGTAATTGATACGGAAGAGATTGCGGAGTTTTTTTATGAGCAACTAATTGAAAGAGGGTACGTCCCAAAACGAGAAGAAATTGAAGATCTCGCAGATATTACATTTGAGTATTTATTAGAGAAATGTATGATTGATGAAGTTTTTGATGAAGATGATGAGTGAAAGTAACGGCGGGCTTAACTCGTCGTTTTTTACTCTTTACAAACTTGTCACAAATATAGTCGGAAATTATTGGTATAATTAAAAGAAAATTTTACTCAAGAGGTGAAGGGATGTTCAAAAAAATTATTGATTCTTTATTAGGTAGGAAAAAAAATCGTTCGTATTCTAGTAGTGATTATCGCCATAGAGGTCGCTCTTATTCAAGTAGCGATTATAAACGACGTTCATCTGGTTATGGGCATCAACATTATAAAAGAAAACGTAAAAGTCGTAGCTTCTTTTCAAGTAGCTGATGAAATGGCGTCGTATACTAGCTTTATTTGATAGACCACTGCGAAAAAATACAATCGTTGCAGAACGTTATAAAATTGAATCAGTAATTGGAATGGGCAGTTATGGGGTTACATATGTCGTTAATGATTTACAAATAAATAGAAATAAAGTCTTAAAACAATTAAGACAGAGTAAACAAAGGTATGAGTCAGGTAGAAAATCATTTGAACAAGAGAAAATGATTTTACAAACATTAAATCATCATGCAATTCCTAGTTTATATGATCATTTCGTATGGGAGAAAAAAAGTTTTTTCGTGATGGAATATATGCCTGGTAAAAATTTCGAAGATTATATTTTCTTAGATGGGCATGTATATACAGAACGTGAAGTTTTAAAAATTTTATATGAAATATTAGAAATTGTATCGGTGTTTCATAATAATGGTATAGTTCACCGAGATTTACGCATTCCAAACATATTAATGAAAGAAAACCAAATTAGTATTATTGATTTTGGATTAGCTAAATTGAAGGGTGAGGGTGATGAACGAGCTACAGCTTATGAAGGTGAACAAGCTTTGATGCGAGAAGTTCACTTTCGTAGCGATTTTTATGCGCTTGGTCATTTCTCGTTATTTTTATTATATGCAGGCTATGAATCTAATGAAAAACATGAAAAACCATGGTATGACGAATTAACTTTGGAAAATTATAACCGTGAAATGCTTATGCGAATGTTACAAATAAAAACGCCGTACTATGAGAATGTACAAGATTTAAAAAAAGATATAGCTTTTGCTTTAGAAAGGATGGAGGTTCCGTGTTTCAAAAGTTTTTAGCAAGTGTTGGTATTGGTAATGCAAAAGTAGATACAGTTCTTGAAAAAGATGAGTATATTGTTGGAGAAGAGATACTAGGGAAGGTTCATATAACTGGTGGTTCAGTTAGCCAACAAATTGAAAGCATTTACTTAACATTATCGACGTCGTATGTACGAGAAGTGGATGATAAAAAAGTAACAGCAACATATGATTTAGAACGAGTTCGTTTAACAGAACCTTTTTCTGTTGAGCCGAATGAAAAAAAAGAAATTCCATTTTCATTTATAATGCCAGTTGAAACCCCGCTTACAATTGGAATGAAAACAGTTTGGGTGCATACAGGTCTTGATATTAAACGCAGTATAGATCCAAGTGATCGTGATTACATTCAAGTGTTGCCCAATGCACTATTAAATAGTGTGTTAGAGAGTGTAAATCAATTAGGTTTTAAAGCGCGTCATATAGAATGTGAAGAATTACCGTATCGATTACGTAAGCAAGTTCCGTTTGCACAAGAATTTGAGTTTGTTCCTGTTTCCGGAGAGTATTATGGGAAATTAGATGAACTAGAATTATTAATCTTACCAAGCGCTTACGATCGCCTAGAGATTATTATGGAAGTAGACAGAAAATCTCGCGGATTAGCAGGTTTATTTGCAGAAGCGCTTGATCTTGACGAGAAAGTGATTCGCTTTACAGTAACGAATGAAGATATTCAAACAATGCAAGAAAAAATTAACAATTATATTTTTAAATAAACTATGCATAAAAAAGAAATGGAGAGGAAAACTAAAACAACCGCTCCATTTTTTTGTATAGTGAGGTTATGTATGTGAAACGATATCGACATTTATACTTGTTAAGTTTTACGCTACTCATTTGTTTTGTCGTATTATCACTTTCGTATCATACCGCTTGTATTGAGAAATTTGACAATATAGTCGCGCATTTTATTCAAAGCTTTCGAAACGATTACTTGACAGCCTACTTTACTTGGGTATCTTTTATCGGTTCCAAAAGAATATATTTTCCGTTACTCATCATTCTTGTAATGTATTTTCTCGTTAGAAAAAAGTTGCTTAGTGCATTACTTCTAACAATTAATTATTATGGATCTCGTTATTTAAACAGTATGCTTAAACTATGGTACGAACGAGCAAGACCTGATGTAACGCAGCTTGTTACTGTAACTGGATATAGTTTTCCGAGCGGTCATACGATGAATGCTACTGCTTTTTTAGGATTTATTGCATACGTCACAATTACTGAAGAACGTATTACATTGCATAAAAAATTGTTGATTATTTTTATAGCGAGCTTTGTTGTATTATCTATTTCAGTTAGCCGAATATATCTTGGCGTTCACTATCCATCTGACATATTAGCAGGATGGGCAGCTGGCGGTAGCTGGCTCGTTTTATGTGTTATATTTCATAAAGCGTTCATGAAAAAAGAACCTATGTCATAATAGGTTCTTTTTCCATTGGTTCAACATGAATGTGTGCATGGTAAATGCCAAACTTTTTCCGGAGCATAGCCTCGATGTTATCAGTAATACAATGACTTTCACCAACATCCATACGAGCATCTACTTCGATTGTAATATCAACGTACGTTTGATTCCCGTACATACGAGCGCGAATATCTACGATGTTTTCCACGCCACCAATATGTTCAATAGCACCAGCGTACTCTTCCATCTTATCTGGATCGATTCCATCCGTTAACATATGAGAAGCTTCTACGAAAATCTCCCATGCAGTTTTACAAATAATAAGGCCGACAAGTAAAGCGGCAATAGGATCTAAAATAGGCATTTGGAACTGCGAACCGACAATACCTACTACTGTACCGATACTTACGAGAGCATCTGATAAATTATCCTTTGCAGCGGCTTCTAATGATTTGCTTTTTGTGCGCGCTGCAATCTTTTTCGTATACAAATACACAAAGTACATAACGACAGCAGAAAATAAGGCTACCCATGCAGCAAGTACATTAGGCGCTACTTGTTTCGGATTTAAAAAAGATTGAATAGCACTAATAATAACTTCTAATCCGACCGTTGCCATAATAAAAGAAGCAACAAGTGATGCAATTTGTTCTGCGCGTGAATGCCCATAAGGATGATCTGGGTCACGAGGTTTACGAGAGATTTTTAGACCAATTAATATCGCTAAAGAAGCACCGATATCCGTTAAGTTATTTAAACCGTCAGCACGTAATGCGCTAGAGAGGGTAATATAACTGATGATAATTTTCATAGAGGATAAAAATATGTAGGCCATAATGCTGACAATAGCACCTTTATCAGCTTCTTTATGAGAAAGAGTATCCATTTTAATCACTCACCTTTCTACAAGGAATTTCTTTCTATAAATAGAGTACCAAACGAAACTCGTGTGGGTCTATACAAACATTGTTGACGTTTTTTAGGTTTTTAAGAAGGGGATAACAAAGTTTCGTGAAGGAAAAATATGTTGTAAAGTGCAAAGTTAGGGTGTGAACGCGATTTGGATCGAGGGGATAGGGAAAAGGATAGATGTATTATGATGAATCCGTATACTACACCGCTCAAAGGTGATTGGGCAAAATAAAAACCCTCTAGAAAATATATTTTAGAGGGTCTTCATCTTAGTATGCTTCTAAAAACTCAGTAACTTGCTCTTCAGTTTTTGCGTTAGCACTATGTAAGTGGCCTAGCTTCTCACCATTTTGATATACAAGTAAACTTGGAATACCCATTACTTGATACTCTTCAGCGATACTTGGGAACTCATCTTTATTAATAGAATACCATTCAAACTTATTGAACTCTTCCATTACATCTCCGATAAAGTTGTCCATACGCACACAATCTGGGCACCATGTAGTAAAGAACTTAACAACTACTGGCTCCTCACTTGCGATAATGTCTTTGAATTCCTGTTCAGATTTGATTTCTTTCATGTCTTGTTTCTCCTTTTTCACTATTAATATTTTAGGTTGGAACCTCACTTTTCTTTATAAGCTTTTTCTAGGGTTGTGTCAAACTTCTGAATTGTAAGGTTACTATTATAAGTAGGGTAATTCAAATTGTATTCATGATAGCCATTGCTATAACGTTCTTTTTTTCCTCACATATTTTTATGAGATGTTTATGAAGCGACTGAAATGTAATGTCGGATAAAACAAGCAATCTCTTTCTGGTACTTAGAGAAGGTAAACGGTGGATAATCATTACTCATAAATTTTATGAGTGAATGAAACAACAAGCAGGAAATTCAAAAAAAGATGTAGGGGATGCATGTATGAATTTAGAGGAATCGTTATAAGAACGTATTCGTGAAGTTGTGAGAGAAGAGATTAGGGCGGCGTTATATGAGTTCCAGCAATAATCACAACCCCAAAAAGTAATATGGGTGAAAGAAGCGTGACTAACAAGAGGGGAAATTGCTGCACTGTATAGAGTGAAAGAAAAAACATGATGTGGAACGCGAAAGGGATCATAAGAACATCTTAGGAATTATTTAGCGGTTAAGAAGTCAGGGGAATTAGGATGTTGAAATGGGTGAAGAAACAAAAACGCCCACCTTGCATTGTTTGTGAGAAACAAGAAGGTGAGCTTCAATTAAAAGAAACGAATTGGATTTGTGAAAATTGTGCCCAAATTACGCATGAACAAGGTATTGAAAGAGATACCTATACCCTTTATATCTTATTCCATAAATAACAAAGCTGGTGGGCTTCTGATTCAAGAGCTATTAAATGATCATTATTAATAGAGTTATTCGTATACATTCTGTTCTTTTGGATGTTAAGGACAGTATAATTCACATCGTTATATTTATTTGAAAATGTTGATTCATTTAATAATGTCAGTGTTGAGTTGATGTTATATTTATCAATTCGCTCTTTTTTTCCTTTGAAAAATAGTTTAATAAGATGCGGCTCATCATTAATGAGCAAACCGAGTTCAGGTGATGAGCGGACGATTAAATTATCTGATAACCAATGTGATTTACCTGGATCAAACCAAGAGACTTCTTTGTTTTTAATAAATTTTTTGTACTGCTTTATAACATCAATGTAGTTTTGCTTTTTCTTCTGATCAACAGTTTGTACTAATGTTTCAAAACAATCAAAAGGTAGTTCGTTTTTATGAAATTTAATAACAGTTTCTCGTAATTGTTTCCAGTAATCAAAAACCGGGTGATATTCAGGTTGAGATTTTAAATTCTTTACAAAATTTGTTTTAGCTGCACTACTTTTCAGTGTGAAGTCTAAAAATTGTGTAAGTCCCACTTTAATTTCCGCCATGTTACACCTCCTTTCCAAATGTTACTAATTCAATATTGGAAAGGGAAATCCTGCATTTTTAAGGAGGTGAACTAGATGCTAGAAAAACCGATGTTCATACACAATGGTAATTGTAAAGCTGATTCGCAAAAATGACGAAAATCCCAATTTATTTTATATATTCAGCCACGGTGTGTGAGTGCTGTGGCTTTTGTATTTCTTATTGAGCTTGGTATTCATGGAATACTTTCTAAGAGGAGGAAACTGGAATGGATCTACACCCACTAAATGATAATAATCCGAAAAAAGCATTGGAAGGGTTTTTAAAAGCAGTGGAGAAAGCCCAGAAAGAAGAGAATGAAAAATCAAAGAAAGCAAATAAAGAAGATGAGTGAAGCGCGCTATCGTTAAAATGACGAATAACGTGCTTTTTTATTTTTTTCATAAAGCGCATGCATATTCATGGATTTACAGATATTTGTTACGTGGGCATAGTGTTTTTGATAAATAATATTATGGAAATAAACGGAAATGCAATTATATGAAAAAAGGTCCTGTTGTTTCCAACAGGACCTTTTCTAAAATGGCAAAGAGTAACTCTTACCTTACTCTTCTCGTATATAATACATGAAAAAGATAGATGTGTATACAACAAGAAATTCCAATATAATTATTTGAATATAGTGTTTAAGAATAATAAGATGGAATTTTAAATAAGGAATTAAATTACAAATGTTGATTTGTCAGGTGATTCAAATGAATTTCTATCAAATTGTAGTTAATAAAGTGATATTGAGATAATAAGATATGTAATTTTGCATACCAGATTTTTAAAGCGAACAAGGGTATGGAATATTTAAATAATACGGAAGTTGAGGGAGAGTAATACTAAAATTTCATTTGTTTTTTACTGTAATAAATAAATTTATTTGAATAGAAGCGAAAAATAGAGGTTTGCCTTAGTCATTTATGAAAGTCAAGAATATTTATAACCATAGGAGTAAATACACAGGTCCGATTTTTGTAATGATGGAGGGCATTGATATGGACATAACTCAAAGTATGGCAAGAATAGTGGTAAATGGAAAGGATCTTCCGTTTATTTCAGTTAGAACTTCTGTATGGAATCAAGGACCTGTAAATGATTTAATTGTTTCGACAAACTTGAGAGCCGAGGAGCTTTATCAGTTTATGTGGTCACAAGTGCCAGTAATGCTTGCGATGTATTTTCTTCAAGGAGCGGACTTAATGCGGTTTGCTAGAATTAATGGGATTAATCAAAGTGTAACGGGAGAATATATATATCATTTCTCTTGGGGATAAAACGAATGTAAAGTAGCTTAACAGCTGCTTTTTTATTTTATAAAAGAATTTTAGAAGATTAGAAAATATGATTAGAGCGTGATATAGATAATTTGTGACTGTTTTTCACGTTCGTAAAGTTAAGCAGTTACTTCATTTCATACAAGGGGGACTTTGAATATGAAGTTTTTAAGGAACGAAAAAAACAGAGAGACATATATTTTTGTCTCTCTGTTTTTTTTATTCACAAATAGTTCCAGTTGCTATACCAGTTGGAGCAACGCCTACTGGAACAGTATCTATAACCATATTTGTAGCAGTATTGATAACAGAAACAGTATTGCTACCTTGGTTTGTAACGTAGGCGAGAGTGCCATCTGGTATGATGGTTACTTGATCCGGGGATAAGGCAACAGGAATTGTATTAATTACAGTATTTGTCGCCACGCTTATTACTGATACATTATTACTAACTTTATTTACAACGTAAATACGTGTGCCATCTGGTGTAATATCTATACCAACCGGTTCAGTACCTACGTTAATTGTATTAATTACGGAATTAGTAGCGGTGTCAATAACAGAAACAGTATTGCTGTTTTGATTTGTGACATAGGCACGAGTGCCATCTAGTGTAAAGACGATTATTCTAGGACGAATGCCAACAGGAATAGTAGCGCTAACTGTATTAGTAGCAGTATTAATAACAGAAATTGTGTTGCTTAATTCGTTTGCGACATATGCAAAGGTTCCATTTGGAGAAACGGTGATTCCTTGCGGAGCGTTACCAACAGGAATGGTAGCAACAACTGTGTTAGTAGCAGCATTTATAACAGAAACAGTATTATTACCGTGATTTCCAACATAAACAGTTGTATTATTTGGAGAAACAGCTACACCAATCGGGTCGCTTCCAACAGGAATGGTAGCGATAACAGAATTTGTAGAAGTATTAATAACGGATACGGTATCAGAAAAAATATTAGTAACATAAGCGCGAGTCCCATTTGGTGAAACGGTTACTTCAAGAGGAGCATTATCTACAGTAATTGTAGCAACAACTGTATTTGTTCCGGTATTAATTACAGATACTGTATCATCTGTGGGATCGTCTATGGCTCCTGCGTTTGTAACATAAACAAGGAAATTACATGCAGGTCCAGTGGGGCCGGTTGGCCCAGTCGGTCCCGTAGGTCCTGTTGGACACTCACAATCTCCAGTCGGTCCTGGTGGTCCTTCCGGTCCTTGAATACCTTGCACACCTTGAGGTCCAGTCGGCCCTTCTGGTCCTTCCGGTCCTTGAATACCTTGCACACCTTGAGGTCCAGTCGGCCCTTCGAGTCCTTCCGGCCCTTGAATGCCTTGCACACCTTGAGGTCCAGTAGCTCCTTCTGGTCCTTCCGGCCCTTGAATACCTTGTACTCCCTGAGGTCCAGTCGGTCCTGGTGGTCCAGGAACTCCCATTCCAGTCCCAGAGCCAGTGGGTCCAGGTGGTCCAGGTGGTCCTTGAAGCCCTTGCACACCTTGGGGTCCAGTCGGTCCTTCCGGTCCTTCTGGCCCTTGAAGCCCTTCCACGCCTTGAGGTCCAGTAGCTCCTGCAAGTCCTTCCGGTCCTTGAAGCCCTTGCACACCTTGAGGACCAGTAGCTCCTTCTGGTCCTTCTGGCCCTTGAATTCCTTGCACACCTTGAGGACCAGTAGCTCCTTTAGGTCCTGAAAATCCTCTAGGTCCTGTCGCTCCAGTAGGACCGGGTATTCCGATAATATTTAATAGAGAACTATTCAATATTCCTTGCAAAATTAAGTTGAATGTTTGTTGTAACAATGGGTCCGATATATTGGAACAACTAATGAGCGAAGATAAATTTTGGAATAGAAATTGGAATAACGCAGAGATTTGAGTAAGAGATGCAGTGGGCAAAGAATTGATTAATTGAGTGATAGTTCGTATAACTAAATTTTTATTTGGAGTATTTGGTTGTACTGCAATGATTAAATCATTTAACGCTTGTAATGATGATTGGAGTATTTGTATAGTTGTCGGATTTGGCGTGGTAAAGAAAGAAAGGATAGCTTGATTTAATTGGTTAATTAGGGACAATAATTCTTGTTGCTGAGAAAATGAGAAAAAAACAGGTGTACAACAATTACTTTGATCACAAGGGGATATAGAAATAAAACAGGGAAATTGGAATTTTTTGCACGGATCGTTTGAGTTTTGATTATTTTTCATAATTACCTCCTTTTTAAAATTTTATCATAGTTAAGTATGCTTTAAGTGTTTGTATTTTCTTCTGCATTTAAAGGATTTGTAAGTATTTGTGTAATGTTCAGGAATATTTTTCTTCTAAGTATATGCTTAGAAAATCGAGACGTTCTTATGGGACGTATAATCAATACTTGGTTATTAAAAGGAAGTGTAAGTAAGAAGAGAAAACAAAATGGAAATATATTTTTATTAACTTAAAACATAAAAAGATTAATTTATTAAGTGTTCTAGTGAAGAAATCATCTATTTGCAAAAACTACTTTGTTTTATAGGAAAAGTAATATAAATGGAAAAAATTTAAACAATCAAGTAAATAGCGAACCGAATGAAAAAATAAAGGAAGACAGCTGATAGAAATAGCAGGAAGTTGGATACAAGCCGTAGGTTCCGTAATTTTATTAATTGGACAAATACGTGAAGAAAATGAAGAGTTGGAAGGGAGCGATTGATAGACTAGTTTAAAAAATTAAAATGTAACTATTTTCTAAAATGACAAGGAGTAATTTTCACCTTGTTTTTTGATGAACCATTTTTATATGAAAATCATATAATATATTGTAGGACAAGCAACCAGTTTATAATCTATTAAATACTCCAAGAGCTTACCTTTTATATATCTTCGCATCTACTGATCTAGATGCTCTTTTTTATTGAACAAAACACCCATTTGGAAAGGAGGTTAATAATGGGAGTGACATTAGAAGAATTAGAAAAGTGTTATAATAAAGCCTTTATTGAGGGAGCAGAGTACGTAGCTGTTCAGATTGAAATGGATGGATTTCATAGCGATGAAGTAATTATTAACGACAAATACAGTATAGATTCTAAATTAAAGTATTATAAGAAAACATACAATGAAAATTTAGAACATAGATGGATTCCAGGGATTCGTATTGTAGGTTTTGCATATGGCTATTCGTTCTCAGAAATTCTACATGAATTAGGGTTGCTAGTGAAGAAATGATTAAACAAATAGCAGTTATTTTACGCGATGCCGTGCTTTTAGTGGTGTCTTTTTTTGTTGTGAAGGAAAGATATAAATAAAAAAGAGAGCCTAAGCTCTCTTTTGAATAGATACCTAACGTTTATGCACAGATTGGAATTCCTAATGCTATTAAGGTCAATGCTACTTGAAGAGAAAGTTCTAATCTAGCAATTTCGATTCCAGCGACTGAGACCACTAAAAGAGGTTGTCCATTAACGAACAAAACACAGCTTTCCATACTTTCGCCTCCTTCCGAGTAATCTAATATAGTATATGAATAAAATTCAAATACGTAATAGTCAGATTAATGAATTTAATAGAAATTGATAATTTAACCTATGGTATAAAAAAATTAAGTAGACTAATACCTGATTTATTAACACTATATATGAAGGACAAGAATATATTAGGAGTATATAACAACGTAGGAGTGGTAAATATGTTCTTTGCAAAGTTACGCGGTAGGAATGAAGTTCCACCAGTAGAAACAGGTGCTCGAGGAGAGGCTTTCTTTAAATTAAGCCCGGACAAGCTTAGCTTAAAATTCAAGCTAGATTTATTCGATATAGAGGATGTAGTAGCTGCCCATCTGCATCTTGGGTCAAAAGGAACGAACGGTCCTGTTGTAGCTTTTTTATTTGGACCTATAACAAATCCAGTTTCAATAGAGTGTGCAACTCTTACGGGAATGATTACTCAAGAAGATTTGGTCGGGCCGTTAGCGGGTCAAACATTAGGTACTCTTGTAAATGAAATCATATCTGGAAACATATATATTAATGTTCATACAGTACAACATTCTAATGGTGAAATACGAGGACAATTGAATTATTGTTAATGAATAAAAGTAGTGAAAAATAAAGCATCCGTTTAGGGTGTTTTTATTTTGTGAAGGTTGTATAGATAAGTAATCTATTTTTAGTAATCTTAAACATTCATTTCTAAAATTTTGAAAGTAGTCGAATTTAAAAAATAGTTATCAGAAACTTGTTAATGAAATGCCTCTTCAAAAATTAAATTAGTATTAGTAGATGAACCTTGTAAATGAAATATGAAAGTGTAACAGATAATAAAAATCTTTAAACCTAATCAAAGCTAATAGATTAACTCTCCGCACCCACTGAAATAAAGAATCATAACATAACTTGTAATTACTTTTAGGGAAGTGAGATGAAAGTAATGTTTTATTCTTATTTTGCTACTCAAGCTGGTATGCGACCAGCGTATGGTACATCAATAACGTTTAGTGGAGCACAAAGTACAGTTCAAGCTGTTCAACAAGCATTACAAATGCAACAACAAATGCAAATGCAGCAACAAGGTATCCAGCCGTATTATTCATCTATGGAGTATTTTTACCCAGTGCATCAAATCACACCGTATGGAAGTTCTTTTCTTACTATCCCATATGGAACTGTATTTAATCTATAAATTGAAAGTTTAATCAGTAGGGGGCAGGTATCCCAAACCGATTATTAGTCCTCGCCAATTGGACATATACGGACGATCTGGCTCCTACCTACCTTTCTTGCATGTTCCGAAATTTTTTTGGAGTCTTATTACCCACAAATGGAGAGGGGGATATGTAAGCGTCAAATAGTCCTCACCTACAATTTGTAAATAGCCGATGAGATAATCTCCGTACATACTACAAATGTTTTTTGATGAGATGATACCGATTAAAGAAAAAGTGGGGATTAATTTATCATGAAAAATGATGGTTAGTGGCTCTGTATGAAAGGATACATGAACATTTATTTACGCGGACCAGATTCAGATGTAACAACGAAGTCCTATCTGCGGGTATATCGTACAGGATGATTGTCATATAACTATCAACTTACAAAAAGCAGGAGAACATCTGAATCGTTTTTTTACTGGTTTTGAAAGATATTTACAGCCATAATATCTAGTATTTTGTTTATAATTGTAAATAGTTATTAAAATGTATAAAAGATGTTTTTTTATAAATAAAAAAGAAAAAAGGAAAAACAATGCAACTTTTGAATTTGTTTATTCGTGTTATATATGAAAGGAGGAGGGGGATGGAGATTGAAGAAATATATAAGGTTTATATAAACGATGTGTACCGGTATTTATTTTCCCTTTCTCGTAGCCATCACGTAGCGGAGGACTTGATGCAAGAGACTTTTTATCGAGCGTATCTTTATTTAGAAGACTATGAAAATCAAAAGGTAAAATCATGGCTTTTTAAAGTGGCATATCATACGTTTATTGATTATGTTAGGAAAGAGAAAAAAGTAACCTTTGTAGGAACGGAGGAATTAGAGACAATACAAGCGGAGGAATCTACAGAAGAGTATGTAGTCGCAAAAAATAGTTATGAAAAGTTAATTCAGATTATTCATACTTTACCGGTAATAGAGGCACAAGCTATTTTATTATGTGACGTACATCAATTAACGTACGAAGAGGGTGCTTCTGTATTAGATTTAAAGTTAAATACGTATAAAAGTCACATGTTTCGCGGGAGAAAGAGATTAAAAGAATTGTTAAAGGAGGAAAAGAGTCAAAATGACAAATGATAAACCTCATTCTGAACAAGATGATTATAAAGAACTGTTACAAGAAGCTATTCATCAAAGACCGGCTTCACTATCTGATGGAAAACAAGAGCAATTGTTGAAAATAGGTAAAAAAAGAGCACGTATTACGAATGTTTTAATTGTATTTACTTTTTTATTACTTATTCAACCTATTATATATATATCAACACTCTTATATTATACATTGGCACCTACAAACGCAATGGAGATACGGAATGTAGTAAATCAAACGTTAAGTGTAACAGAACCAAATGTATTTTTGAAAGATAGGGACATGGAGCAAACGTTGTTACCGCTTAGTTTGCAATTGCATTTTGATTTGTATAAAAGAGTAGGAAAGAAAGATATTCGAATAGGAGAAGAGAAAACAGATTATGTATTTAGTAGAGCAACGAAAGTAAGCCGTGAATATACAACAGATGAAAAAATTCCGGAAATCCCGTATATAGACAACGAAGTATTGTCTCATCCTAATAATTATAATGCGTCCTATAATAGTAGCGAAGAAGCGCAAGTATTAAAGGGTCTTCCGCAAGAATCTGTTGTAGAAGCATTTGTATCTTTTAGAGAATTATTAAGTGTACAAGAGGTAACGGATATGTTTCCTACTATTGATATTGTGTGGTATGCCATTAATACAGGATTAGAGGAGAAGCAAACGAATGAAGAGGGTATGTATGTAGCCCCGATTGGCTTTCCAGCAGAAATGATTTCAAGGCCAAGTGGTGCTTTTGAAAGTGATTCACCTCATGAGGAACAATTTATTGATGTTTTAAAGTCATTACAGAAGCATGAAGATTTAGCTGTGAAGCTATCTAGAGCGAAAGTATTAGAGTTGTCAAAGCGTATTTCTTTCCTTGAAAAAAATGGGGTGAAAACATACGGGGCAGTTGTAACTGGGCCTAAAGTAGAAGTTGAAAAATTGATGAGCCACGAAAAAGTTAGAAAATTGAAAGTAGGTGAAGCGAGGTTATGGAATTGGCATTCTTAAAAAAAAGAAAGAATCATATGTATAAACAGGAAACGTGGATGGGGACTATTTCATTAATTATTGCCTTTCTAGCGTTATTGTATTTGAACATTATATTGCTTACTCAAGAAACATTTATAGGTAAAGGTTTTCTGCAAATAGTTGGTATTGGCGTGGTGTGCTCAGTCGTAGGTATGATCACAAAAAGCAAAAGTCGAAAATATGCATTGTGGGCATGTAGTTTATTTGTTTTTATGCTGTTGTTTGCTGTATTTGGATTTATGTTAGGTTGGATGATAAGCTTTGGGCCATAAAAAAAGAGCGAATGTAGATTCGCTCTTTTTTGTATTGAAAGTGAAATAGCTAAGTGAAGAATCCATTAAATTTGAATGGATTGCACGATACATCTAGGTTGTGTTTTTATTAATATGTTTTCCTCTCAAGTGTATATAAATAGGCGATAAGTATAGTGCTAAAACAATAGCTCGTCCAAACATTGCGAATCCCCCTTACATAATATGTAGTAATAAGCATGAAAGGGGAACTAGCATGTCTTGCTATTACTACTGTAAGTATTGTAAAGAGTATAAAAAGAAACAGCATGATTGTTGTAAGAGCACGAATAAGTGTAATGACAACGAGGAGAAGCTTGTTAGGGCATCTGCATTTAGAGCTAGAAATACGGTGAATCAAACGGTTCCTGCCAATACTTTTGTAAAGGTATTGTTCCAAAATGAACAATTTGATTTAGCAAATGAGTATAATCCAGTAACGTCTATTTTTATTCCGAAGACTAGGGGAGTTTACTCTATTATTGGAACGATTGGTTTCTTTCCAAACGATCCTAGTTTAAATTATAGAGCTCGTGTAGAAATTCGTGTAAATGGAAACGCAGCAATAGCTATAGATAATGACTTTTTCGGTCCAATAGGTTTTGGAAATGTAGTAAGTGTTTCGACGATTATTCAATTGAATGAAGGAGATCAAGTTGAGGTTTATGCACAAAGTAGCATAGACGGAGTTTTAAGTCCTTCAGAAGACGGCTCACATTTTGAAGCTGCAAGATTCCCTTCTCCAATTAAATAACGAAGAGAATAAAATACTTTTCAGTAGGTTTAGTTAATCCCCTACACCAAATGGTGGGGGATTATTATTATTTTTCTAAAATATATAAGTAAATAGGCTAAATATAGTTTGTTTCAGGAGAATTTTACATGCTAGGATGTAAGGTTGAAAGTGCTAGCTTATTATGAGTATTAGATATTCTGCAGGTAATAAAAAGAGTACAACGAAACAAGTAACATGGTTGTGAAAGTTCTTAGGCATTACATTTGCTAGTAGTCTTATGGAATAGAAAAGATATCTAAATTTATTAATACATAAAAGGCCGTATAATTACGGGCTTTTTCTTTACTATATAGAAATTACATATTTAACATAGGTTTGTGTAGGTATTGCTATTGTATAGAAAGGAAAAACATTAAGACGATTACACTATATAAAAATAAAATAAATCCTAAGATGAGTAGTATGGGATGCAACTTGAACATTTTTGACCTCCTTGAGTATATAAAGAATTTTAATACATATTTGGTCAATTTAGAAGGGGAATATATTAATGAATGATGATTGAATCAATACACTAATTTAACAGAATAGTGAACGTATAATAAATAAAGGAGTATTGTTGATTACACATTGATTAAATTGTTTATAAGCAGCAGATAGGTTGATCGCCCGTGAAATATAAAAGTGAGCAGGTTTATGTGTACAGAATGCGAGATAAATAAAAAAAAGAGCATACATAAAAAGTACGCTCTAAAGAAAGATAGGTTTTATGAATGGATAATTTTCATACGATAATATATGCTCGGTTAATAAAAACGTGTGAAAAATCAATAGATTATCAATGGAATAACATGAAATGAGTAATTTTGGTCCATTCCCGTAGTCGCGGAGCTAACCAAATTGTAAGGATTGTGAATAGAATGGATTAACAACTGGATAATGATCGTACTTCAGTTTCGTATTTCTTATAGTTTGGATATTGCGTAATAGTTTGACACTTAGGTGTGGAAAGTTGGTTAATTATAGAAACATTTGTAATTACCTCGTTACATGGACCGAAAAATGTGATTTTTAGTTTTGAGTTTGGTGGAACTTTAACCACGATAGGTTTTTTTTTCATAAAATCAGCTCCTCATATGCAGCATCTTATTATGCACTTTTTCGTTCAGATTATAAAGGCGTATTAATATAATATGAAATTTTAGTTGAGTTGATAATAATATGGGGTTTTATGCCGTGGTGAAAATGTGGGAAATGCATAGGAAACTGAGAATGTTCTATAAAATGTTTAATCGATATAATAGGTAAAAGCAAAAAATAAGTAATTTATCTAATACACTTTTTTCCTTGATACATATTATAGTAGTAAGAATTGTATTAGGAGGTAATGAAAGAGTGCAAGAAAATGTACAAGCTCAGCTTTCACCACCGTGGATCACATATTTCAATGAGTTAAAAAATTCAATTGGTGCTGATCCAACTGTTTCAGTTGGTCCGCTAATTCCAGTTGGCGGGAATTATATTATTTTAGTGCATGCGTTAAGTAATGAAAAAGCGATAGCGTTAGCAACGCTTCTAAAATCTTTTGTAGAATTTGGGAATGTAAGTGTAACAGTTATTGTAACTAATAATGAAAATAACATTGTAAATCCACTTCCATGTCCACTAGATGCATTTGAAATTGCTCATTTATTTCAAGTGGCGTTAGAAAATAATCCTTATTTTGAACAAGTTGTTGTACAGCCGCAGCTTCCTGGTGGATCAAATGTTGTCTTTCCAGTTTTTACTGCGCAAGTGATTCAATTTTTTAATGATGATATTTCAAATTTATGTCAAACATTTACTGATGTTGCTGCAAATGTATTTCATGATGTAATGAACGATGACATTTGTGATATCCCAATTTTATTCTCCACAAGCTGTGTTCCGAGCGGTGAGAGTGCACAATTACAAAATACAGAGTTGACACCAAAACTGTTTTACTAAATTGTAAGAAGACATTTTCATTAATAGAAAATGTCTTTTTTGTATGCATAAACGTTACTTTGTCTAGCTAATTACAGGTTAACAAGCTGTGAATAATGAACGAAACTGCCACTGATGAAAGAGTTACAGAATTTCATATAGTATGTAAAAGTAGTCTGTTTGAATTGAAAATATATAAGAAATGTGAGGGAAATCATTTTCGTGAATATAGAATAATCGCAAGAAACACAGTAAGTTAGCTGTCATACATTTGTTTATTAGTCTAAAGAAGATTAATATCGATGAGTAGTAATAATGAAAACGTTTCTAATAATAGCGCTAATGAAAGGTTAATTAATTGATATTATTTACTAATAGATGATAGTGCATATCTCGAATTTGTGAATGAGCTGTATGAAAAATAAATAAAATTAGTGGAAGTTTAATTAAAAGATTATATGTTTTGAAAAATAATATAGATTCTCCTTATTTATATTATAGATAGCTAGTATTAGGCATAAGGGGCTTTCAATAAGACAAGCTTTGAATATGATATTAAAAAGGGGATGAATTGTAGTGGGGTATATTATCGATATTTCAAAATGGAATGGAACTATTGATTGGGATATTGCAGCATCTCGGCTAGATTTAGTTATTGCTAGAGTTCAAGATGGCTCGAATACGGTAGATTTTATGTATCAAAATTATGTGAATGAAATGAAGAAACACAGTATTCCATTTGGTAATTATGCATTTTGTCGCTTTATATCTATTGCTGATGCAAGGAAAGAGGCACAAGATTTTTGGAGTCGTGGCGATAAATCTGCTAAGTTTTGGGTGGTGGACGTAGAAATTCAAACGATGATGGATATGCAAGGGGGGACACAAGCGTTTATAGATGAATTACGCCGTTTAGGTGCGAAAAAAGTAGGGCTATACGTGGGGCATCACACGTATGTATCATTTGGAGCACGTAATATTGAAGTTGATTTTGTATGGATTCCTCGTTATGGAGGAAATAAGCCAGCATATCCGTGTGATATTTGGCAATATACTGATGCGGGAAATGTTCCTGGTATTGGGAAATGTGATTTAAATCAATTAATAGGAAATAAGTCGCTTTCTTGGTTTATAGGTTCGGATCAAGTAAATCAATCTATTCAATTTAACAAAGAGAATACACAGCAATCAAATGGTATTGGTATTGCAGTTTCAAAATATCCTGATGGATATGGCATAAACGTATATGAAAATCCTACGAATCCTCAGTTTACAGGTACAATCACTCAAAAAAATCCATATTTAGTCTTACATGGTTATTGGGAAGACGCAGATAAAGATATGATTTGCTTAGGCAATGATAAACAGTGGGTATATGTAAAACATTTTGATGTAGAATGGTTTTATGCAGTTTCAAAATATCCTGTTGGGTATGGAGTGAATTATTATGCAGAGCCTGAATGTATAAATTATAAAGGAAATATTGATGGATCAAAATCTTTTCGTGTGTGGGGAAGAGCCAAAAATGCAGTAGATATCGGGCAAAATAATTGGATACTGGAAGAACATGTAACTATTAAGAATCTATAGGAATACGTAAAGGGTCATTTTACTGATAAATAGTAAGATGACCTTTAATATTTGAACAAAAAAGAACAAGATACATAGTTTATTCAAATGAAATGAATTACATGTGGAAAACACATTGTTAACACAAGTACATTGTATAGTTATTCTTATATAATAATAAAAGTGAGGTATTTTGAATTGAAAAAGAAAAAGCTATTTTTAGGAACAATTATTTCATGCGTACTACTGGCATTATCGGCATGTGGTTCCTCAGACAATGTAGTAACATCAAAAGTAGGAAATGTTACAGAGAAAGAGTTAAGTAAAGAATTAAGACAAAAATATGGGGAAAGTACTTTATACCAAATGGTGTTAAGTAAGGCGTTGCTAGATAAATATAAAGTTTCAGATGAGGAAGCAAAAAAACAAGTAGAAGAAGCAAAAGATAAAATGGGTGACAACTTCAAATCGACTTTAGAGCAAGTTGGATTGAAAAATGAAGATGAATTAAAAGAAAAAATGAAGCCAGAAATCGCATTTGAGAAAGCGATTAAAGCGACTGTCACAGAAAAAGATGTAAAAGATAACTATAAACCAGAAATGAAGGTAAGTCACATTTTAGTGAAAGATGAAAAGACTGCTAAAGAAGTGAAAGAGAAAGTAAATAATGGAGAAGATTTTGCAGCTTTAGCGAAGCAATATTCAGAGGATACTGGTTCAAAAGAACAAGGTGGGGAAATAACTGGTTTTGCTCCAGGGCAAACGGTGAAAGAATTTGAGGAAGCTGCATATAAATTAAATGCAGGACAAGTAAGTGAGTCAGTAAAAACAACTTACGGGTACCATATTATTAAAGTGACAGATAAAAAAGAATTGAAGCCATTTGATGAAGTAAAAGATCAAATTCGTAAAGATTTAGAACAGCAAAGACTACAAGATACGACAGGTAAATGGAAACAGCAAGTAGTTAATGATTTATTGAAAGATGCTGGTATTAAAGTGAATGATAAAGAATTTAAAAATACATTTGAATTTCTAGAAAAGAAATAATGATTGTAATTAGAAAAGGGAACCTATATAGGTTCCCTTTTCTAGTTAGTGTGTGTGTTATAAATAGATAGTAAGACAATATAATATTACATTTAAATATTAAGAATTTCAATGGGAATTTATGTATTTTTTAAAAATTGGAATGATCAATGCTTCATAGAATGTTGATATTATAATGTTTCGTTTGCTTAATTTCATTCCACTATTTGCATGTAGTCTGATTGGCGCGGGCTAATTAAAACCTGAAGTGATTTAAGTTTTTCTTTATTGAAGTGGATAAACATAATTTGCAGAATGAAACATACAATAGTATTGAAAAAATATTGATGTTAAATGAAGTGAAAAGCAGAGCATTCTACTAAAAAAGAATGTTCTTTTTAGTATGAAATTTTCAGAGGAAAGAATGCTTTTAAAGAAATTATTTAATAGATAAATATATTACGTAGGAGGAGAAAATATGAAAGTAATTTTTCAAAGAGAAGGTGGAGGGAAGGTTTTTGAATCGTATGATGAAGATATAAGCAACTTATTAGCTATTTTAAAAGAAACGAAAGGGATCAAGATTGGGATGGTTGAGTATGAAGTATTAAAATACGAATTAGAGTATTTTCGTAACCCAAAAAAAGCAGTAACAGAGAGGGAGTTACATATAATAGTACAACCAAAATATATGTAATAATAAGGGGCAATTATTTATAAATAGTTTTATACATTATGTACGAAAAGAGAGTGTTTAAATTGCTCTCTTTTCATAGAAATTCATAAGGAATGAATTGTGGTTCGTTATAAATTCCTTAAATTTTGTGAGTTCGTTCTTTATAATATATGCTTTCATTTATAGTTGGTTAATAAACTTGAAAAATTAAAACTTTTTAGTTTAGGCAGGGATTTTATATTCGAGCAGATAAATATTCATATAAAGTATTTTGTATATGAATATTGGAGGAGTAAAAATGAGTTTAGCAAGTTATATAGGGTGCAATGTAGAAATTCCGTTAACGGATCCAGATTCTAATGATGTAATTGTTTTTGGGTCGTGCTTTTCAGATGAAAGTATGCTTGAAATTGTACAAGAGTTTCAATTTCAAACAAGTTACACGTATGAAGTTTCAACGAGCTGGGGCATTGAACTTGTTGAGTGGCAAAGTGAAAAGGAGAAGAAAGAAGCTAAAAAAAGCTATTAGCTTTATGCTCGATTATGGAAGGTTATTTAAATGAGGGGGACTATTTTGAATTATTCAGTTGTTGGGTTGGTGATGAAGATCAGGAACGAGTGGGAGAATTAAATTAAAAATAAATCATTTTAATATAGATGAGATTTGTATCCCGGAAAGAACGCTTGTCAGGATAGAAAAGTAAATATGGAAATATACGTTATTAGAAAAAAGCGACTTCACTTTGTATGAAGTCGCTTTTTCTGTTGATATGTGGACGGCCTATTATATAAGAAGTGAAAAGCTCACTTGATGAAGAAAAAATAAATGATGGATAAAAATATAATTTAAATCATTCCAAAAGAACGTAGGTTCGTGTATAATTAGAACGAATGTTCTTGTATGTGTAGATAGTATACGAATAAGAAATAAAGTGAAACTTTAATAAGCAGGGTGTTCATCGTCCGTTATTTATTAGCTTTCACCAATTAAGCGTTAACGGGCAGTTGATTTTCGTCTTACCTCCTCGCATATAGCGGATTTTGAGGTAGGAGCTTCACTACTTGTTAATGCCGGATAAATATGAGCCTAGCATTATGAAAGAATAATTGAGTACCATTATGTGTGAAATTGAATGGATAAATGATCAAGGAGATAAAGAAATGAATGATGTAAAGGTGCAGAAAATAGAAAGAGAATGGGTTCCATTTACAGTAATGTCGGAACAGTTGTTAAGTTTGCGAAAGGTTATTGGAGAGAAGTTTAAAGTACAAAAACCGCTCTTAACAAACGAAGCAAAAGAGAGAATTTCTGATAAATTATTAACGTCATTATTGTCTGAGAAAGAAATATTGGTGACATATTTTGAAGATGGTTACATCCTTACAAGTTATATGACAGTAGTGCATATAAACCCGCTAAAGCGCATTGTAATATGTACGGACGCATTTTATAAAACTTACGTATTTAATACTTCTGATATTATTGAAATAACGTAAAGGAAGCTGAAATTTCAATTTTAGCTTCCTTTACGTTATTTTAGATGAGGGATATAAATAATGAAACGAAAAAGCAGCTAGCTTCATACTAGCTGCTGAGCCCCAGGGAAAGGGAGAAAAAGATAGGGTACTCCAAAAATCAATAATAGCTGTGTAACAGCCTAATTATAGTATAGACAAATTTAAAATTCCTAAACAGAACGATGAAAAAATAGGATTAGGCTGTACCCACTTGGTTTTGATCTGCAAGGTCAGAATCAAACGTATTAGTCGCGCTCACGCCATTAAAAGTATTAACAACAAAACCAACGTTTGAAGCACCAGATCCATTATAAGCCTTCGTATTTTCTTTCGGAGAAACGTTGTAGAAATCGCCTAAGTTAAATGAACCGTTACTATTTTGTACAACTAAATTCCCTACAACTGAGGGCATAGTTTTCACCCGCTTTACAATCATTTGTTAACATTACTATATGGCCTTATAGTCCAAATGGTTCATGTAACAAAAATTGTGGAATAGTAAAACGTTTGAAGTGTAGCTTAATCCTACAATAAAAGTATGTTAAAATTAATGTAAGGTCGATTAATTTAAAAAAACAATTGTATAATTAATATATACAAAATCAAAGGAGGCAAAATGTAATGAATAATGTTATAAAAAAAGTAGATTTAACAGATGCAAAATCAAGTAATCTTGTTGCACTTATTTATAGCAATGAAGTTATATTGGTTGAAGAAGCATTTTGTCCAAATGAAATAAAATTAAAGTTTAATGAAATTGCAATTTTATCGGCTATTAAAACAGCACATATAATGAAAGTATCCATCAGAAAAGAACTGGAAGCAATTTTTCATGACACTGGTGTTTTATTTGTGAAGCATAGTGTTGATTATGGAAATAGTCAATCTATCACTATGCATTTTGAACAATTCAAAAAGTTGCAAAATGAGATTGAGAATTTAAATAAAAATCGGTAATCAGAATAGATGAAGATTCTTTCATAGAGGTTAACTGTTCTATGTTGAAAAAATGGTTTAAAATTTTTTTAGATGAATCTCACTGTAAGCATAAATATGGTTTTATTAAGGATAATGAAGATTTTAAAAGAGGTAATCTAGGTGTAACTTTTATATATTGTGTGAGAAATGCGGGAAAGAGAAGCTGAAATATAAAAGCAATAACGAAATAAATAATGACTTTTTTGATATATAAGCAAGAGTAACTGTTATGGTTACTCTTTTTGCTTACATAAAAACTCCTACTAAAGTATGAAATGAGTTGATACTTTAGTAAATGGCTGAATGAAAAGGGAGAGTGTAAAATTTTATAAAGGAGGAGAGGTATATGCAGCGAAACGAAACTGGAAAAGTTGTAATGATTACAGGAGTGACGCAAGGATTAGGTCGTGCAATGGTTGATCGATTTCATGAATTGGGATGGAATATATATGGCTGTGGACGTTCAAAAGATAAAATTGAAGAATTGAAAAAATATTACGGTAATATACATGATTTTCAAATAATCGATGTTTCAGACTCCCAGCAAGTAAGTAATTGGGCGAGTTATATACTTCATAGATATAGAGCACCTGACTTGTTAATAAATAATGCATCGATTGTTAATAAAAATGCGCCACTGTGGAAAGTAACAGCTCAAGAATTCGAAAATGTAATGAATGTAAACGTAAATGGTGTAGTAAATGTAATTAGGGCATTTGTCCCAGCGATGGTAGCTAGGAAAGAAGGAATGATTATTAATATGAGTTCTAGTTGGGGCCGAGAGGGAGAAGCTGAGCTGGCGCCATATTGTGCCTCAAAGTTTGCAATTGAAGGTATCACGAAATCTATGGCACTTGAATTACCCTATGGTATGGCTGTAGTTGCTTTAGATCCGGGCGGAAGTATTAGGAGCCCAATGCTGTATTCATGTGCACCACAGTATGTAAATGAATCACCCACACCTGAAATGTGGTCACATCATGCGATTCAATATATATTAAATATAACAATAGATAAAAATGGAGCTTCATTGACATGCCCAGAATGTATGTAAATATATTTTGAATTGTATACGTATCTTTTAATTAGCATATTTTCAGTGATATACGCTTTGTCTAAAAAAAGTACCTTAAAGGTGCTTTTTTGTATGATTAACACATTTTAGAATGCACAAAATTACATATAGAAAATAAATATGAGATAAAGGATGTCATTTGTGTATGGCGAAAAAAGCACTAGAAAATTTCTAAATAGGTGATAAAAATGAATCCAAGCGGTTTAAAAGTGACAGGAGCATGGTTTCAAGTAGGAGGAAATCTTACTGCGGCTATTGGGACGACAAGAGGATTTATTGGAGAAGAGAAAGTTGAATCAGATCTTGTAATTGTAGGAAGCTCATTACAAGCCCTCGGTTATATATTACAAATAATAGCGAGTAATGATACCGGAAATGAAGCTGAAAGAGAAAATCAAAATATGTGTTTGGAGAATAAAAGTGAAATGCTTGATAAAATGGGCATTGAATTATTAGCATTAGGGAATATATCAAATGTAATAGGAACATATTTTAATATAAATAAACAATTGAAAGAGAATGATTATCTCATAATTATCGGGAACAGTTTACAATCGATTGGTGCTTTTTTAGGAGTAGAAGCAGCTTTACTTCAGATGAAAGCAATACAGAGAATTATAATACTAGGTAATTCTTTGCAAAGTTTAGGTGCTGGACTTCAAGCGTATCAAGGTATTATTAATGTATCAAAGAACGAAATAGAAAATGAAGGCAGTATGGTTGATAAGAAGAATGAGAAGATAATAGCACTCATTGGTATTTGGATACAAGCAATAGGAACTATTATTTCTGCGATTGGATTAACTATAATAGAGAAAGAAGACAGATTAGAAAAAATAAAAATATGAAAATACACATTTGATAAAGGAAGGGGGATTTTAATTTTACATACGTGGTAAGATTGAAGTAGTAGGTTTTTAGGCATTTGAATAGAATATATAAGAGTAGAAAAGTTTTTCATGCTTAATTGGAATTTATGAAATATAAAAATAATTGGTTTTGTGAGCGTATGAAAAGAAGAGAGATAAAAAATACAAAACAAGGAGTTTTCAAGAGATGATGTATTTATTGGCAATTCTACTACCACCAGTAGCCGTATTATTTTGTGGAAAACCATTTCAAGCAATAATTAACTTCCTATTAACATTAATATTTTGGGTTCCAGGAGTTATACATGCGATATTAGTTGTACATGATAAAAAAGCAGACCGGAGATTAAAAAAACAAATTGAAGCATATGATGAAATGAATAAGAGGAATAGAAGATAGCTAAGTCTTGAAATGATTGTAAAAAGAAAGGGGGACTACCTCCTTTCTTTTTTTCATTCTGTTTAAGTTTAAATTTTAGTATAGCGGTAAGAATTTTTAATATAAGTATTGTGATAATTAGTTTTAGATTGTGCGCTTAATAAACCGGTGTAAATGTTTTCAGGCACGTTAAAGAAATCATACATTCCATTCTTTAATTGAATGCGCAAAATCATAGAAAAAGGATTATAGCCAACAGCAACTATATTTTTTGAAATCACGGGAGATAGTTTCATCATTACGCAACTCCTCACTTCTCATTTTTAATAATTTCTTGTAGATGTTGAGGTTGTGGTGTTGAAATCCTTATAATTAAAGAGGTATTATACTTATATGCAATATATTAAATGTTCGTTATACGTAATTATAAGGAAGTTCACACGAAGTACATATCGTTGTGCTATTTTTATTTCACCTTTGATTTATAAATAAGAAAATATTGACCATTTGAAAAAAAGGTATATTATTTATACGAGGTATTAAAAATTCACTTTTTACATTCTATGCTTAAAGGGGCAGCATTATTAGGAAAAATAGAAGTGAAAATAGTTTGTATAAGAAGTATTCTAAAATTTATAATCTGTGAATTAGGAAAATATTGAATGCTCCAGGTCGATATACTTTCTTAATTAACTTCAGTTTAGAAAGTGACCTCAATATTTTTAAGTAAATCAACGGGAGAATTGAAAGGCAGGAGAAAGTAACATGTCAGAAAATTATCGTTCTCGAGAGGAACGACGACAAGTTAAAAAGAAAAAACAGCCAGCTTCTAAAACACAAAAACCAAAAGGGAAAACTTCATTCTTTCGTAAGTTTTTAATTACTTGTTTATTACTTGGTATTGTTGGTTTAGTGGCGGGGGTTGCTACCTTCTTCGTAATGATTAAGGATGCACCAAAACTTGAGAAAGCAAAACTTGTTAATCCGTTATCCTCAAAAATTTATGATAAAAATGGCGATTTGGTATATGAATACGGGAAAGAAAAACGGACGAATGTTACGTATGATCAAATTCCTAAATTAGTAGAAAATGCATTTTTAGCAACAGAAGATTCACGTTTTTATGAGCATAGTGGAGTAGACTTTAAAGGTACTGCCCGTGCTGTGTTGGTGAGCCTTAAAGGAGATTACGGCTCACAAGGTGGAAGTACAATAACGCAACAGGTTATTAAAAACTATTTCTTATCGATGGAAAAAACATCAAAACGTAAAGTTCAGGAAATATATTTAGCGTATAAGCTAGAACAACAGTATTCAAAACATGAAATTTTAGAAATGTATTTAAATAAAATTAATTTAGGAAACCGTTCATATGGTATCGCAACAGCAGCACAAAACTACTATGGTAAAGAATTAAAAGAGTTAACATTACCAGAAGTTGCGATGCTTGCAGGTTTACCGAAAGCACCGAATAACTATGATCCAACGAAAACGGACAATATTCAAAGAGCAACAGAAAGAAGAGATGTTGTACTAAAATTAATGAATCGACATGGTTATATTACGAAGGCAGAAATGGAAGAAGCTTCGAAAGTTAAAGTAACAGATGGACTTAAAACTGCAACTGTTCAGGCAATGCCATATCCTGCATTTATGGATGCGGTTGTGAAAGAAGTTGAAAAAGAATTGCCAGATGCTAACATTGGTTCTGACGGTTTAGAAATTTATACAACTTTAGACCGAGATGCACAGAAGTCTGCTGATAGGATATTAAATGAAAATATTATTAATTATCCAAATGATAAATTCCAAGGTGCTTTCACATTTATGGATACGAAAACAGGTGAGGTTCGTGCTATAGGTAGTGGGCGCGGTGAAAATAAAGCAGTATTTAAAGGGCATAATATGGCAATTGAATTAGATCGTGCAGCTGGTTCAACGATGAAGCCAATCTTTGATTACGGTCCTGCTATTGAATATTTAAAATGGGCTACGTACCATCAAATTGATGATTCTCCATTTAAATATTCAACTGGACAAGAACTTCGAAATGCGGACAGAAGTCATTTAGGCCCAATTACTATGCGTGAAGCATTAAAAATGTCACGTAACGTTCCAGCAGTTAAAACTGCAAAAGAAGTAGGACTTAATAAATCAAAGGAATTCTCTGAGAAATTAGGTATTACATTTAATAAACCGCCGGCAGAATCTACCGCTATTGGTACAAACGAAGTATCACCAACTGAAATGGCGGGTGCTTATGCGACATTTGGTAATGGTGGAAAGTATGCAAAACCGCATTTTGTTAAGAAAGTAGTTTATCCAGACGGCAAGTCACAAAGTTTTGAGCAAAAACCAAAACAAGTTATAGCTGACTCTACAGCATATATGATTACTGATATGCTTCGTTCAGTAGTAACATCTGGTACTGGTACAGCAGCAAATATTAGTTCTTTAGATGTAGCTGGTAAAACAGGTACAACAAACTATGATTCAAAACAACTAGCTCAATATAAAATTCCAGAAAGTGCGACTCGTGATAGTTGGTTTGCAGGTTATACGCCGCAATATACGATGGCGGTATGGACTGGATATATGAAAGATGGTAAAGACGAGTATATTAGTAGTAAAAATACGAAAATTGCACAGTTGATCTTTAAAGAAATGATGAGTGAGTTTGCTACTGACAAATCACGCTTTAAAATGCCAAGTAGTGTTATTCAAGAAGGTAGTGAGCTACGTATAAAAGGTGAAAAACGTGATTCTTCACCAAATACGAGCGTACCGGATACAACGGAACAACCAAAACCAGATCAAAAGCAAAAAACTGAAGAAGAGAAAAACAAAGAAGAAGAAAAGAAACAAGAAGAGCTTAAAAAACAAGAAGAACAAAAGCAACAAGAGGAACTGAAGAAGCAAGAAGAACAAAAGAAACAAGAAGAAGAAAAGAAACAAAATGAACAAAATAATGGAAATGGCCAAGGAACGACACCTCCAGCGAATAATGGAGGAGGCCAAGGAAATACAACACCTCCAGCAAATAATGGAGGAGGCCAAGGAAATACGACACCTCCAGCGAATAACGGAGGAGGCCAAGGAAATACGACACCTCCAGCGAATAATGGAGGAGGCCAAGGAAATACAACACCTCCAGCGAATAATGGAGGAGGCCAAGGAAATACAACACCTCCAGCAAATAATGGAGGAGGTCAAGGAAATACAACACCTCCAGCGACCACACAACCAGATACTGGCGGGAATGCAGGAGAAGCCCCTGTCAATAATGGACAATAAGAGAAGTTAATAAAAAGTACAAAAAAGCACTTAAGATTTGTAAAAATTACAATCTTAAGTGCTTTTTATCGTTTAAATTTAAATGTTAAAAGTACCGTAGAAATTTTGAAAATAAATTGATGGAAAATGATAAAAAACTTGAGCCTGAGGCAATGGAGTATAACTGGGGTTGTAAAAGGTAGTACTACTTGGATGTGCGCCATGATGCCAAAATGAGGGAGTAACTTGACCTGGAATTTGATATTGTTGCCAAGTTGCAGGAAGTTCAATTCCTACATCGGAACTAGCTGTATGAACGGCTGGAACGTGTATCCCAGGAGTCGAAGGAACGACGGCTGTTACTCTTGAAGATACCCACATAACATAATCACTCCTAAGTTGTGATAATAAAATAGTATATTCTTTTCACGCGTATAAAGGTACATATAGATAGGACTTTAGGCTAATGTATACTTATAAAGTTGTAAGACCAATTTATATTGATGGTGGACCATTTATTATAAAAAGTTACGTCTATTTACGGAGGGAAAAGGGACTAAGAAAATGTAAAATGGAGGTGTTAATTGCAAGAATATACGTGTTTATGGAGGAATTTTAATGGAACGATTATGGACGAAATCATTTATTCAAATGACTTTCGCAATGTTATTTTTATTTACAGGATTTTATTTACTTGTACCAACGCTCCCGCTCTTTATTAAAGAGATAGGCGGCAATGAATCACAAGTTGGACTTATGATGGGAATGTTTACAATAGCAGCAGTTGTAATACGACCGATTATCGGAGGAATGTTAGATCAATATGGGAGAAGATCTTTTATTATTTTCGGACTCGTCTTTTTTGGGATAACGATGTATTCTTATAATTTAGCATCGACTATTGTTCTTTTAGCTGTTTTACGGGTTATTCATGGCGTGACATGGGCTGTTTCTACAACAGCTGTTGGAACAGCGATAACTGATATTATTCCAGATTCACGCCGTGGTGAAGGTATGGGTTGGTACGGGATGGCTATGACAATTGCAATGGCGATCGGCCCAATGATTGGATTATCGGTTGTACAACATTATTCATTTCACGGCCTATTCTTGTTGGCAACTCTTTTATCCTTTATGGCAGTCCTATTATCGTTCATGACGAAAATGCCATTCACACCACAAAAAGAAAAAGGGAAAATGCAGTTGTTTGAAAAATCGGTTCTCTCCATTACAATTGTAGTTTTCTTTTTATCATTTGCATATGGAGGAATTACGACGTTTTTACCGCTATTTGCATCTTCAATCGATGTGAATCCTGGGACATTCTTTCTTGTATATGCAGTTGCTTTAACGATTGTAAGACCAATTTCAGGAAAACTATTAGATAAGTATGGAGAAGTATTTATTATACTCCCGGCACTATGTATTACGATTATCGCGATAGTTGTATTAACGATTTCAAATAGTTTAATAGGGGTAGTTATCGCAGCTGCATTATACGGTGTTGGATTCGGTTCAGCACAGCCCGCATTACAAGCAGCGATGCTTACAATTATTGATCCGAGTAAAAGAGGAGTTGCTAACGCTTCATTCTTTACCGCATTTGATTTAGGGATTGGACTTGGTGCGATTTTACTTGGAGTTGTTTCGCAAATGTTCGGTTACCGTATTTTATTTGCAGGTAGTGCAATTTCAGGACTAATCGCTTTCATTATTTTTGTCATTTTTGTAAAACAGCGATTAGGTAAAAAAGAATTTGCGTAAACGAGAGGAACAAAGATCAAAATTTCAATTGAACATGACGCTCTACAATGGTTTAAGGAAGAATTCTGAATATAGCATGTTAATAGTCCAATTCAGCCTGGATATTCTTTAGGAATAGTCTTTAGGAAATTATATGGTAAATTATGTAAGTTGATGATCTTTAGCACTTTCAAAACTATCATTTAGTTGTAGGTTAGTACGGGGAAACGTAGGAATTTAATTTAATTATGTAAAATAATAACTTTTTTAAAAGTAAATAAGTTTTATATAAGAATTATATTGAAGAGATAGTGAAATAAATATTATGAAGAAACGAGTTGTATATGTGTACAGCTCGTTTTTTTTATTTTCTTAAAAAAAATGGGAGAATGATATGTTCTGTAGGATTTTCTGATTCATCCTTATATTTTGTTTTAATAAGGCGAACAAAGAAGTCTGTCCTTTCTTTATAAAATATGAAAATTATTTTTGAAAAATTGTATTGTTACATCGGTAAAAGTATAGGAAACTTATCATTATAAAATAAATTGAAATCTTCTAAAAACTCTGATACATTGAAATAGAAATGTAGTTTCACGATTTTGTAAAGGCTTACAGTTATGTGCACGAAGATCTATTAGGATTGGAGGAAATAATGATGAAAGCTGAAGAAAAATTTTCCCCGGGATTAGATGGTATAGTGGCAGCGGAGACGAAAATTTCGTTTCTTGACACAGTGAAAGGTGAAATTGTAATTCAAGGGTATGATTTAATCGAACTCTCAAAAACAAAAGAGTATTTAGACATTGTGCACCTTTTATTGGAAGAACATCTACCAAATGAGGATGAAAAAGCAAAACTCGAAAAGAAATTAAAAGAAGAATACGCGGTACCAGAAGGTGTATTCAACGTATTAAAGGCATTACCGAAAGAAACGCACCCGATGGATGGATTGCGTACAGGTGTGTCCGCATTAGCTGGTTATGATAATGATATCGAAAACCGTTCGTTAGAAGTAAACAAAAGCCGCGGGTACAAATTATTGAGTAAAGTACCAAACATTGTAGCGAATAGCTATCATATTTTAAATAATGAAGACCCAATCGAACCTCTTAAGGAATTAACATATAGCGCGAATTTCTTCTATATGTTAACAGGTAAAAAACCAACTGAACTTGAGGAGAAGATCTTTGATCGTTCCCTTGTTTTATATAGTGAACATGAAATGCCAAACTCTACATTTACAGCGCGCGTTATTGCATCAACGCAATCGGACTTATATGGTGCTTTAACAGGTGCAGTTGCATCTTTAAAAGGTAGCTTACACGGCGGTGCAAACGAAGCGGTTATGTACATGCTTTTAGAAGCTGGTAATGTTGAGAAGTTTGAAGAGTTGTTACAGAAGAAACTATATAACAAAGAAAAAATTATGGGCTTTGGACATCGTGTGTATATGAAGAAGATGGATCCAAGAGCACTGATGATGAAGGAAGCTTTAAAGCAGTTATGTGATGTAAAAGGCGATTATACACTATATGAAATGTGTGAAGCTGGAGAAAAGATTATGGAGAAGGAAAAAGGAATTTATCCGAACCTTGATTATTATGCAGCTCCAGTATATTGGATGCTTGGTATTCCAATTCAACTTTACACACCAATCTTCTTTAGCTCTAGAACAGTAGGACTATGCGCGCACGTAATTGAGCAACATGCGAACAATCGATTGTTCCGTCCACGTGTAAATTATGTTGGCGAGCGACATGTACTTAGTAAAT
The DNA here is from genome assembly GCF_002209985.1 of Bacillus sp. K2I17. Lineage (NCBI taxonomy): Bacteria > Bacillati > Bacillota > Bacilli > Caryophanales > Bacillaceae > Bacillus > Bacillus sp. K2I17. Next base: position 58,664 of record NZ_NJGF01000018.1, read on the forward strand.
AAGAACAACTGGGGAGTTGTTAGCGCCGCCCGCTAGATGGGGGTTTGACCGACACCCATCATTAATAATAACGAATTTTCGACAGAAAGGGAAGAATAGTATGATTAAAACAAATGAAATTAAACAAAAAGATGCATTATTAGAAGAAATTGCGGATTATGTATTAAATAAAGAGGTAACTAGCGCAGAAGCATTCAGTACTGCTCGTTACGTATTACTTGATACACTTGGATGCGGAATTTTAGCACTACAATATCCAGAGTGTACGAAATTACTAGGACCAGTTGTACCAGGAACGATCGTGCCGAATGGTACACGTGTACCAGGTACGTCATATGTGCTTGATCCAGTGAAAGGTGCATTTAATATCGGATGTATGATCCGTTGGTTAGACTATAACGATACTTGGCTTGCAGCAGAGTGGGGACATCCATCTGATAACTTAGGCGGTATTTTAGCAGTTGCAGATTATATTAGCCGTGTTCGTATTTCAGAAGGAAAAGAACCATTAAAAGTACGTGAAGTATTAGAAATGATGATTAAAGCGCATGAAATTCAAGGTGTACTAGCTTTAGAAAATAGTTTGAATCGTGTTGGTCTTGACCATGTATTATACGTAAAAGTAGCAACAACTGCTGTAGTTGCAAAAATGCTCGGCGGAACACGTGAAGAAATCTTTAATGCATTATCACATGCATGGATTGATAATTCTAGTCTTCGTACATATCGTCATGCACCAAATACAGGCTCACGTAAATCATGGGCAGCAGGTGATGCAACAAGCCGCGGTGTTCATCTTGCAATGACTGCTCTAAAAGGTGAAATGGGATATCCAACAGCATTATCTGCACCAGGCTGGGGATTCCAAGATGTATTATTCAATAAACAAGAATTAAAGTTAGCAAGACCATTAGAGTCTTATGTAATGGAAAATGTATTATTTAAAGTTTCATATCCAGCAGAGTTCCATGCACAAACAGCTGCAGAGTGTGCTGTGAAATTACATCCAGAAATTAAAGAAAGATTAGATGAAATTGATCGTATTACGATTACAACTCATGAATCAGCAATTCGTATTATCGACAAAGAAGGTCCATTAAATAACCCAGCTGATCGTGATCATTGCTTACAATACATTACGGCAATTGGTTTGTTAAAAGGAGATATCGTTGCGGATGATTATGAGGATGTAGTAGCAAATGATCCACGTGTAGATGAATTACGTAATAAGATGGTTGTTGTTGAAAACAAACAGTACAGTTTAGATTACCTTGACCCGAACAAGCGCTCAATCGCCAACGCTGTTCAAGTTCATTTCAAGGATGGCACTGTAACAGAAAATGTGGAATGTGAATATCCACTTGGTCACCGTTTCCGTAGAGACGAAGCAATTCCAAAAGTTGTTCAAAAATTCACTGCAAATATGGCAGGTCATTATTCTAGTAAGCAACAAGAACAAATTCATGAAGTTTGTCTAAATGAAGAAAAACTAGAAAATATGAATGTAAACGAATTTGTAGATCTATTCTTAAATTAATAATAGGGGGAATTTAGAATGGCTTGGGTTGTGAATAAACAGTCAACACAAGAGGAGCTTGCGAATCGCTTCCGAGCTTTAGTAGAAGCAAATGGGATTTTGCAAATTCCAGGTGCTCATGATGCAATGGCTGCTCTTGTTGCGAAAACTACAGGTTTTTCAGCTTTATATTTATCGGGAGCTGCTTATACTGCAAGTAAAGGTCTACCAGATTTAGGAATCGTGACGTCTACTGAAGTAGCAGAGAGAGCAAGGGATATAGTAAGAGCTACAGATTTACCAGTTCTTGTTGATATTGATACAGGATTTGGCGGTGTATTAAACGTAGCGAGAACAGCAGTAGAAATGGTGGAAGCAAAAGTTGCGGCTGTTCAAATTGAAGATCAACAATTACCGAAGAAATGTGGACATTTAAATGGTAAGAAACTTGTTACTACAGAAGAGTTAGTTCAAAAGATTAAAGCGATTAAAGAAGTTGCACCAAGTTTATATATTGTGGCACGTACAGATGCTCGCGGTGTAGAAGGCTTAGATGAAGCGATTGAAAGAGCGAACGCCTATGTAAAAGCAGGTGCAGATGCAATATTCCCTGAAGCACTTCAATCAGAAGAAGAGTTCCGTCTATTTAATAGTAAAGTAAATGCGCCTTTACTTGCGAATATGACTGAGTTCGGGAAAACGCCGTATTATAGTGCAGAGGAATTTGCGAATATGGGCTTCCAAATGGTTATTTATCCTGTAACTTCACTTCGTGTTGCAGCGAAAGCATATGAGAATGTGTTTACTTTAATTAAGGAAACAGGTTCTCAAAAAGATGCACTTTCAAGTATGCAAACGAGAAGTGAGTTATATGAAACAATTTCATATCATGACTTTGAAGAACTAGATACTGGAATTGCAAAAACAGTATTATCAGAGGATCAATAGATAAAACAACTAAGGCGATGAGAATACATCTTTGGCAAAACGAACTGCTTGATGTGACAATTCATCGCCTTCTGTTTTCAAAAATAAGAAATTCCACTCATCGTAGACGAGCATACGTAGTAGCAAGTAAGGCCGAAATGATAGGGGGATTCAGATGGAGAAAACAAAGTTACCGTGGGATGAATTTTTTTCACTTAATAAAGATGTGAATTATACTTTCTTTACGCCAGAAGATTTTTCAGGAGATGAAGATTTAATCGCAAAAACGACAGAACAATTCGTTAAACAAGAAATTGTTCCACAAATGGAGAATATAGAACAACATAACTATAAAATTTCTCGTCAATTATTTGAGAAAGCTGGAGAACTTGGATTATTAAGTATCGAAGTCCCAGAAGAGTACGGCGGATTTGAGTTAGGAAAGGCAGTTTCAGGGCTTGTAGCAGAAAAAATGGGATACGCTGGTGCATTTAGTGTTTCCTTTAATATACATGCTGGTGTAGGTACATTGCCTTACATATATTACGGAACGAAAGAACAAAAAGAAAAATATTTGCCGAAAATTGCGTCTGGAGAATGGATTGGGGCTTATGCTTTAACTGAGCCAAATGCTGGTTCTGATGCTTTAAGTGCAAAAACAAGTGCAGTATTAAATGAAGATGGTACTGCTTGGAAGTTAAATGGTGAGAAGCAGTGGATTACAAATGCTCATATGGCAGATGTATACGTTGTTTTTGCGAAGACAAATAAAGGAATGACAGCGTTTATTGTCGAAAGAACATGTGAAGGTGTATCCATTGGACTAGAAGAAAAGAAAATGGGGATTAAAGGTTCTTCAACGGCTACCCTAATTTTAGAAGATGTTGTCATCCCTGCTCAAAATGTTTTAGGGGAAGTTGGAAAAGGGCATCACGTAGCTCTTAATATTCTTAACTTCGCTAGACTAAAGCTGGCTTTTGGAAATATTGGAACAGCAAAACAAGCAATTGGTTTGTCGGTTCAATATGGAAAAGAGCGAAAACAGTTCCAAACGGAATTAGTAGATTTTACGATGATTCAAGAGAAAATTGCAAATATGATCATTGCTACATATGGAGCAGAAAGTGCAGCCTACCGTACAGCAGGTGTAATTGATGAAGCAATTCATGAGAGTGATGAAGATCTTATGAAGAAAATGTCTCAATTTGCAATTGAATGTGCACTTAATAAAGTAAATGCTTCTGAAACACTTGGTCATATCGTAGATGAAGCTGTACAAATTCATGGTGGTTACGGTTATATGCAAGAGTACGAGGTAGAACGATTATATCGTGACGCTAGAATTAGTCGTATTTTTGAAGGAACAAACGAAATTAATAGATTAACAGTTGCTAAAATGTTAATGAAGCAAATGGAACAAATTGAAGATACTGAAGTAGAAGTTGATGTAGCAAATGTTGAAAGAAACCATCGTTACATTTTATTAGCGAAAAAATTGTTGAAACAATCTTTGAAAACGCTCTCTAAAACTCCAGGGTTAAAAATTGACCAAGAACAAGAATATTCACGTGTATTATCAAATATGTTAACGGACGTGTACGTCATGGAATCAGCATTTTTACGCACGAGTAAAGCAATTAGTAAAAATGGTGAAGAGAAAGAGCGTACGAAACAAATGATAACTGATGTTATTTGTGAAGAAGGCTATCGTAAAGTAGAAGAAGCAGCGATTTCTATACTTGCAGCGGCTGTCACAGAAGAACAAGATAGACACGTAATTTTAGCTGAAATTCGTCAATTATTAGTGCCTTTATACACGAACGTATTTACAAAAAAGAGAGAAATTGCGAAAGCTATTATAAATCGTGGAAAGTATATTGTGTAAATAGGAGGAAAGCGATATGAAAAAGATTGGCTTTATCGGTTTAGGTAATATGGGTCTTCCGATGTCTAAAAATTTAGTTAAATCGAGTTACACAGTATACGGTGTGGATTTAAATAAAGAGGCCGAAGCTTCCTTTGAAAATGAAGGAGGAATTATTGGCTTATCAATCTCAAAACTAGCAGAAACATGCGATGTGATTTTTACAAGTTTACCTTCACCTCGCGCTGTTGAAGCGGTGTATTTTGGGGAAGAAGGATTATTTGAAAATAGCCACTCGAATGTAGTTTTAATTGATACAAGTACTGTATCTCCACAATTAAACAAACAGTTAGAGGAAGCTGCAAAGGAAAAGAAAGTAGACTTTTTAGCAGCGCCTGTTAGTGGTGGGGTAATTGGAGCTGAAAACCGTACATTAACGTTTATGGTTGGTGGATCGAAAGAAGTATATGAGAAAACGGAATCTATCATGGGCGTACTAGGTGCGAATGTTTTCCATGTTAGTGAGCAGATTGATAGTGGCACAACAGTTAAATTAATTAATAACCTATTAATTGGTTTTTATACAGCTGGTGTGAGTGAAGCTTTAACATTAGCGAAAAAGAATAATATGGATTTAGATAAAATGTTTGATATTTTAAATGTAAGTTACGGTCAAAGTAGAATTTATGAGCGTAATTATAAAAGTTTCATTGCAACTGAAAACTACGATCCAGGATTTACTGTGAATTTATTAAAGAAAGATTTAGGATTTGCAGTAGATTTAGCGAAAGAAAGCGAACTTCACTTACCAGTAAGCGAAATGCTATTAAACGTATATGAAGAAGCAAGTGAGGCAGGATATGGTGAAAACGATATGGCTGCTTTATATAAGAAAGTTAGTGAACAGTTAATTTCTAATCAAAAATAATAGACTTATATACATCATAAAAAAGGAGAGAATATAATGATTACAACTGAAATTAAACGAGTAAAAAATCATATTAATGGTGAGTGGGTAGAATCTACTGGTACAGAAGTAGAAGCAGTTCCGAATCCGGCGACTGGAAAAATTATCGCTTACGTTCCGCTATCTCCGAAAGAAGATGTTGAAAAAGCTGTTGAAGCGGCAAAAGCAGCATACGAAACATGGTCTAAAGTACCAGTTCCGAATCGTTCAAGACAATTATATAAATATTTACAGCTTTTACAAGAAAACAAAGAAGAGCTTGCTAAAATCATTACGCTAGAAAATGGTAAAACATTAACGGATGCAACTGGTGAAGTGCAGCGAGGGATTGAAGCGGTAGAACTTGCAACATCAGCACCAAATTTAATGATGGGACAAGCTCTTCCGAATATTGCTAGCGGCATTGATGGATCGATTTGGCGCTACCCAATTGGAGTTGTTGCTGGTATTACACCGTTTAACTTCCCAATGATGATTCCATTATGGATGTTCCCACTTGCAATTGCTTGCGGTAATACGTTCGTATTAAAAACATCGGAAAGAACGCCACTTTTAGCAGAGCGACTTGTAGAGTTATTCTATGAAGCTGGTTTTCCAAAAGGGGTATTGAATTTAGTACAAGGCGGAAAAGATGTTGTAAATAGCATTTTAGAAAGTAAAGTTATTCAAGCTATTTCATTCGTTGGATCTGAGCCGGTAGCTCGTTACGTGTATGAAACAGGTACGAAACACGGGAAACGTGTACAAGCGTTAGCTGGTGCAAAAAATCATGCGATTGTAATGCCTGATTGCAATCTTGAGAAAACAGTGCAAGGTGTAATTGGATCTGCATTCGCAAGTAGTGGAGAGCGCTGCATGGCATGTTCAGTAGTAGCAGTAGTTGATGAAATTGCTGATGAATTCATCGACGTACTAGTAGCAGAGACGAAGAAGTTAAAAGTAGGTGACGGTTTCCACGAAGATAATTATGTTGGACCATTAATTCGTGAATCTCATAAAGAGCGCGTATTAGGCTATATTAATAGCGGTGTAGCAGATGGAGCAACTTTATTAGTTGATGGTCGCAAAATTAAGGAAGAAGTTGGAGAAGGTTACTTTGTAGGTGCGACAATCTTTGATGGTGTAAATCAAGAAATGAAAATTTGGCAAGATGAAATTTTTGCTCCAGTATTAAGCATTGTACGAGTTAAAGATTTAGAAGAAGGTATTAAATTAACAAATCAATCTAAATTTGCAAATGGCGCGGTTATTTATACGTCAAATGGTAAACATGCACAAACGTTCCGTGATAATATCGATGCTGGTATGATCGGTGTAAACGTAAACGTTCCAGCACCAATGGCATTTTTCGCATTTGCAGGAAATAAAGCTTCATTCTTTGGCGATTTAGGTACAAATGGTACAGATGGTGTTCAATTCTATACACGTAAAAAAGTTGTAACAGAGCGCTGGTTTTAATAGAGAGTAAACAGCCAAAACAGTTGTTAAATGAAAAACACCACTCTGAAGATGTGGTGTTTTTCGTCTTGTTAATTATTTTTTTCAAAAGCTAGTTTAATACCAAAACCAATTAAGACGATTCCTGTTAAGCTTTGAATATAACGTTGCGTCCTTGGTTTTTTCATAAAAGCACTAATTTTATCAATTAAAAATATATAAAAAGCGAACCAAATAACTGTTAATACGAGGTAAGTAAGACCCATTACGAGAAGTTGAATAAACGTATTATGATTTGGATTTAAAAATTGAGGTAAAAAGGTTAAAAAGAAGACTGCAACTTTAGGGTTTAATAAATTCGTAAGAAACCCTTGGCGAAAGCAAGAAGTGTGTTCATCTTCATTATTTAAAGATATATCGTTCGTATCAAAGCCTTCTTTGTTTCTTACCGCTAAAAGGGCTTTAATGCCAATATAAATTAAATACAGAGCTCCAACGTACTTGAAAATAGAAAATAAAAGAGCTGACTTTACAATAATTGCGGAAAGTCCGATTACTGCTGCTAAAGTATGAATTAAAAGTGCAACACATGTACCGAACACTGTTTTCACTCCACCGACCTTACCGGCAACCAATGTATTTTTCGTCGCCATTGCAGTATCAGGACCGGGTAAAATAATAAGACAAATAGACATAATGATGAAAAGAAAATAATTTTCAATCATAGTTGCTCCTCCTTTTTATTTTTAGAATATTTGATTAAAAATAGTGTAGCACACATTTTTGATTTAATAAAATTAAATTTTATTAAAAATTATTAAATGAGAAAGAGGCTATATAGTAGTGAAATTCCACTACTATATAGCCTCATGTTTATCCCGAATGAACGGGCGCCCCACCACTTATGCGTTAAGTAAGTTGAAGAATCGATTTACATCTTCTTCTGAAACATCACTTAACTGCTTATATATATAATCCGGATTTTGATCTTTATCAACGACAACAGATCGTACTCCTTCAAAGAAATCTGCATGTCTCATGAAATTTTTAGCAAGTACAAGGTCAGTAGCGAAACATTCTTCAACGGACTTATTTTGTCCATCAATAAACTGTTTTAATGTTACTTTTAACGAAATAGGGGATTTGGATAATAGTGTTTCTTTCGTTTTTAAAGCAAAGGAACTTTGGTCTTTCTCCAATGAATGGACGATCTCTTCAATTGTATCGAAAGCAAAATGAGTATTCATTTCTTCTAATGAAGGAGCAAGCTCGCTTTCTAATTTTGGAGCAGTTGCAAATGTACGAATAACTTCTTTTAAATTAGTATGTACATCATCTTCTTTATGCCAATTTACATTTTCAAGTTCAGTAAGGAAATTTGGTAAGGAATCAGATGTCATAAAGTAATCAGCAGCGTTTATAAATAATACGTCAGCAGCTTTTAAAATAGATGCTGTTAAAGCAACATATCGGCCTGCAAAACCTGGAGCTTTATTTAAGAAATAAGCAGCACCGACATCTGGAAAGAATCCGATATTCATCTCTGGCATTGCCCATTTCGTACGCTCCGTTACAATTCGATATTTCGCACCATTTGTAAGACCGACACCACCACCCATTACAATTCCATCTAAACAAGCGATGATCGGTTTTTTATATTGATAAATATATGTATCAATTTCATACTCTTCTTCAAAGAAACGTTCCGCATGCTGTAATGCAGCTTCATTCGAACGTGCTTCATAAAGAGTTTTAATGTCGCCACCTGCACAAAAACCTTTTGTGCCAGCTCCTTTTAATACGATAAGCGCAATTCGCTCATCATTTTCCCACTCTTTCAGTTTTTGCCCAATTGGTTGCAACATGTCATAAGATAAAGAATTAAGTGCTTTTGGGCGGTTTAAAGTAATTGATGCAACGCCGTTTTCGCTAACAGAAAATAAAACGTGTTCAGTCATAATTCATCCTCCCTTACATATCTTCTTATTCTTAATTCTTGATACGTACTGAAATGTCCTTTATAAATTTTGTCTAAACTTGACGGTGCGTGTTAATTTCGACACTGCATATTTTGACGAGTTATATTTGCAGGATTTTGAAGGTTGAAAATGAATATTACAACATTACTGTAATTGTAATTATTTGAAATTATCATGATAAACACGCTATTATATATGTGTAAATTGTGCATAATTACTTCAAAAAGAGTATTTGAAGTGATTATGATGAAAGAAAAATTGCTTTTCATTAGAAATAGAGAAAGGAGAAATCGGAATGCCAGGACCTTTACTATTGTCGGTGATTATTTTGTCTTCTTTAATGATAGGGATAACGCAGTATTTTCATCATACAGATACGACAGAGGAAGTGAAGGATAAAGTACGACTTGTATTTCCGATTTTTATCATATCTATTTCTTTTTGCATTTTATTAAATAAGGATGGGTACATTATCGCAGTATTTTCATTTTTTGTAGCGATCGTTTTCATTACAGTTTTATATTATGTAATGAAAGACTTTATACAAAAATAAAGATGTCACATTAGACATTTTTATTTTTACAATAAATAAAATTTCACATACCGTATTATATATAAAAATAAAAAACATATAGCGGTAGAAAAGTGTGTACTTTGCCGTGTATTTACTTGTCAATCTTGCATAGCCAATATACTATTAATAGTGTAGAGATTAGAAAAAGGGGTTGTATCTGTCATGAAATTTGAGATGCACACAAAAATTATTTCAAATGAAAAAGAAGTAAGATTACATATAGAAGAAAACATATTTCAATTAAAATTGGATGGTTATCACTTATTTACAGTTCAAGAAATATTGCCTTTATATAAATCAAATGAAGAAAGAATTGGTAGTGCAATGATACAAAAGTTAGAGTGGGAAAACGGAAAAACTACAATAAACTATCAACTCGTATCACTAAAATCAGTAAATTAAAAGGAGCAGGAAACTATGAAGTTATTTCATACAGCGGATTGGCATTTAGGAAAGCTCGTTCATGGCGTGTATATGACTGAAGATCAAAAGATTGTATTAGATCAGTTTGTACAAGCTGTTGAAGAAGAAAAACCAGATGCCGTAATTATTGCAGGGGATTTATATGACCGAGCAATTCCACCTACGGAAGCAGTAGACTTATTAAATGATGTTTTACAAAAAATAGTCATTGATTTACAAACACCAGTTATTGCGGTTGCAGGAAACCATGATAGTCCAGATCGTATTCATTTTGGAAGTAGTTTAATGAAGAAACAAGGATTATTTATTGTGGGACAATTTCAATTTCCATATGAGCCAATTATATTAAATGATGAATATGGCGAGGTTCACTTCCATCTCGTTCCATATGCGGATCCAAGCATAGTTAGACATGTTTTGAAAAACGAAGATGTACGTTCTCATGATGATGCGATGCGTATTTTTATGAATGAGCTTTCTGAAACAATGGATAAAGAAGCAAGACACGTATTTGTTGGTCATGCATTTGTAACTTCTGCGGGAGAAGCGGAAGAGAATACAAGTGATGCAGAACGACCACTTTCAATTGGTGGTGCTGAATACGTAAATAGTCATTATTTTGATAAGTTTCATTACACAGCGCTTGGACATTTACATCAAGCGCATTTTGTACGTAATGAGACAATTCGATATTCAGGTTCTCCACTTGCATATTCTATTTCTGAAGAAAAACATAAAAAAGGATATTATATTGTGGAACTGGACGAGCAAGGTGAAGCAACAATTGAAAAAAGGTTACTTGCACCACGTCGTAAAATGCGAACAGTAGAAGCGAAAATAGATGAATTATTACAACATCCAGTAAGTGAAGATTATGTGTTTGTAAAATTATTAGATGAAAATCCTGTCTTGCAGCCAATGGAAAAAATACGATCTGTATATCCAAATGCAATGCATGTTGAAAGATCTATTCAAAGACGAGAGTTCACAGAGTCAAATGAAGTAACTGTTTCAAGACATAAAACGGATGATTTATCGTTATTAAAGGCTTTTTATAAAGAAATGAAAGGCTTAGATTTATCAGAAGAGAAAGAACGTCTATTTGTAGAAGTACTACAAACAGTGCAAGAACGGGAAGGTGAACGAGGATGAGACCGATTCAACTAATTATGACAGCATTTGGGCCATATAAACAGAAAGAAGTAATCGATTTTAATGATCTTGGAGATCATCGTATTTTCGCCATTTCTGGGAATACAGGAGCTGGAAAGACAACGATTTTTGATGCGATTTGTTATGTGTTATATGGGGAGGCAAGCGGAGAAGAACGTAGTGATACGAGCATGCTTCGCAGTCAATTTGCTGATGATAATATGTATACAAGTGTAGAACTAACCTTTCAGTTAAAAGGGAAACGTTATGAAATAAAACGACAACTTGGACATAAAAAACAAGGGAACAAGACAATTACGGGACATGCAGTAGAACTATATGAAGTGATTGATGAAGAGAATGTTCCAGCTGTTGATCGTTTCCATGTAACGGATGTAAATAAAAAAGTGGAAGATTTAATTGGTTTAAGTAAACATCAATTTAGCCAAATTGTTATGTTACCACAAGGGGAATTCCGAAAACTATTAACATCTGAGACAGAAAACAAAGAAGAAATTTTACGTCGTATTTTTAAAACGGATCGTTATAAGTTAATGCGTGAGTTACTTGATCAAAAACGAAAACAATGGAAAGACGTTTTACAAGAAAAACAGAAAGAGCGAGAGCTATACTTCCGTAATGTTTTCAAATTACCAATCCGCGATGGAGCATTATTAGAGACATTGGTGGAACAAGAACATGTAAACACGCATCAAGTAGTAGAAGCATTAGAACAAGAAACAGATGTGTATAAGGCAGAGGTGGAGCAATTACAAGTAGAACAAGATGTTCAAACGAAGCAATTAAAGGATGCTGAAACACGTTTTCATGCAGCGAAATCCATAAATGAGAAATTTATAGATTTACAACAAAAGAATGAGAAATATAACACTTTACAAGAAAATCGTACCGTTATTGAAATGAAAGAAAAATCTTTTAAACGTGCGGAAGAGGCGAAGCGCTTATTACCATTTGAACAATGGTACGAAGAAGCAATGCAAAATGAGCAGAAGGCTGAAAGTTTATTAAAACAAATAATCGCTAAAAAAGAAAATGTAACGAAAAGCTTTGAACTTGCTCAGGAGAAATATGAAGCGGTAAAGAATAAAGAACCTGAGAGAGAAAATGCAAAAAAACTTGTTCAAAGATTAGAAGAATTACAACCGATTATTGCATCATTAGCTGAGAAACAGTTGAATTTACAAAATGCAGAAATTCAAATAGGGAAATTAAAAGAAAGTATGCAAAACTTAGATCGACAATTAGATGAGCATACAAATCAAAAACAGCTAATGTCCGATGAATTACAGCAATTAGAACGAGCACTTGAGCAATATGTAGCTAAAGTAGAAGAACTAACGAATATGCGAGAAGATGCCAAAGTTTTAAAGCAAGCATATGATGTTTGGCAAGAAAAGCAAAAATTCGAGAAAGAAAAAGAAGCGGCATATAATAAGATGCGATTGGCAGTTAACGCATATGAAAATATGGAACGTCGCTGGTTAAGTGAACAAGCTGGTATATTAGCTCTTCATCTACATGATGGCGAATCTTGTCCAGTATGTGGTAGTACGAACCATCCGAAAAAAGCTACAGAGCAAAGTAATGCGATCGATGAAAAAGAGTTAAATGATTTAAGAGAAAAGAAAAATGTTGCTGAAAAATTACATGTTCAATTAGAGGAGAAATGGAATTTCTATCACCTACAATATGAACAGGTAATAGAGGAGGTTAAGAAGCGAGGCTATCGCTCAGAGGAATTAGTTGAAACATACAGTGCACTTGTTCAAAAAGGAAAACAATTAGCAACTGAAGTAAATACGCTAAAAGCAAGTGAAGAAACGCGTAAGCAAACTGCTGTGAATATAAAGAGTGTAGAAGAAAAAGTAGATGCACTTCAGAAACAAAAGCGTGAGGTAGAAACAGTACAGCACCGTACAGAAATGGAGTGTATGCAGCTTCGTACGTCATATGAACATGATAAGAAAAATATTCCTGAAAACTTACAAACAGTCCAAGCTTGGAAAATCCAGTTTGACCAAGCTATGCATGAACTCAAATTAATGGAGGACGAATGGAAGAAAGTGCAGGAAGCGTATCAACATTGGCAAAATGAAAATATACGTATTCAAGCAGAACAGGAAAGTGCTTCTAATCAATTTGAAAGTACAAAATTGAAGAAAGAAGAGACGTTTACGCGCTTTATGAAAGAGCTTGAGCAGAGCGGATTTACCGATCAAATTACGTATAAAGAAGCTAAATTAAGTGATGCTGAGATGGATATGTTACAAAAAGAAATTCAAAGCTATTATTCATCTCTTGAAGTACTTGCAAAACAAATTGAAGAGTTACGTGCTGAATTAAAAGATAAAGAGTATATGGATATTACAGCTTTAGGTGAACATATAAAAGATTTAGAAATCAATCTTGATATCATTAAAGAAAAACGTCAACGTGCGCAAAATGCGGTAACATATATTTCTGATTTACATGAAAATATTAGGCGTATTGATGAACAAATTCATGAGGAAGAAAAAGCTTTCCAGGAACTTGTTGACTTATATGAAGTAATGAAAGGCGATAACGAAAGCCGTATATCATTTGAACGTTACATCTTAATTGAGTATTTAGAACAAATTGTTCAAATTGCAAACGAACGCTTACGTAAATTATCAAATGGACAATTTTATTTAAAACGAAGTGAACGAGTTGAAAAGAGAAATCGTCAAAGTGGATTAGGCTTAGATGTATACGACGCATATACTGGCCAAACACGCGATGTAAAAACATTATCTGGTGGCGAGAAATTTAATGCATCACTTTGTTTAGCGCTCGGAATGGCAGACGTCATTCAAGCGTATGAAGGCGGTATTTCCATCGAAACGATGTTTATCGACGAAGGTTTTGGTTCATTAGATGAGGAGTCATTAACAAAAGCAGTAGACGCCTTAATTGACTTACAAAAATCAGGCCGATTTATCGGTGTCATTTCACACGTTCAAGAGCTGAAAAACGCAATGCCGGCTGTATTAGAAGTAACGAAGCAGAAGGATGGGTGTAGTCAGACGAGGTTTGTGGTGAAGTAAGTTCAAGTGTAATTCATACTTAAAGCATTCTTTGCGGGTTTCTAGTATAGAACTTATGATAAAACAAATGCCATCTCTTAATAGAGGTGGCATTTGTTTGTTATTCAATATAAAACAATTCACCTACGAGTTATCTGGAGAAGGCGGTGTATTTTCCAAACGATTATAAGCTTTAAAAGCCGAAATTGCCGATATAACACCACCTACTAAAAATAAAGCTGATCCACTGACTAATATGATACGACTGACATATGTTTCACGAGCTTCTTCAACTTCTTCTTGTAACATTGTTGGCATTTGAAATCCCCCTAAACAACATTTATTTTGTAGATAGTATATACAAACGCCTAAAATATGTTAAAATCACTGGACAGTGTTATGAGGAAGTGAATAGTTACATGTGAATTGTTTGAAAAATCTTCATTATAAATATATGCTAACTTCACATAGAGCACATATTAACATTGTATTATGTATATGTACCGAATAAATAAAGTGAATTGTATTTCGTTCTGTTTTTAAAAATTTAAAATTCTATTATTTTTATATAAAGGTTTCACATCGGAGTTTTAAATATTTTGGAAATAGATCTAAATAAGAGGAATTCATATAAAAGGGGAATGTCTTATGACAACATATACGAGTGAAATGAGAAAAAGTTTAGTTTCAGAAGAAGATGTAGATATTTTGAAAATTATGGCGCACCCAATCCGATTACAAATTGTAAATGAATTAAGTACGAGAAAAACTTGTAATGTAACACAATTAACAGAATTACTAAATATTCCACAATCGACTGTTTCGCAACATTTATCAAAAATGAAAGGTAAAGTGTTACGAGCTGAGAGAAGAGGTTTAGAAATTTATTATCATATTAATAATTTAAAAGCGAGTAAGATTGTAAGTGTTTTAGGATATATAAACTAATGAAGTATTTTCATATAAAAAAGCCCCTGCTGGTGAGCAGGGGCTTTTTTTTGTTGTTTTATGTATTCGTATTTAAAATTTTATAGTTTTTATGATTTACAATCGTTCGATCAAATTCAAAAGTACCACCGCTTACATTTGTAATTTCAACTAAGACCGATTCAGTATAAAGTTTTAATACAGATCCTGTAATCTTTAAATTATTTCGTTGAAAAAGTATAGTATCCCCTACGTTTGCTTTCATAGTACCTCCTCATTAAAGACAGAAATATTTTTTTATTATATATATTAAACCACGTATAGATATATTAGTGAATATTTAGTTTTGTTTATCAATAAAATATTTTTTATTTTATAAAAAATAAAGTGCATTGTAGTGTGAAAATAGTTTTTTTCTGTTTGTATAAGGAAATCAAAATATTACAATATAGGTATCGTATAACTTGAGGCATAATTTTTATAAAGAGAGATGATAAAACAGCTGTAAGTCGTACTGATGCAAAACATTATAATAGCTACTTACGTATTTAATAATTCGTTTTTGTATTTCGTCCTTCGTTTTCTGTAACTGATTCCATATTTTTGACGCTCTATCTTGTAAGTGCTTACATAAACGGAAACATCTTATACAATGAAGGTGTTAAATCAAATGAGGTGGCCAATATGAACATAAAAAAAGAAAATTTAGCGAATAGCATTGAAATAGAAAGAGGAGGCGGAAAGGTATGAAAAAATCAAATGTTAATCCATGGCTTGTTGTCCTTGGTACAGTCATAGTACAAATGGGACTTGGAACGATTTATACATGGAGTTTATTTAATCAGCCTTTAGTTAGTAAATACGGTTGGAGTCTTAACGCAGTTGCTATAACTTTCTCAATTACTAGTCTTTCCTTAGCGTTTTCGACTTTATTTGCGAGTAAATTGCAAGAAAAATGGGGACTTCGTAAACTTATTATGATAGCTGGACTAGCATTAGGACTAGGATTAATACTTAGTTCACAAGCTTCCTCATTAATATTGCTTTATGTACTAGCAGGGGTTATTGTAGGTTATGCAGATGGTACAGCATATATCACTTCACTATCCAATTTAATAAAGTGGTTTCCAAAGCGTAAAGGTTTAATTGCTGGTATTTCTGTCTCTGCATATGGTTCGGGTAGCTTAATCTTTAAATATGTTAACGCACAGTTAATTGAATCAGTTGGTGTATCACAAGCGTTTATATACTGGGGTTTAATTGTTACAGCTATGATTGTATTTGGCGCTTGTTTAATCCATCAAGCTGCAGATCAAGGAGCAGTTCATGAAACAAAAACTCAGGAATATACAACGAAAGAAATGTTAGGCACAAAACAAGTATACTTATTATTTATTATGTTATTTACATCATGTATGAGTGGCTTATACTTAATTGGTATGGTAAAAGACATTGGTGTTCAACTTGTAGGGCTTAGCGCAGCGACAGCAGCTAATGCGGTGGCTATGGTTGCAATCTTCAATACATTAGGTCGTATTATTTTAGGACCGTTATCAGATAAAATCGGCCGTTTAAAAATCGTTACTGGTACATTTGTTGTTATGGCAGCTTCAGTCTTGGTTTTAAGTTTCGTAGATTTAAATTATGGTATCTACTTCGTATGTGTAGCAAGCGTAGCGTTTTGCTTTGGTGGAAATATCACTATTTTCCCAGCTATCGTTGGTGATTTCTACGGTATGAAAAACCATAGTAAGAACTACGGAATTGTGTATCAAGGATTTGGATTTGGAGCACTTGCAGGTTCCTTTATCGGTGCACTTCTAGGTGGATTCAAACCAACCTTCATGGTGATCGGTGTATTATGTGTCGTATCATTTGTTATCGCAATTTTAATTCAAGCACCTAAGCAGAAAAAAGAACAAGAAGAAGAGTATAGCAGCGTAGCATAAGTATATAAATCTTCTATCACACTATAAATACGAAAAAGCATCCTATTAAATAGGGTGCTTTTTTTATGAATGATTGCAAGGAGGTTATATAATCTTTGGGATTTTCGAGACAAAAAAGCGAGTGAAATACCCAATTGGATTATATTGGAATATTAAAAAATGATACATTATATCCGAAATACGTATTAAATCTTAAAATATAAACAAGACATACATCAATAATTGCAAGATATATTTTCTCGGTATTTTCAGAAAAATGTTGAGAAAATATATACTTGAGCTTTTGATAAGGCTTTGTAAATGAAGGTATCTACAGTTAGTCTTCTACAAGTTTAAAAAGAGGAGTATGAATTAAATGTGTAATGTAAGTACTTATTAATGCTTTTAGATGTAATTGTATTGAGAATCACTAAAATATTTTATCTGAAAAATAAAAATAGGTTGACAAGTTTATTGAGAAAGATTATCATTTAGGTGTAAGAATGTTAAATGAAAAACATTATCAATGAATAATATTTTGATGAAAAGTACACTTGACCAATTAGTTTAGTAAGTGTATTATTTTTTACATCATCAGTGATAATGAAAATCGTTATCATTAATGATGTTAAACTGGATTAATTTTTATATGAAAGGATAGAGGAAATGAACATAGGGGAATTTGATGGGAAAACGGTTTTAGTAACTGGTGCAGCGCAAGGTATAGGTAGTGTTGTAGCAAACATGTTTTTAGAAAGAGGAGCTACAGTTATTGGGGCTGATCAAACTGAAGAGGGGTTAAACGTACTCTTAAATCAAAATGAATTAAATGAAACACGTGTGAAAACGTTTCGTTTAGATGTGAGTGATAGTGCCGCTGTTGAAGAAGTAGTAGAACGGATTGAAAATGATATAGCACCGATAGATATATTAGTAAATGTTGCAGGGGTTTTACGTATGGGAGCGATTCACTCTTTAAGTGATGAAGATTGGAATAAAACATTCTCTGTAAATTCTACAGGAGTTTTCTATATGTGCCGAGCAGTAAGTAAATATATGATGCAAAGAAAGTCAGGGGCAATTGTTACAGTTGGCTCAAATGCGGCAAATACTCCGAGAATGGAGATGGCTGCGTATGTTGCATCAAAAGCTGCAACGACGATGTTTATGAAATGTTTAGGGTTAGAACTTGCAGCATACAATATTCGCTGTAACTTAGTTTCTCCAGGTTCTACTGAAACTGAAATGCAAAGATTATTATGGGCTGATGAGAATGGAGCTGAAAATATAATTGCTGGTTCTCAAAATACATATAGACTCGGTATTCCGTTACAAAAAATTGCACAACCTTCAGAAATTGCTGAAGCAGTATTGTTTTTAGCCTCTGATAAAGCGAGTCATATTACAATGCACAATTTATGTGTCGATGGCGGAGCTACATTAGGAGTTTAATAAAAAATTCAGGAGGTTTTAATACTATGAATGAACTTATAGCCGTAAAGGAACTGTCGGAAAAATTATTAGAAGATTATAAAACTGAATCTTCGTTCTTTTTTGCTTCACCAACTCGAACGATATTGACAGAAGGAGAGTTTAATACAGTAAAACATCATGAAATTGAAAGTTTTACAGAACTTGTACAAGCGGTATTACGTAATGCAAAACAAGCTGGAAATCCGAATCCTATCGTTGTTGGTGCTTTGCCTTTTGATCGTAGAAAAGAAGTTCAACTTATCGTACCAGAACATAGTAGAATTACTGAGCGTTTACAGTTAGAGACAACAAATGAGATAAAACGAAATGAGAAACTGGCATTTGAAATGACGCCTGTACCAGATCCTGAAGTTTATATGAATGGTGTAAAGCAAGGGATCAAAAAAATACAGGACGGCGATTTAAAGAAAATCGTTCTATCCAGATCATTAGATGTTGAATCTTCCGAAAAGATTGATAAGCAAAAACTTCTTCGAGAATTAGCAGAGCATAATAAGCGTGGTTATACATTTGCTGTGAATTTACCGGAAGATGAAAACGAGTGTAATAAAACATTAATTGGAGCAAGTCCTGAATTACTCGTTTCACGTAATGGTATGCAAGTTATTTCTAATCCGTTAGCTGGTTCAAGACCACGTAGTGATGATCCAGTAGAAGATAAGAGAAGAGTAGAGGAATTACTTTCTTCTCCGAAAGATTTACATGAACATGCGGTAGTAGTGGAAGCGGTTGCTGCTGCGCTTCGTCCATACTGTCATACATTACATGTTCCGGAAAAACCATCCGTTATTCATAGTGAAGCGATGTGGCATTTGTCTACTGAAGTGAAAGGTGAACTAAAGGATCCGAATACTACTTCTTTGGAATTAGCAATTGCTCTTCATCCTACGCCAGCAGTTTGCGGAACACCGATGGAAGAAGCGAGAGAGGCGATTCAAAAAATTGAACCATTTGACCGTGAATTCTTTACAGGAATGCTAGGATGGAGCGATTTAAATGGAGATGGTGAATGGATTGTTACAATTCGCTGTGCTGAAGTGCAAGAAAATACACTTCGTTTATATGCAGGAGCGGGAGTTGTTGCTGAGTCAAAACCAGAAGATGAGTTAGCAGAAACATCAGCTAAGTTCCAAACAATGCTGAAGGCTCTAGGGTTAAGTGATAATTCGCTGAATGAAAAATAGGGGGAAGAAAGAATGTTAGCAGGTTTCACGGAATGGCCAGAAGAATTTGCAAATCGTTATCGAGAAGAAGGATGTTGGCTTGGAGAAACATTTGGTTCGTTGTTAAGAGAACGTGCTGAAAAGCATGGAGATGAAATTGCAGTTGTAAGTGGTAATACGCATATAACGTATAGTGAGCTTGATAAAAAAGTAGAGTGCTTAGCTTCAGGTTTACTGAATTTAGGAATAAAGAAAGAGGACCGGGTTGTAATACAGTTACCCAACATTATCGAGTTTTTCGAAATATGCTTTGCGCTATTTCGAATTGGAGCACTTCCTGTTTTTGCACTACCTTCACATCGAAGCAGTGAAATTAGTTATTTTTGTGAGTTTGGTGAGGCGAGTGCTTACGTTATTTCAGATAAGGCTCTTGGCTTTGATTATCGAAAACTAGCAAGAGAAGTGAAAGAGAAAGTACCAACTTTACAACATGTAATTGTAGTGGGAGAAGAAGAAGAGTTTGTGAACATAAGTGATCTGTATATAGATCCCGTTCCATTACCAGAAGTTCAGCCAAGTGATGTTGCGTTTCTCCAATTATCAGGAGGGACAACAGGACTTTCTAAATTAATTCCTAGAACACACGATGACTATATTTATAGTTTACGTGTTAGCGCTGAAATTTGTAATTTAAATGCAGAAAGTGTCTATATGGCAGTTCTTCCAGTAGCACACAATTACCCGATGAGTTCTCCAGGGACATTTGGAACTTTCTATGCGGGTGGAAAAGTAGTGTTAGCAACTGGAGGGAGCCCAGATGAGGCATTTGCTCTTATAGAAAAAGAAAAAGTAACGATTACAGCGCTCGTTCCACCATTAGCAATGATTTGGCTTGATGCTGCATATTCCCGTAATAACGATTTATCGAGCCTAGAAGTGATTCAAGTAGGTGGTGCGAAATTTAGTGCCGAAGTTGCGAAGCGTATTCGCCCTACATTTGGATGTACGTTACAGCAAGTGTTTGGTATGGCAGAAGGGTTAGTAAATTATACGAGATTAAATGATCCGGAAGAAATCATTATTCATACACAAGGTAGACCGATGTCTACATTCGATGAAGTACGGGTTGTTGATGAAAATGATAACGATGTAAAACCTGGTGAAGTAGGTAGTTTATTAACAAGAGGGCCCTATACAATTCGTGGCTATTATAAAGCAGAAGAGCATAATGCACGATCATTTACAAAGGATGGATTTTATCGCACAGGTGATCTTGTAAAAGTAAATGAACAAGGTTACATCATTGTAGAAGGTAGGGATAAAGATCAAATTAACCGTGGTGGCGAGAAAGTTGCTGCGGAAGAAGTTGAAAATCATTTATTAGCACATGATGCAGTACATGATGTAGCCATCGTATCAATGCCTGATGATTATTTAGGAGAACGTACTTGTGCGTTTGTAATAGCTCGTGGACAAGCTCCGACAGTAAGTGAATTAAAAATGTTTTTAAGAGAACGGGGTATAGCGGCTTATAAGATTCCAGATCGAATTGAATTTATTGATTCATTCCCGCAAACAGGTGTTGGAAAGGTAAGCAAAAAAGAGTTACGTAAAGTCATTACGGAAAAACTTATTACGGTAAAGCGATAAAAAAATAAAAATTGGAAGGAAGTGATTAGATGGCTATCCCATCTATTTCAGTATACAAAATGCCAGTTGAATCAGAACTACCAAAAAATAAAGTGAACTGGATGCCAGATCCGAAACGTGCGGTTCTTTTAATCCATGACATGCAAGAATATTTTCTTGATGCATATAGCGATAAAGAATCACCCAAAGTAGAACTCATTTCAAATATTAAGGTGATAAGAGAAAAATGTAAGGAACTTGGTATACCAGTTGTTTATACTGCACAACCAGGTGGACAAACGTTAGAACAACGTGGATTATTACAAGACTTCTGGGGTGACGGTATTCCTGCTGGACCAGATAAAAAGAAAATTGTCGATGAACTTACTCCTAATGAAGATGATATATTCTTAACAAAATGGAGATATAGTGCATTTAAAAAGACAAATCTATTAGAAATTTTAAATGAACAGGGAAGAGATCAACTTATTATTTGCGGTATTTATGCGCATATCGGCTGCCTTTTAACAGCTTGCGAAGCATTTATGGATGGTATAGAACCATTTTTTGTAGCAGATGCAGTTGCTGATTTTTCAATAGACCATCATAAACAAGCATTGGAGTATGCATCTAATAGATGTGCAGTAACGACATCAACAAACTTACTGTTAAAAGATTTACAAAGTGTAAAAAGTGATGAGAGTGAAGGAATCACTTTACAGGAAGTGCATGAACTAGTTGCACAACTACTTCGTGAGCCAGTAGAGAGTATTGATATTGATGAGGACTTACTAAATAGAGGACTTGATTCGGTCAGAATTATGAGTTTAGTAGAGATGTGGCGTCGTGAAGGGAAAGAAATAACTTTTGCAGATTTAGCAGAACGTCCAACTGTTTCCGATTGGTACAGTTTACTATCTTCACAGACAGCACAGGTGCTGTAACAAATAGACTACATAATAAAGGGGTAGTAAAGAATGCCTAATAGTCAAAAGGTTCGTCATTCGTTATCATCTGCGCAGACTGGTATGTGGTTTGCACAGCAATTAGATCCGCTTAATCCGATTTATAATACTGGGGAATATGTTGAAATAAACGGAAATATTAATCAAGAAATTTTCCAATTAGCAGTACGTAAAGTTGTAACAGAAGCAGAAGCACTACATGTTCGCTTCGAAGAGGATGAAATTGGTCCATGGCAAGTTATTGAAGAATTACAGTTTCATATGTATTTTATTGACGTTCGTAAAGAAGAAAATCCTGAAGAAGCTGCTAAAGTATGGATGAAAAATGATTTATCTATGCCAGTCGATTTGAAAAGAGATACTTTATTTACTGAAGCACTTATTCAAGTTGAAAATAATCGTTTCTTTTGGTATCAGCGCATCCATCACATTGTGATGGATGGCTATGGATTTTCACTTCTAAGCCAAAAGGTAGCGAAAGAGTATACATCACTTATAGAAGAAATAAGAAAGAATGAAAAGCCATTTGGTTCTCTTGCAAAAATTGTACAAGAAGATATGGAGTATCGTGAGTCTAAACAATTTCAAGAAGATCGTACTTTTTGGTTAGAAAAATTTGCAGATGAACCGGATGTCATAAGTTTAGCAGAACGAGCGCCGAGAACATCAAATGGATTTTTACGAGAAACAGCTTATTTATCCAGTTCTAGCACGAAAACTTTACTAGAAGATATTAATGTTTCTTTAACAAGTTGGCCGGAATTTATTGTAGCTGTAACAAGTATTTACATGCATAAATTAACAGGTGCAAATGATATTGTTTTAGGTTTACCAATGATGGGGCGTCTCGGTTCTGCATCTATTTATACACCGAGCATGGTAATGAATTTAGTACCACTTCGTATTACAGTAACTCCAAATATAACTCTTGCGGAATGCATACAGCAAGTTTCTAAAGAGATTCGAGAAGTACGTCGTCATCATAAATACCGTCATGAGGAATTAAGAAGAGACTTAAAGTTACTAGGTGAAAATCAAAGGTTATTCGGGCCGTTAGTGAATGTGATGCCTTTTGATTATGGGCTTAATTTTGCTGGGAATCGTGGTATTACATATAATTTATCAGCAGGACCAGTCGATGATTTATCGATAAATGTATATAAACGTTTTGATCAAAATGAGCTAATGATTCATTTTGATGCGAATCCGTTAGTATATAGTGATACGGAACTAGCATTGCATAAAGAGAGATTTATGAATGTATTAGAATTAGTGATAAATGATTATCAAAAAGACGTGTCGATTGGAAATATAAACATTACTCTTCCAGAAGAAAATCATAAAGTTTTATTCGAATGGAATGAAACTAAGGAAGCTGAGGATTTAATCACTCTACCTTTATTATTTGAAAAACAAGTACAAAAAAATCCAAATAAAATAGCGGTTACGTGTAACGGAGTAGACCTTACGTATAAAGAGCTAAATGAACGGGCGAATGAACTAGCGCACTATTTAGTAGAAGAAGGAATAGGGCCAAATCAGTTTGTAGCTTTAGTATTTCCAAGGTCAATAGAAATGGTAGTTAGTATGCTAGCAGTTTTAAAGGCTGGTGCAGCGTATTTACCGATAGATCCAGAATATCCAGCTGAGCGAATACATTATATAGTAAATGATGCAAAACCAATTTATATCATCACACATTCATCTGTTTCATCTACTTCAGTTATAGAAAATGATATAAAAAAAATCGAATTAGATCGAGAAGAAACAGAACTAGCATTAAAAGCATATTCTCATAGGAATCTACCATTTAGAAATGATGATTCATTTTTAAAGCCTGCGTATACAATTTACACTTCAGGCTCAACCGGAAATCCAAAAGGTGTAATTGTTCCTATGAAAGCTTTAAGTAACTTTCTATTGGCTATGGACGATATGTTTTCACTAAATGAGAACGATCATTTAGTAGCAGTTACAACATTTGCGTTTGATATTTCTGCTCTAGAGATTTATTTACCTCTTATTAGTGGTGCAAGTTTAACAATTGCACAAAAAGAGGTAATTCAAGAGCCTTCTGCGTTAACGGCACTGTTACAAGAAGAAAGAGTGACAGTTATGCAAGCTACACCGACGTTATGGCAGGCGTTAGTAACTGAATATCCAGAAAGGCTACAAGGGCTAAATGTGCTCGTTGGTGGTGAAGCTCTTCCAGCCCATTTAGCAAATATATTAAAAGAATTAGGTTGCTCTATTACAAACTTATATGGACCAACTGAAACGACTATTTGGTCTACTGTCATGAACATCGATAAAAAGGAAATTGGTATACCTCCTATTGGAAAGCCAATTTGGAGTACAGACGTGTATGTATTAGATGCAGGTTTACAACCAGTACCACCTGGAGTAATTGGTGAATTATATATTGCAGGGGAAGGGCTTGCGAACGGATATTTAGGAAAACCAGAGTTAACGGCTGAACGGTTTGTTGCAGATCCTTATGGAAAACCAGGGAAGCGCATGTACCGCACAGGTGATCTTGTGAAATGGCGTAACGATGGTGTGTTAGAGTACATGAGCCGCGCAGATCATCAAATTAAAATTCGTGGTTTCCGAATTGAATTAGCTGAAATTGAAATGGTATTACAACGACATGAATATATTCAACAAGCGGTAGTAATGGTACGGGAAGATCGCCCAAATGATAAACGAATCATTGCATATATCGTTGCCGAAGGGAATGAAGGGATTAACCTTTCAGAAATTCGTTCTTATGTTTCAGAAAGTTTAGCGAATTATATGGTGCCATCGGCATTTGTTGTGCTAGAAGAATTACCATTAACGCCAAATGGTAAGGTTGATAGAAAGAAATTACCTGCTCCTGATTTTAATGAAATGAACAAGGAGAGAGTTGCTAGAAATCCGAAAGAAGAAATATTATGTGATTTATTTGCAGAAGTACTTGGTGTTTCTCGCATTAGCATTGATGATAATTTCTTTGAAATGGGTGGCCATTCGCTTCTTGCATCTCGTCTAATGGCAAGAATTCGTGAAACGTTAAGTGTTGAATTAGGAATAGGAAAATTATTTGAATCGCCAACTGTTGCTGAACTGGCAAAACAATTGGATCAAGCAAAAACTGCAAGACCAGCTATTAAGAAAGTAAGTAGACCAAATGAAGTTCCACTTTCATTTGCACAGCGCAGGTTATGGTTCTTAAATTGTTTAGAAGGTCCAAGTCCTACTTATAATATTCCATTAGTCGTTCGTATTTCTGGAAAGTTGAACGAGGAAGCATTGCAAGGTGCCTTTTATGATGTAGTTGAGAAACATGAAACGCTTAGAACGATTTTCCCTAACGTATTAGGTAGTTCCTATCAGAAAATTTTAGATATGGAAAATTTAAATCTAGAAATGATAATAACAAAAACATGTAAAGATAAATTAGAAAGTGTGCTTGTAGAGGCGGTAAGATATAGTTTTAACCTTGATGTTGAACCAGCAGTTCGTCTGCAACTATTTACAGTGAATGAAAACGAACATGTATTACTAATTCTATTGCACCATATTGTAGGGGATGGCTGGTCATTACAACCGTTAACGAGAGATTTTGCAGCGGCATATAAAGCACGATGTCAAGGTAACAGAGTACAGCTAGAGACACTTCCAGTTCAATACGCAGATTATGCACTTTGGCAACAACAGTTGCTTGGTGATGAAACTACACCAGAAAGTCTTATTTCAACACAATTAGATTTTTGGAAGAAAGAGTTAGAAGGTTTACCAGATAAAATAGAGTTACCTACAGATTACCAGCGTCCAATTGAAATGAGTTATCACGGAGAAACAATTCATTTTCAAATAGATGCGGGTATGCATAGTAGGTTAGTAGAGCTTGCACGGAAAAACGGAGTTAGTTTGTTTATGGTGTTGCAAGCAGGACTTAGTGCGCTATTTACAAGATTAGGTGCAGGTACTGATATACCAATTGGTAGTCCGATTGCTGGAAGAAATGAAGATGCACTCTCTGACATAGTCGGTTTATTTGTAAATACATTAGTGTTACGTACAAATACATCAGGAGATCCAAGCTTTAAAGAATTATTGAATAGAGTGAAGCAATCAAATCTTGCAGCTTATGAAAATCAAGATGTTCCATTTGAACGACTCGTTGAAGTGTTAAATCCAGTACGTACTCGAAATAGTCATCCGCTGTTTCAAGTTATGTTAGCTTTCCAAAATACGCCAGAAGCAACGTTTGATGCTCCGGATATAGAAGCGAACCTTGAAATTCAAAGCGTTGGTTCTGCGAAATTTGATCTAACATTTGAAATTAGCGAGAGTAACGGAGTTGATGGTACTCCAGATGGCTTAAACGGGTTACTAGAATTTAGTACGGATTTATATACACGTGAAACAGTTCAAAAATTAGTTGAACGATTTATTTTGTTATTAGATGATGCAGCGAAACATCCGGATCAATCAATTGGCACATTAGAAATATTAACTTTAGCAGAGAAAAATACAGTGTTAGAAAAGTGGAATGGTGGTTTTCAAATTGTACCCGAAATGACATTGCCACAATTATTTGAAAAGCAGGCTCATATAAATCCAAATTCTATTGCTGTCGTCTTTGAAGATGAAAAGTTAACTTATGAAGAGTTGAATAAAAAAGCGAATAAAATAGCTCGATTGCTAATAGCAAATGGAGTAGGCCCTGATCAACTCGTTGCTTTAGCGATGCCGAGATCTTTAAATATGGTTGTAAGCTTACTAGCTGTTCTGAAAGCTGGTGCGGGATACCTTCCGTTAGATCCGGATTATCCGTCAGATCGTATTTCATTTATGCTCCACGATGCGAAACCATCATGTGTTTTAACAAATTCAGATGTGGAAATTGAATGTGATGAGGAACTGAAAATTTTAGTTGATGATGTGAAAGTAATAGGGGAAATTGAGAAATATAGTGAAGACAATATTGATGAAATGGAGCGCATGAAGCAGTTATCTCCTTCGCACATTGCGTATGTTATTTATACATCAGGCTCAACTGGTAGACCGAAAGGCGTTATGATACCTCATCAAAATGTAGTAAGACTTTTAGGAGCAACTGATCATTGGTTCCAATTTGACGAGAACGATGTATGGACAATGTTTCATTCATATGCTTTTGATTTCTCGGTTTGGGAAATTTGGGGACCTTTATTATATGGTGGGCGTTTAGTCGTAGTACCACATACTGTAAGTCGCTCGCCGAAAGAATTTTTACAACTTCTTGTTAAAGAAAAGGTAACTGTTTTAAACCAAACTCCATCAGCGTTCTATCAATTGATGCAAGCAGATCGTGAAAATGAAGAAATTGGCCAAAAATTATCTTTACGATATGTTGTTTTTGGAGGAGAAGCACTTGAGCTAAGTCGATTAGAAGATTGGTATTGTCGACATTCTCATAACGCACCAAAACTTATTAATATGTACGGTATTACGGAGACGACAGTACATGTTAGTTATATTGAATTAGATGAAACAATCGTCTCTTTACGAGCAAACAGTTTAATTGGGTGTAGTATACCTGATCTTAAAGTGTATGTGTTAGACAACTATTTACAACCGGTGCCACCTGGAGTAGTTGGAGAAATGTATGTTGCAGGTGCAGGGCTTGCTCGTGGATATTTAGGAAGAGCAGGCTTAACAGCAGAACGTTTTATTGCAGATCCATTTGGTAAGCCAGGTACAAGAATGTATCGTACTGGGGACTTAGCACGTTGGCGTCAAGATGGGACGCTAGATTATATAGGACGTGCAGATCATCAAATAAAAATTCGTGGATTCCGAATTGAATTAGGGGAAATAGAAGCGGTAATAATGAAACATCCTAAAGTTGAGCAAGTAGCCGTTATTGTACGGGAAGATCAACCAGGGGATAAACGGTTAGTTTCTTATATCGTCGCATCAAATAATGAAATGATTGATACGAATGAAATGCGTAAGTATGCTGGAGGTAGTTTACCAGATTACATGGTTCCATACGCTTTTGTAGTAGTAAATGAGTTGCCTTTAACTCCAAACGGTAAATTAGATAGAAAGGCATTGCCGGCTCCAGAATTTATCGCATCATCTTCTAGTCGTGGACCAAGAACACCGCAAGAAGAAATGTTATGTGACTTGTTTACAGAAATTTTAAGTGTGCCGCAAATTGGAATTGATGACGGATTCTTTGATTTAGGTGGCCATTCACTTCTTGCAGTGCAGCTTATGAGTCGTATTAAAGAAGCACTTGGGGTCGAACTAAATATCGGAACTTTATTTGCAGCACCTACTGTTGCGGGTCTTGCTGAAAGACTTGAAGTGGGAAATGGACAAAGTGCACTTGATGTGTTGCTTCCATTACGAGCAAGCGGAGACCAATTACCACTATTTTGTGTACACCCAGCAGGTGGATTAAGTTGGTGCTATGCAGGACTTATGAAATCTTTAGGAACAGATTATCCAATCTACGGTGTCCAAGCACGTGGTATTGCTAAAAATGAAGAACTTCCAAAAAGTTTAGAGGAGATGGCGGCGGATTATTTAAAACACGTTCGTGAAGTACAGCCTCACGGACCATATCGTTTACTCGGTTGGTCGCTCGGAGGAAATGTTGTGCATGCAATGGCGGCGCAACTGCAAAATGAAGGGGAAGAAGTAGAATTACTCGTTATGCTGGATTCTTATCCAGGTCACTTCTTACCGAATACGGAAGCACCTACTGAAGAAGAAGCGTTAATCGCATTACTTGCTTTAGGTGGATACGATCCAGATAACATGGATGGTAAACCACTTACGATGGAAAGTGCAGTAGAAATACTTCGTAAAGATGGAAGTGCATTAGCAAGTCTTGAAGAAGAGACGATTTTAAATTTGAAAGAAACATATGTAAATTCGGTAGGATTGTTAGGGAAATATGTACCGAAAGTTTATAACGGAGATATTTTATTCTTTAGATCTACTGTTATACCAGACTGGTTCGATCCTATCTCTCCAAATACGTGGCTAAATTATTTAGAGGGGCAAATTGTGCAACACCATATTGATTGTAGACATAAAGATTTATGTCAACCAGGACCACTTACAGAGATTGGACAAGTATTAGCGAAATATTTGCAGGATAAGAAAGGGGTAAGTACAGTATGACGAATCCGTTTGAAAATGATAATTACACATATAAAGTACTAAAAAATGAGGAGGGCCAGTATTCTCTCTGGCCTGTTTTTCTTGATGTACCTATTGGTTGGAATGTCGTGCATGAAGAGGCTAGTAGGAATGATTGTTTAAAATATGTTGAAAATAACTGGGAAGATTTGAATCCGAAAAGTAAACAAGTGGGCGAAAAAATATTAGTAGGAAAACGATAATGAAGGCAAAAATAAATCCAAAAGTAGTTGTAAGCATCGTATATATAACAGCGATGTTTATGGCTGCGATGGATGCAACGATTGTGAATGTAGCACTCCAAACGATAAGTAAAGAACTACAAGTGCCTCCATCTGCAATGGGGACGGTTAATGTTGGGTATTTAGTTAGCTTAGCTGTTTTTCTTCCGATTTCTGGTTGGTTAGGAGATCGCTTCGGTACGAAAAGAGTATTTCTAACCGCTCTTTTCGTATTTACAACTGCGTCTGCATTATGTGGAATAGCGAATGATATTACTTCATTGAATCTTTTTCGCATCATGCAAGGTGCTGGCGGGGGGCTTTTAACACCAGTTGGGATGGCGATGTTATTCCGAACATTTTCACCAGAGGAAAGGCCGAAAATTTCACGGTTTATTGTGTTGCCAATTGCTGTAGCACCGGCAGTAGGACCAATTATTGGCGGTTTTTTTGTAGATCAAATGTCTTGGCGCTGGGCATTTTATATTAATTTACCGTTCGGAATCGTAGCATTACTATTCGGTCTACTATTTTTAAAAGAGCATATTGAAAAATCAGCTGGTCGCTTTGATTCTCTCGGTTTTGTTCTTTCAGCACCAGGATTCGCGATGCTTATCTATGCACTTAGTCAAGGGCCGTCAAAAGGCTGGGCTTCAGAGATTATAAGTACTGGAATAGCTGGGATTGTATTCATTACATTGTTTATCATTGTAGAACTTAGAGTAAAGC
This sequence comes from Bacillus sp. K2I17, assembly GCF_002209985.1. Classification (NCBI taxonomy): domain Bacteria; kingdom Bacillati; phylum Bacillota; class Bacilli; order Caryophanales; family Bacillaceae; genus Bacillus; species Bacillus sp. K2I17. Next base: position 88,812 of record NZ_NJGF01000018.1, read on the forward strand.
AACCGATGTTAGATTTACGCTTATTAAAAGAACCAGTCTTTAGAAAAATGAGTCTTATTTCATTGTTTTCATCCGCTGGTTTACTAGGAATGTTATTTGTTTTTCCACTTATGTATCAAAATGTAATAGGGGTTTCCGCATTGGAATCAGGTCTTACGACATTCCCAGAGGCGATTGGGTTAATGATATCGTCACAGATTGTGCCATGGTCATATAAGAAACTAGGAGCTCGAAAGGTAATTTCTATTGGATTAATTTGTACGGCGATTATCTTTGTTTTATTAAGTTTTGTAAATCACGATACGAACCCATGGCAAATTCGGGCATTATTGTTTGGTATCGGTATTTTCTTAGGTCAGTCTGTTGGAGCAGTTCAATTTTCTGCATTTAATAATATCACGCCACCTTCTATGGGGAGAGCTACGACTATATTTAATGTGCAAAATCGATTAGGTTCAGCGATAGGAGTTGCAGTTTTAGCTAGTATACTAGCCGGTTTTGGAAATAATAGTGTACAAAATAATGCTCAGTCAGATTTCTTACCATATCAAGCTGCGTTAATTGGATCAGCAATATTTTTACTCGTAGCATTACTATTTTCTTTACGTATTTCTGATAAAGAGGTAATGGAAAAGAAGAAGAAAAAGCCGTTACCTATATTACAAAAAGAAAAAGAAGTTGTAAACGAATAAGTTATAGAATAATAATATTCTTTTGAAATAAAATGATATTGTTTTTTAGAAGGAGAGAGTTTACATGATAGAGAGTAAAGTTGTAGATTCTGTACCAACTCTTAATGAGAATAGTTGTCAAATATGGTGGGCAAGAATTTCAGATTTACAATCATGGCATTACAATTTACTAAATGATGTTGAACGAGAGAAAGCAAATTCATATCATCATTCGGCAGATCGTGCACGATTTATAATAGGTTGTGTAATTAGTAGATTAGTTCTTGGAAAGATCCTTTCTATGTCGCCAGTTCAAGTACCGATTAATCGAATGTGCTCTGTATGTAAGTTACAACATGGTAGACCACAATTACCAGAAGGAATGCCGCAAATATCTGTTTCACATTCGGGTGAGTGGGTTGTTGTTGCATTTACAAAGTCTGCACCTGTAGGCGTTGATGTTGAACAAATGAATCCAAATGTAGATGTTATGAAAATGGCAGAGGGCGTATTAACAGACATTGAAATAGCACAAGTTATGAAGTTACCTAATGAACAGAAAATAGAAGGTTTTTTAACATATTGGACTCGAAAAGAAGCGGTACTAAAAGCGACAGGTGAAGGACTAATGATTTCACCAGTAGGTATTACTGTATCAGCTCCAAATGATCCTCCAAATTTGTTAGTTTTTAAGGATAGGCAAGAGTTAGTAGAAAATACAATGATGGAGGATATAAGGCCAAGTGCAGATTATATGGCTTCAATTGCAATATTTAGTAAAGAAGTAACTGAAATTACACAGTTAGACGCAGTAGCGCTTTTAAATTATAAATAAGTTAAATAAAAAATCTTATAGAAGAGGTGTTCCTCATGTTAGTAGCGGAAAATAGAACAAATGAATTCACTTATAATGTACAAGCAATTAAAAATATTTTATTTTCTGGAGATACATCATCTATTCATGCTTTAGAAAAGCTTTTGAATGATACAGTTCAGTTTGAAATTCTCGAACAAGAGGTACTTGATAGACAGTACATCCCGAAAGAAGCAAAGAATTTCTTTGATAAAAACGGAACATTTCTTTACCGTGTATCCAATGTTAGTTATAAAGGAAAAGTGTTATCTGAGAATCTAATTTTTGCGGACACTTCGTTTTTACCAAATACAATTAAGAGTGAATTAGAGAGTGGGAATATTCCAGTTGAAAAAATTATAGAAAAGATGGAAGTAAGAAGAAACGTATTATACGAAGGATATCAGCCATCTGGGAATATTATTGAATTGTTTGATGGATGCTCTGTTACGGCGAATGTGTATCCAACTAGAAAATATCAAATTGTAAGTAATTGCAAATGCATATTTTATATTTGTGAAGTATATCATGCAGAGAATATAAAAAATCTGCTTAAATAGAAAATAAGAAACCAGCCTATAAAATGGCTGGTTTCTTATTTATTTCACAGCTTCTTTTAACTCTTTACCAGCTTTAAATGCTGGAACTTTACCAGCAGCGATTTGAATTTCTTCGCCAGTTTGTGGATTACGTCCTGTACGAGCAGATCTTTCGCGCACTTCAAACGTTCCAAAGCCGATTAATTGAACTTTATCGCCAGATTGTAATGCAGTAGCAATTGTGTCAAATACGGATTGTACCGCTGCAGAAGCTTCCTTTTGAGAAATATCAGCGGATTGTGCCACGTTTTTAACTAATTCTGTTTTGTTCATGTTTTCACCTCATAAAAAGTTTTTTAGAATGAATGTTTTAGTATAATGGATAGTATAGAGAAAGCTATTTATATGGTTAGAAAGAATACTATATAGTTATGTTAATTTCGTTGTAAGAGACTGAATCCCTGCTAATAATTAGGGATTAATTAAGAATTGATGTATAGAAAATGCTGTAATATGAGGATGAGGGGGAGTATATGAATGATTTTTCGTGAAAAGAATGAGAAAGAAAGTATATTAATTCGTCAACATGATCATGGTTTTTTAGCTGGAGAGATTGCAAAGCATATAAAAGAAGATTTTTTTGAAGATGAAACATACTTAAAAGAGACAATTGATGCAATATATGAGCATGATAGAGGATGGATAGAACTTGATAAAGTACCAATTTTGAATGATGCTAAAAATATTCCATATACATTTATGGATTGTCCAAGTTCATTGCGTTTTGTTTTTTATACGATTGGTTTGAATGAAATTGAAGATTCGAATCCATACGGAGCATTACTTTGTAGTAAACATTTTTTATCATTTTCATTAAATGACGAAGACGAAGAAATGATGTCTTTTTATAAACATGAATTGAAACGACAAAAAAGAATTTTGAAAACGTTAACGAAAGAACAATTTGCGATGTTCGATAAACATTATAGATTATTAAAGTTTTGCGATGAACTTTCTTTATATGTGTGTATGAATAAACCTGGCGTAGAAAAGGAAGATGAAATTGATTTGTTTAAAGGTGGTTTTGAAGGAACGGAAATGTTTAATAGTAAGGTGGAGAAACCTATTCAAGCTGAATGGGTGGACGAGGAAACAATACGGATTACACCGTTTCCATTTCAAACGGAATTTCATACGTATGTAAAATATAAAACTATAAATAAACATGTAGTTGAAGAAAAAGGGATTGCAAAAGCTGATAGAGAATCGGAAATGGAGAAACAAAACATTCGTTTCGTACAATAAGGAGGCGATTTAGATTGAAAGAGTACATGTTAAAACAGTTTGATTACCATGATTGGGCTAATACGCGATTATTCAATCGATTAAAAGAGTTACCAAGCTATGAGACAATCTTTAGCGAAAAGATACAGAGTGTATTTCCATCAATTAAGGATACTTTTGCGCATATTTATATTACAGATCAAGTGTGGTTACACATATTGCATGGTAAAAGTATGAATGAAGCAATACAAGACCGAGAAAATTTACGAAAACAAATCGAAACTAAATCGTTACATGAATTAGAAAAAATGTTTAAAAACATGGCAAATCAATATAAAGACTTTTTAATTACAATACAAGACGTGAATGCTGTATTTGTTATCGAGAATCCATATGCAGGGAAATTAGAAACTTCAATTATAGAGTTAGTACAACATGTCGTAAATCATGGTACATATCATAGAGGAAATATAACAGCGATGATCCGTCAACTCGGTCATTCGTCGACAATGACGGATTTTGTACTGTATTTACATATGGTGCAGAAGGAGGGGGAGTAATATAGTTTGTAAGAAGGAGAGCCTTTAATTGTAAAAGTCTCTCCTTCTATTTTATCCCGCACTAATGGCAGATCACTGATTAAAGTTTTACATTATTTCTTAAGAGGCTTTATTTTCTTGTAATTGTTTAGCATATTGTATAGCTTTATATGCATTGACTCTACCATTTTTCCAATACGTACCTGTACCACTAATTTTATCAGACGTTGACTCAATAATTTGGCGGATTTGTGTATTGCTATATCCTTGATTTGCTAAAAGAGCAGCGACTCCTGCAACATGAGGTGTTGCCATAGATGTACCACTTAATGATTGATACGTGCTTCCTTTATATGTGGAATATATATTTGAACCTGGTGCTGCAACATCTACCCAGTTACCATAAGTAGAAAATGAAGATTTTCTATCTGATTGATCTGTAGAAGCAACTGCAATCACCTCGTTGTAATAAGCAGGATAATTAGCTTTTGTATTTCCAGCATTTCCAGCAGCTGAAACAATAACAGAGCCTTTATTCCATGCATATTGAACGGCTTGTTGTAAAGCAGTCCCACCATTTGGAGCGCCTAAGCTTAAGCTAATTACTTTTGCACCTGAATCAGCAGCTTCTCTAATCCCTTGCGCTACAGCATCAAGAGTACCACTTCCTTGATTATCTAATACGCGGACGGCATAAATTGAAGTTTGTGGGGCAACACCAGCAATTCCAACACTATTATTCGTAAGTGCTCCAGTAATTCCAGCGCAATGCGTACCATGACCATTACCATCATCAGATGTATTGTCGTTGTCAACATAATCATGTCCGTAAATTACTTTCGAAGCTAAATCAGGGTGTGAACCTTGAACTCCTGTATCAATAATAGCTACTTTTACACCAGGATCACTTCGTTGACTATCCCAAGCTTGTGGAGCTTGAATTTTTTGCAATCCATATTGATTTTTAAAATATGGGTCGTTCGGAGTCCAAAAGGCGTGAACGTAATAATTCGGTTCTGCATATTCCACATCTGGATTATTTTTATAACTTTTTATTTTTTCTTTGACAGTACCTTTTGAAAATTGAACGACTTCAAAACCTAACGTATCATCTTTAGATAAAACGTTAGCACCGACAGATTTGTGAAAAGATTGAACATTACTTAAAGAGGCATTTTGTTTGAACTTAACGATTAATTGGTTAGGGACGTAATCAGTAGATGATGTTTCAGCACTTGAAATATTTGTGTTAAAAAAGAAACCACCAATAATAAATGATAAAACAGATAGGAAAACAATGATTTTGTTTTTCAAAAGATTTTTCCTCCCTTTTCTTGGATGAGTTTTTCGGCGACACTTTAATGTCACATTCCTTTTCAACTATATAGTTAGACCATACGATTTATGTCATTTATGTGAAAAACTTTTAGTGGAATAAAAAAAGGGAAAGATCGATATAAATATATTTTTCATGACATTTACTGAGTTAGAAAACGAAAAAAGGAATGCTCATTATGTATGAGTCATTCCTTTTTTTATATTAACTTGCCTGTTTTTTATGACTTTCTTTCAATTTCTCTGCTTGTAAAAAGCGATTCGTTTCAGCAACAACAATACCACTTAACCCAATAAGGCCAATTAAGTTTGGAATCGCCATAAGTCCATTTGCAATATCAGCAAATGTCCATACGATACCTAGTTTTAAATTAGCCCCAATAGCAATCATGACAATAAAGATCGCTTTATAATATTTAACAGCACCTTCTCCAAATAAATAAGCCACGCACTTCTCGCCGTAATACGACCATCCTAAAATAGTAGAGTAGGCAAATAATATAATTGCGATACCAAGAATCATACTACCAGCAGTGCCAAATACAGATTGGAACGCAAGTGTTGTCGCTTCAACGCCAGTTTTACCTGATTTCCATGCACCTGTAGTAATTAATACTAGCCCTGTAATGGTACATACAATAAACGTATCTAGAAAAGTACCAGTCATAGAAACTAAAGCTTGCTTTGCAGGTGAATCAGTTTTTGCGGCAGCTGCAGCAATAGGGGCACTCCCTAAACCAGCTTCGTTTGCAAATACACCGCGCGCCATTCCGATTTGAATTGCAGATGCAATTGTTGCGCCAATAAAACCACCAGCAGCTGCAGTCCCATTGAATGCGCCAGAAAAAATAAGTGAGAATGCTTCTGGAATTTGATCGTAGTGATAGAAAATAATAATAAGCCCAGCAATGATATAAAAGAAAGCTTTAATAGGAACGATATATCCTGTCACTTTCCCGATTTTTTTCACACCGCCTAAAATAACAATGGCGATTAAAAACGACATAAATATACCAGTTAAAGCAGGAGGGAAAGAGAAATTAATTCGCATTGCCTCTGCAACTGAGTTAGATTGCACCATATTACCGATACCGAAAGAAGCAGTTGTGCCGAATATAGCGAATAAAACTGCAAGCCATTTCTTACCTAAACCACGTTCTAAATAGTACATTGGTCCACCTGAATATTCACCATTTTCATTACTAACACGGTATTTCACCGCAAGAATTGCTTCGGCATACTTTGTTGCCATACCGAACAAAGCAGTAATCCACATCCAAAAGATTGCACCGGGTCCACCGATCGTTACTGCAGTTGCAACACCGGCTATATTTCCCATACCTATCGTTGCCGCCATAGCTGTCATAAGTGCTTGGAAGTGGCTAATATCTCCAGAGGAAGATGTATCTTCTGATTTTTTAAAAGCTAGTTTGTGAGCGTATAATAGTTTACTAAACTGTAATCCTTTTAAACGCACTGTGAGAATGATACCAGTACCAACGAGTAACAACAACGTTGGTAATCCCCACACATAGTGATTGATTTGTTCTAATACTGTACTTACTGTCTCCATCTGTATTCTCCTTTTTATGAAAAAATAAAAACCACTTCAAGTAAATGAAATGGTCTCTGGAGAAACAAGGGATAGAAAAATAAACCGATACAAATCGGCATTTTCTTTCGCTTGTCTCTGTCCTTTTACCTGAGAGATTATCCGCTATAGTAGCGGATTTGCTCCTTCGGTGCTCTTTTTCCTCCGCGCTATATAAAAGCGAGAGGGAGTCTCTCCAGAGATTCGTCCCCATGCAGTTCTACTTGTAAACAAGACCTGAGAGTTTCAAAGTTGATTCAGCAACTTTTTGCCCCGTCGGTAGATCAATAGACCTTCTCCTGAATGGTTCATCCGAATTATAAAATTTATAAAAATATTGATTGTAAATCAATAAAAACATTATAGACAGACAAAATATGAATTGCAATCTTTTTTTATGTTAAAATAGTAACCAGTTTTATTTTTTTGCAAGTCCTAATTTAACTTCAACTTCATTTAACGTAGATAAAGCGAGGACAATATGTTGGTCCGCAAGTCCTAAAGCATGTTTAGTATTTTCAATTGTTTCATTGGATGGAGTAGAGTTATTTGCTCCGTCTATAATTAAATTTGCTGCGTTTTTCATAAATTTAGAAGCAGTCTTAAATTCAGTTGTGAAATAAATTAGTTGTTCTTGTATTTGTACTTCCGATATATTTTCTTTAATTTTCACAGTGTCTATTTCGTTCATGATTTTTTCATATTGTTTGGAAATAGCAGTCATTGTGACTAATAGTTTATCTCTGTCTACTGAATCTCCGTTCGTGTTAATCTCTTCCCAGGCAGGCAACCAATCTTTTTCGATGATGTCATTATAATTTGTAGTTAATTCATCAATTTTTGGTTGTAATTTATTTTTAAAACTTTTTGTATCAATTGTTTCTACGATAGTTTTTTCGTTATTATTTTTATCTTTAGTTGTGTAGAAAATCGTACAGGTAATAATAAAAATAGAAATAACTATTGTCCATTTATTAAAAAATAATTTCTTCAATGGGTAATACCTCCAAAAGTAAATATCCTTTAATTATAATATATAACAATAATATTGTTAATAATAGAGAATATAGTCTGGAATTAATTTTAATTATATTTTTTATATACACAAATAATCAAGATTAGTAAAATAATGAAAGTAATATGTGAGAAAAGAGGGTTTTTAGTGAAAATGAATAGAAGAAAACTAGTTTCAAATATTTCAACGGTTGTGTTATTAGTTAGTTTATTTACACTTATATATTTAGACAAAGAATCTAAAATTGAAGATTTTCCAGTACCAATGTCAGCAATTCATATTAACAATGATAAGGAAGAGGAGTATAAATATATAAGTGTAATGCCTATTACAAAGGCTAGTGGATGGGAGAACTTAGGGGAAAACGGACATACTGTTAGTTTTAAAAAAGGGGAGCGGAAGGTAACTGTATTACATTATCCAGGAGAACTTACGTATTATTTATTTGAACAAAAGGTGAATAAGAAAGGGAGATAAGATAAAGTTGTAATTCGTTAAGGGTTACATCTTTTCTTTTGATTCTGAATTATTTGAAATAAAATCAGATAGATGGTTTGATAGATGTAGTGATAAATATGATTAGTTCTATATGCACATAAAGAGTAATGAGGAGATTATAAAAATATTATGTAAACTGAAAATTATAAGTGGAAGGTAAATTATATCCTAAGGGGGAGTTAAAAATGTTACTAAAAACAATCTACTGTAAGGTGGAAGAAGAGAAAAAAGAGTTATTTTCAAAAGCACAAGAAAAATGGCAAGCTATACAGCATCTAGATGGATTTCACGGACAATTTGGTGGATGGAATGAAGATGAGGCATGTGTATTCACTTTATGGGAAGATAGAAGGGCTTATCAATCATTTATGAATAGTGCACACGATACCATTTATTTAAATAGTAATCAAGAGGATACGTTTCTTTCATGTGAAATTGAATTATTTCAACCGTTGTATGATATAACTGATACGCATTTGAACGATGTAATTACAGCAGGATCTTTTGTACGAGTTGCAATTTGTGATGTAAAACAACAAAGAAAAAAGCAGTTTTTACATAAACAAGAAACAATTTGGAATAAAGGGATGGAAAATGCAAAAGGGATGTTAGGTGGAGTTGTTGGAAAGTCTTTAAAAAATGAAAATTGTTACATAGTGTTAACTTATTGGAAAGATGAAATGGCGCATCAAAATTATGTAGAAGAGATTTTCCCAGAGTTGTATAAACTAGCTAATATTCATGATGATTTAAAAGATATAAGAAGTAAACAAGCTGTATGTAAGGAAGAGTGGCTTGTATATTAAGTGTACAAAACGTGCATAAATGAATGTATAATAAAGATATTTTCTTATAAACGAGTAATTAATAGAAGACGTTATATACCCTTTCATGTTAATATATTTAAGTTATAATAGAAGGCTTACCCTTTTGTATTGTACGGTAGAAGCAGTGTGAGCTTGAATTTTTTTGAAAAGGATGTGCCTAATTTGCGTATCAATAAATTTATTAGTGAAGCTGGAAAAGCGTCTCGACGTGGAGCAGATAAACTAATTAATGAGAGAAGAGTAATTATTAACGGTAAGGTTGCAAAAATTGGTGACCAAGTAAATCCAGGTGATGATGTACGTGTAAATGGAGAGCAACTTCGTATTGCTCGAGATCACGTATATATCGCTTTAAATAAACCAGTAGGTATTACATGTACGAGTGAAAAAGCTGTAAAAGGTAATATTATCGATTTAGTGAATCATCCATTACGAATTAGTCACATTGGACGTCTTGATAAAGACTCAGACGGTTTAATTTTATTAACGAATGATGGTGATATTGTAAATGAAATTTTACGTGCTGAAAACAAACATGAAAAAGAATATATCGTTTCAGTAGATAAGCCAATTACACCTGATTTTCTAGAGAAAATGGCAGCTGGTGTGAAAATTTTAGGAACGAAAACGCTTCCTTGTGAGGTAACACAGTTATCAAAATATGAATTCCAAATTATTTTAACTCAAGGGTTGAATCGTCAAATTCGTCGTATGTGTGAAGCTTTAGGTTATCAAGTATACACTTTAAAGCGTACAAGAATTATGAATATAGAATTAAATAATTTACCTGTTGGACAGTGGAGAGATTTATCGAAGAAAGAGAAACGACGTCTATTTTCAGACTTAAATTACGAACCACAAGATTGGTAAAATTGAAAAGAGGAAACCAAAAATCTATTTTTGGTTTCTTTTTTTATTTAATAAAAAATCATTTTTAAACACTTGCAAAAATAAAATGAATAAGATATAGTAAATAACAATTAATGGATGTGCTTTTAAAAGCAAAGAAAAGGACACGAGTTATTTTATCCGGTTATACAGAGAAGGAAGGAAAGCTGAGAACTTCCTAA
>NZ_NJGF01000019.1:0-99028 GCF_002209985.1 Bacillus sp. K2I17
CTCAGTGGTAGAGCTATCGGCTGTTAACCGATCGGTCGTAGGTTCGAGTCCTACCTGCGGAGCCATATTATAGAGAAGTACCCAAGTGGCTCAAGGGGCTCCCCTGCTAAGGGAGTAGATCGCGAACGCGGTGCGAGGGTTCGAATCCCTTCTTCTCTGCCAGAATTGGCCCGTTGGTCAAGTGGTTAAGACACCGCCCTTTCACGGCGGTAACACGGGTTCGAATCCCGTACGGGTCATACTAAAAGAGATAGCATAATCTGCTATCTCTTTTTTGTTGTGTAAAAGCGGACTTTGGATAGTCTGCTTTTTTTTATGGGTTTTTTGTGTCTTTAATGCTTGATAGTAATTATTGCAATAAGTTGTAGGAGATTTATATATATGCATTTATTTTTGCAACCTTTTTATTCTCTCATTCGACTATATTAGTAAAGGGAGGAAGAAATAAAAATGGACATAGCCTATCTAGTAAACCAAGCAACAAGAGGAAATGATCAAGCATTTGAACAACTTATTACTTTTGTTCGCCCAAAGCTATATCGAACAGCCTATTCTTATGTAAGAAATGAACAAGATGCACTGGATATATACCAAGAAACAATTTATGAAGCATATCTTTCATTGAGAAAATTAAAAAAGCCGGAGAAATTTCAAAGTTGGATTACTAAAATTCTTGTTTTTAAATCCATTGATTTTGTAAGAAAGTCCTCTAGACAATTTGTTGTGAATGATGAAATGTTATCTAATTTATGTACAGAAGAGAGCATGAATAAATTAGAGCAATCGCTGGATTTAACCGAGGCATTTAATTTCTTAGATCCTACTTACAAAACCATTATTTTATTAAGGTATTATCACGATTTATCTATTAAGGAAATTGCTGAGGTTCTTAATTCTCCAGAAGGAACGGTAAAATCTCAATTACATCGAGCAAAGCAAGCCTTACGCCCCATTTTAAAGGAGGGATATAGTTATGAATAAAGAAGAAATTAATCACCATATCAATGATATTCCTATACCAGAAGATCGGTTAATTCAAAGAGAAAAAACAGCCATGCTTCAAGCTAAGAAAAATCAGTACCGTAGAAAAAAAACAATTAAGTATTCTAGTCTTATTGCTTGTGGAATATGTGTTTCTCTCTTAGGTTTTGGATTCATTTCTCCTACCATGGCAAAGACATTATCGGGTGTTCCAGTTATAGGCTCCATTTATGCACAATTTAATGATATTGCTTCTGATAAAATTGAAAAGGATGAGCTTGCCGCATCAATTGAGAGACGAGATAGTCATAGTGGTTTAACGATGAATGTGAAAGAAGCTGTTTACGATGGTGGACGTTTAGTGGTCACGGTGGAATACAAAGGAGAGAATCCTATTTCCAAAAGTAATGAAGAGAAAGCTGGATTTAGTTATATAACCATTAATGGGAAAGAAGTCAGAGCTGCAATTGGTTCTACTTCACAGAAGTCAAAAGGACAAAACACCATTATTGAGCAGCATGAATTTACTCTGGCTAATTACGGTGAATTTGGTGATAAAATTGATGTTTCCGTCCATGGGAAAGATTTATTTGAACAAACAGGAATATGGAACGTAGCATTTCCTCTTACAAAAGTTGAAGGTGAGATTCATAAATTCACTCCTAATATAAAAACATCAACGAAAGATAATTTATATGCATTAACAGTAAATCAAGTAACCTTTTCTTCACTTTCAACGAGGATTGATTTGACCTTTGATTATCCAAAAGAAATGGAAGCTAATGATAGCTGGCCAGCACTTGATTATACCGTAACTGATGATAAAGGAAAAATCTACGAAGGAGTCAGCTTGCAAGTTGGTAGCACGGGACTATACGGACACCATATTGTTTTAGCTCTTCCACCAATGGATAATCCTCCAAAATCCTTAACAATTGAACCTACGTATCTTAGTGATCTAAATGATACATTAAAAAATGGAGGTGCTGAAGATTTAAAAACGACTGTGTTGCTACAATAATTAAAGAGCTTTGCTAGGTTCACATGTTTATTGACTGTTAATAAGTGACGGTATGTTAATTTGACGTGTATGGAAAAAACATCGCTGTCCAGCTAAGATAAATTTGTATCCATATAATCAAAAGACGCTATTCTTTTTGTAGAAATATACAGAAAGGATGGCGTTTGTTATGCTGTTATCATTGTCGGTTTTTGTCGGTAAGTCGATATATTGCAAAAATCGCTGATATATTTGGAGTTACGGTCCATATATTTAAAAAATCGCTGATATAATTTCACTTACCGACTAAAACATAAGAAAATCCCTTTCACAATCTAAAGAAAACGTCTCCATTGAGATGGATTCCACACCTATTCCATCAACTTTACACTCTATGTGAAAAAGTTCACAAATAGGTCATAATTTGTGAAGTAATTCACAATAATACGTGCTACAATATGAATGTAAAGAAGTTAAACAACATTAAATTAGTATTTTAATTAATTACTTAAACAATCATAAAAAAATATATGTGAACAATAGAGAGGGGAAATTACCATGAAAAAAGGTATCAATCGTGTAGTATTAGTAGGAACAGGAGCTGTAGGTTGTAGTTACGCTTACTCAATGATCAACCAAGGTGTAGCTGAAGAATTCGTATTAGTAGATGTTAATGAAGCAAAAGCAGAAGGGGAAGCAATGGACTTAAGCCATGCGGTACCATTCTCTCCATCACCAACAAAAGTTTGGAGCGGTAGCTATGCAGATTGTAAAGATGCAGATCTAGTTGTTATCACTGCTGGATTACCACAAAAGCCAGGTGAAACTCGTTTAGACTTAGTTGAGAAAAATACAAAGATCTTTAAACAAATCGTTCGCGGCATTATGGATAGCGGGTTCGATGGAATCTTCTTAATCGCAACTAACCCAGTTGATATTTTAACTTACGTAACTTGGAAAGAATCTGGTTTACCAAAAGAGCGCGTAATCGGTTCTGGTACTACTTTAGACTCTGCTCGTTTCCGTTACATGTTAGGTGACTACTTAGATGTAGATCCACGTAACGTTCATGCTTACATCGTTGGTGAACACGGTGACACTGAACTTCCAGTATGGAGCCACGCTACTATCGGTGTACAAAAACTAGAAACAATCTTAGCTAACAACGAACAGTACAAACAAGAAGACTTAGATAAAATCTTCGAAAATGTACGCGATGCAGCTTACCATATCATCGAGCGTAAAGGTGCAACTTACTACGGAATCGGTATGTCACTACTTCGTGTAACTAAAGCAATCTTAAGCAACGAGAACAGCGTATTAACTGTATCTGCATACCTTGAAGGACAATATGGTGAGAAAGATGCTTTCGTAGGTGTTCCAGCTGTTATTAACCGCGAAGGTGTACGTGAAATCGTAGAACTTGAGCTAAATGAAGAAGAAAAAGCGAAATTCGCTCATTCTGTAAAAGTATTAAAAGAAACAATGGCACCAGTACTATAATAATTGCTAAATAATTCAGAGGCGGGAAACTGCTTCCTACCTCTGAGTTTTTATATAATTTAATATAAATTCCTTTTCCGGTTTCCCTTGTATATCCCCAATATACCCCTTTTGCTGGATAAGGGTCGTTTATAGAAAAGAGCACTCTACTTTATATAGAGTGCTCTTTATTATTATTTTTTAGGTGTTAATCCTAATTTCTTTAAAATATCTGCCAGTGTACCGCTTTTTGATTTTTCAACAGGTATTTGTGATTTAGATGCATCTGGTCCTTTTTTCAAGAAGTTCTTTTCAACGAAACGAATATCTTTTTCGTCGACAATGCCATCTTTGTTAAGGTCGCCGTCTTTCACAGATAGTCCTTTTTTACCATAGTTGCTAGCGATAATTTCAGCATCTTTCATATCAATTACTTTATCAGCATTTACATCGCCAGCAAGGTTTTCGTCAGGTCGTGCATAATAATATTGACCAAGTAGTTTACCATCTTTTTCAGTACCTAGTTTTGTAGTTAGTCGGCTTGTTAAATGTCCTGGAACCTCCACGTATAAGTTATAATCACGTTTATTAACAGGAAGTCCATTCAATTTGAAGTAACCGTATTTATCAAGTGAGCCTTCAAACTTATGACGGTAAGAATCTGTTGCATATACTTTTACACCAAGCTTTGTATAATCGAATTTCTCATCTAAATATCCACGTTCATTTAAGAATGCACCAGGTTTAATATTTCCTTCTACTTTTGAGTTTAAAGACATAACTGAGAATGTTTGATCTTGAAGCACACGCATTCTGCTTGGCTCTGATTCACCTTGTTTCCAGTAAACGAACACCGGTAAATCTAATTGAGCATTTGCTTCATAAAACTCATCATTTTCTACCTTGAAAGTTACATCAATGAACGGGAAGTCACCATCTAATCCGGCGAAGTTTTTATCATCGATAGCTCCGCCTACTGTAACAGAACCTTCTTCTAGTTTCGGCTCATTTACTTTTGCGGTTACCCCTTTTTCAGAAAGGAGTTTTTCAAAAGCAGGATTCAATTTCGCATTTGCAAATTTGAAGTTCTTCTCTAGGAATTTTACGTTAAATTCTCCAGATACAAATTGTTTCACATGTTTGGCGTTTAGTGTCACAGTGAATTCATCATCTTTATATAATTCTTTTTTATCATAACTAGCTTTTGCATATTGTGCACCTTGCGGAATAAACCAATAGTTATTTACACCGCTTGGATAGTCAGGACCTGCAGTTGCATAATCGAAAATATATACGCCTGTGTTCATTGGACCTTCAGTTTTAAAGGAATCAGGTGTAATACCAACTTTAAAGTCACCATTTTCAGTAATAGGTAAAAACTTGTGCAAGTAGGGAGAATAGTCATAGTACATAACGCCGTTCGCTTCTTGCGTAATGTTTAATCCTTTTCCTCTTAAGTAGTCAACGTTAGAATCATATACATTTCCTTTAATCCATAGTGCTTTTTTACCGTCTTCTACTGTATAGTTTTCTTCATTTAATTCATAAATACCAGGCTGTAATCCAGTTAATTTCACTTCTGGCGATGTATTATCAATTACGACATAATCACCTTTCACACGTGCTTTCCCGGCTTTATCGTAGCCAACAAATTCAATTGTGTAATCTCCTTCTGGTAAGTCGATTTTTTCATCACCAATTGGTTTTGCAGGATCATTTGTAAAAGGATACACTCTGCCGTTAAAGAATGAATCTAAATAGTAATACACATCTGTTTTTAAGCCACTCGTGTTTAATGTTCCGATGAAGCCAAGTGCTTTATTTGTTTTGGAATCTTTCACGATAAGATCTAACGTTTCAAGTTCGCTATTTAATTGGAACGCCCCGTGAACATATGATTCGCGGTATGGATTGAATGTAGATGTATCAGTTGAGATTGTTTTTCTTGATAATAGTGCATTTTCAATACCAGGCTCTGACACACGAATAGAGAACGGAATTTGATACGTTTCTTCTTTATTTTTCGTATTTGTAATATGAATATATCCTTCATATCGGCCTTGCTTTGCACCAGCAGGAATATTAATTTTTGCTTCAATTTCATCTGATTTACCAGCATCAATCGTAATTGTTTCAGAAGTAGAAATTTTTACACCGTTTGCGGTAGCGTCATTAATGGCAGAAGAAGCTGGTGTATAAGAAATTTCTGTTTTAAATTCTTTCTTCTCTTGTTTATTGCGGTTTTCAATTTTAATTTTTCGTTTTTGTTCAATGGATTCCCCGTCTTTTTGATAGTATTTACCGAATGCAATGGATCCAGTTTCGTCTGGTACTTCAATCACTTCATCATTGACAATTGTTTTTGTCGTATCTAACACTTTAAAACTTGTTTCCGTGTGAACAGAGTTATAAGCATCTACTCGTCCAGCTCCAACTTCATATACGGAATACTTTTCTTTTAAATCATCAGCTGTGTTCATAAGAGATGCCTTTACATCGAATGGAGAGTATTCTGGGTGTTCTTGCAAAATAAGAGCAGCAACGCCAGCGATATGAGGAGATGCCATGGATGTTCCTTGCATACGTTCATAGGAAACATCGTAGTTTTCACCTTCTTGCGGGTCGTTAATATATTCAGGTACTGTTGAAAGTACCGCAACACCAGGCGCTGTAATATCAGGTTTAATATCATCATTTGATGTAACAGGGCCGCGTGAGCTAAAGTCTGCAAGATGATCGCCTTCTGTTTGAATATAATTTATTTCATCGAAAGTTAAGGATGTTTTGCCTTGTTCAATTTGAGCTTTTAGTTTTTCGCCATCTTCTTTCGTTAGGCGGAATGCTGGAATGTATTTTGTACTTTCGCCAATATAGTAAGGAATTTCTCCATCCACATTGTTATAAATAATAACTGCTTTTGCACCAGCTTGTTTCGCATTTGCGATTTTTTCATCAAACGAGATTGTACCACGTGCAACGAGAGCGATTTTTCCTTTTACATCTTTTTTACTAAACTCGTCAGGAGTACCGATTCCTACAGATTCAATAGGGAGAGATTGTCCTTTGAAATCCTCTATTTTATCAGTGAAGTTTTTGCCGAATAAAATTAGGTTAGGGAATTGTAATTGCCCAGCATGACCGGATAGTTTCGGTAAGGAAATAGAGCTATCACTTGCTCCAACTGTAATAGCAAATGGAGAAGCGCCTGGTGACCCAAGTGTCGCTGGATTTGGGCCAGAGTTCCCGGCAGCAACGACTGTAACAACGCCCGAAAGCATTGCGTTATTGACAGCGATAGACGTTGGATCAAGCGGATTGTTGCTATCGTCACCTAACGATAAGTTAATGACGTTCATACCGTCAGAAATAGATTTATCGATTGCAGCAATAATACCAGAACTATCGCCGCTTCCGTAAGGACCTAGTACACGATAGTTATACAGTTCAATGTCAGGTGCAACACCTTTTACTGCGGAATCTGATTTATTTTTCTTTTGAGCAGAAACGATACCTGCTACGTGAGTACCATGCGCGGTATAGAAGGAAGAACCACGATCATCAAATTCAGGAGCGCCAGATTGTTGCCACTCTGTATAAGTTGTTTCCATCGGATCTGCATCGTTATTAATAAAGTCCCAACCTTTTACGGAGTTTGGGTCTACCTTACTAGAATCCTCACCCGGTTTTGCGCGATAGCCTTTATACACGTCTTTTAAGTCAGGGTGATTGTAATCAATACCTGTATCTAGTACACCAACTTTAATTCCTTTTCCGGTAATGCCCTCGCTATGTAACTTATCTACCCCAATTTGGGGAATGCTATCTGTTAGTTTTTGAGGTGCTTTCTGCTCTGCTTGTTTTGGTAAATTTAATTTCACTTCGTAATCTTTCCAAATACGTTTTACAACGCCAATGCGTAACAATTCTTCAACTGTATTTGCAGGTAACGTTAGCGCAACACCATTTATAGCGTGCTTATAAGAACGTTTAATTAGTACAGACTGGAAATTCCCTGATTTTACTGATGGGCTGAATTGATAAAGGCGTTTTAATCCTTTTTGGAATTCCTCATGTTCTTGATCAATACGTGCCTTTATATTTTCAGGAGCAGCTTGTAATCCTTTTTCTTTTTGTTTTAATTCATTAATCTTTACTGGAGCAGTTTGAAATTCTACAATGATATTTACTGGTTCAGAACTACTCGTATTAATATCTGGCGAAATAGTAAAACCAGGATTGGCATCTAACGTTTGTAATGCTTGGCGCTGTTCTTTAGAAAGTTTTGATAGTAAAGACTGGGCGTTTGAAGAGTCAATTTGGTTAATAGGGTTTTCAGCAAGTACATTGAACGGAAGGGCAGTTGAAAATAGAACGCCAGCCGTCACAATTCCGGTAACAAAACGATTTTTCTTTTTCATATATAGGCCTCCGATAATTTATATTTTAAAAATTATTTCTCCACGCCTGGTGTTTGTTCTGCATGAAATGTCCAGTTTAGCTGCAGGGAATCACCCTGGAATTTATTTTGATCTTGGTCGTTGTCTTCAAAGGAGAAGAGAACGTGTAAATAATCTGTTTCACCAGATTTAATACCATCTATTAAGTTATGACGTTCTAGAGAAGTAGCTACATCCTCCGGTTTCATAGTTTTTAATTCTGATAATTTTGTTTCCCACAAAATTTCATGATCATCGTTTGGATTAGATGGCTTTCCATCATTCACTAAAAATTTGACGATGATGTGATCGCCTAAATCTTCACCATCATTATTTTGCTTTGCATCTGTAACTTCATAGGATGTTTCAAGTGCTACTTTTGCAATATGCAATGTTCCTTTATTTTCAAGCTTGAAGTTTCTTTCAATCAAATCACCTGGTTTTAAATCTTTCACATTAACAATTACACTTGGGTTAATAGAAAGATCTAGTGTACCAGCTTGAAATGAGTTACTAGATGTTTCAGAATCACTGAAATAGGCGAATACACCGCCGAATGTAAGGGATAAGCCAAGTGAAGCTGTGACAACTCCCATTCCAACCTTTTGTTTTAATGACATAAGAAAGCCTCCTAATTTAATTTTTTATCAAACTTTTTCTTGGAGCATGGACAGAGTAAACATAGTGTTTCAGTATGAATTATATTTGCGAGAGTTCGTAGTTCTTTATTGAGAACAAGTATATGCTTATGAATTTTCCATTTCAATAAAATTGTGACAAAAAATGTTGAGAAACATTTTTTTATGACAGATTATTTTGTTGTGATTTTAAGTGATAAATAGCAAGTAAAATAGAATCAATCTAATGAAATAAAGGTTGAGAAATAAATAATAGGATGAAAGCCTAGTAGGAAATGAAGCGTTTGCAATGGATATTCGTCAAAATTCGATATTTTACACAGTAAATTTGAATATTTTAAGCGAAATTAAAGAAAAAAACGAATATTTTTTAAAAAATAACAAGGATATTTCAGTTTTTCGCAGAAATGATAAAGAGTAAAAAATTTCTGTCATCTTAGTGAGGTGAACATATTGGATGTAATAAATTGTGAAGAAGTGAAACGAGATGAGTTTCATACAGAAAAGTACTATGACAGTTATAACATCTTTGGGGCACATATTGTGACGGAAGATGGGATGCGAGGTGTACGATTCACAGTATGGGCTCCTCATGCGAAAGCAATGAGTGTTGTTGGAGATTTTAATGAATGGGATTATGAGCAACATAAGATGCTACAAGTGACAGAAGAGGGGATTTGGTCCTTGTTTGTACCGCATATTGAAGAGAATGAGATATATAAGTATGCGATTGAAACGATGGATGGTGACGTTATTTTAAAAGCAGATCCTTACGCAGTATATGCAGAAGTAAGACCAAATACGGCATCTGTAGTTTTTGATATAGAGGGATATGAATGGAATGATAAAAACTGGATTCGTAAGAGAAAGAAAAAATCGATTTATAAAGAAGCGATGACAGTTTATGAATTACATTTCGGTTCTTGGAAAAAGAAAGAAGATGGCGCTCTGTATTCTTATAGAGAAATGGCCGAGGAGCTCATTCCGTATGTGGTGGAACATCAATTTACACATATTGAAATTATGCCGCTTGTTGAGCATCCATATGATCGTTCTTGGGGATATCAAGGGACGGGATATTATGCAGCGACAAGTAGATTCGGCACGCCACATGATTTGATGTATTTTGTCGATGAATGTCATAAATATGGAATCGGTGTCATTTTAGATTGGGTGCCGGGGCATTTTTGTAAAGATGCTCACGGTTTATATTTGTTTGATGGGACACCGACTTATGAATATAAAGATATAGATGTACAAGAAAACCTAGTATGGGGAACTGTTAATTTTGATTTAGGGAAGAGGGAAGTACGTAATTTTTTAATTTCAAATGCGTTATTTTGGATGAAGTATTTCCACATTGACGGTTTCAGGGTGGATGCAGTTGCGAATATGCTGTACTGGAATAAAGAAGGACAAGAGCAAAGTAATGAGCACGCTGTTTCATTTTTACGAGAGTTAAATGAAGCGGTGTTTGCAGAAGATGAAGATTTTCTTATGACAGCAGAAGATTCAACAGCTTGGCCACTTGTAACAGCTCCAACGTATGAAGGTGGGCTTGGGTTCAATTACAAATGGAATATGGGCTGGATGAATGATGTGCTGAAATATATGGAGTGTGCGCCTGAGTACAGGAAGTATATTCATGAGAAAATGACGTTCTCTTTAATATATGCTTACTCTGAAAATTTCATATTACCGCTTTCTCATGATGAAGTCGTTCATGGGAAAAAGTCGTTATTAAATAAAATGCCAGGAGATTACTGGGATAAGTTTGCTCAACTTCGTTTATTATATGGATATTTCTTTACTCATCCAGGTAAGAAATTGCTCTTTATGGGTGGAGAATTCGGGCAGTTTGATGAGTGGAAAGACCTTGAAGATTTAGATTGGAATTTACATGATTTTGAAATGCATCGTTATATGCATGATTACTTTAAAGAGCTCATAGCATTGTATAAGCGCTCCAAACCACTTTGGCAGCTTGATCATTCACCTGAAGGATTTCAGTGGATAGATGCTAATAATCATGAGCAAAGTATTTTCTCGTTTATCCGCCAAGGGGATAAACAAGAAGATGCGTTAGTTGTCGTATGTAATTTTACGAAAGCTACATATGAAAACTATAAAGTAGGTTTGCCAGATTTCGAGTATTATAACGAGATTTTAAACAGTGACGCTGAGCAATATGGCGGATCGGGGCAAGTGAATAAGAAACGTCTCAAGACGATTCAAGAACCGTATCATAATCAAGCGGCACATGTAGAAATTACAATTCCACCATTTGGCGTATCCATATTACGACCAGTGAAGACGAGAAAGGGGAGCAAAAAACAAGATGGCTCAAAAGCAAAAGTGCGTAGCAATGTTACTAGCAGGGGGAAAAGGTAGTCGATTAAGTGCATTAACAAAAAATTTAGCCAAGCCAGCTGTTCCATTTGGTGGTAAATATCGCATTATTGACTTTACGCTAAGTAACTGTGCGAATTCTGGTATTGAAACGGTTGGGATTTTGACGCAATATCAACCACTCGAACTTCATAATTATATCGGAATCGGCAATGCTTGGGATTTAGACCGAGTAAGCGGTGGAGTCACAGTGTTACCTCCTTATGCGGAGTCTTCAGGTGTGAAGTGGTACACAGGTACAGCAAGTGCCATTTATCAAAACTTAAACTATTTAAGTCAATATGAACCAGAGTATGTTCTGATTTTATCAGGCGATCATATTTATAAAATGGATTACAGTAAAATGCTAGATTACCATATTGAGAAAGAAGCGGACGTTTCGATTTCTGTTATTGAAGTGCCGTGGGATGAAGCGAGTCGCTTCGGTATTATGAATACGAACGAAGAGATGGAGATTGTTGAATTTGAAGAGAAACCGCAATTTCCAAGAAGTAATCTTGCATCAATGGGAATTTATATTTTTAACTGGGCAATTTTGAAAGAGTATTTAGAGATGGATGCAAGAAATCCTGAATCTAGTAATGATTTCGGAAAAGATGTACTTCCGCTTTTATTAGATGAAGGGAAAAAGCTGATGGCGTATCCGTTTGAAGGATATTGGAAAGATGTTGGAACGGTGAAAAGCTTATGGGAAGCGAATATGGATTTACTTCGCGATGAAACATCGCTGAATTTAAACGATCGTAATTGGCGTATTTATTCTGTGAATCCAAATGAGCCACCTCAATATATTGCAGAAAAGGCAAAAGTAGAAGAATCACTTATTAACGAAGGATGCGTCATTGAAGGGGACGTGAAGCATTCTGTATTATTCCAAGGGGTGACGGTGGAAGAAGGTAGTATGGTTATTGATTCCGTCGTTATGCCAGGAGCGAAGATTGGTAAAAATGTTGTGATTGAAAGAGCGATTGTTGGATCGGAAATGGTTATTGAAGATGGAACAATTATTCGTCCAGAAAAAAATGTCGACGATGTAGTACTCATTGCTGAAGGGAAATAGAAAAGGGGGATGAAATGAATGGGAGAAAAAATGTTAGGAATTATTAATGCAACGGGAAGTTTTCCTTCCTTAAAGAAAGTAACAGGGCATCGTTCATTAGCGGCGTTACCATTTGGGGGCCGTTATCGACTCATTGATTTCATGCTTTCAAATATGGTGAATTCTAATATTCATAGTGTAGCGGTTTTTACAAGTCATAAAAACCGTTCACTAATGGACCATGTTGGTTCAGGAAAACAGTGGGATTTAGATAGAAAAAGAGACGGACTGTTTTTATTCCCGCCAAATTGCCAATGTGACCAAGATGAATTTGGGTCTTTTGCACATTTTAGAAGACATATTGATTATTTTTTAAGAGCTAGAGAAGAATACGTTGTTATTACGAATAGCCATCTCGTAACAGCATTAAATTTTCAAGCGGTGTTAGAGCGACATATACATACGGCAGCTGATATTACTGAAGTTTGCCATGAAGGGGTTTCGCTTCAAACATACGTGTTAAAGAAACAATTATTGTTAGATTTATTTGAGACATATAAAGATGTGGAGCAATACAGTTTATTTGATGTAGTGAGAGAAAAGCGCGGAAAATCACTGCATATTGCTACGTATGAACATACAGGATATGTAGCTATTATTGATTCAATTGAAAGTTACTATAAACATAGCTTAGAAATTTTGCAACCTGCTATTTGGAAGCAATTATTTAAGAAAGAAGCACCGATCTTTACGAAAGTAAAAGATGAACCACCAACTCGTTACCTGAAGGGTGCAGCCGTGAAAAATACAATGATTGCAAACGGCAGTATTATTGAAGGAGAAGTAGAAAATAGTGTTATCTCCCGTTCTGTTAAAATTGGAAAAGGCTCAATTGTTCGTAATAGCATTATTATGCAAAAGAGCAAAATTGGAGATAACTGTATAATAGACGGTGTTATTATTGATAAAGACGTGAAAATTGGTGACGGTGTTGTACTAAAAGGAAACGCCGATGAGCCATATGTTGTAGAAAAAGGAAGCATTCAAAACAGTACGATTAATAGTTATTCTTAAAAGAATCAGTGGGGGTTTTTCCTCCACTGATTAAAGCATTCATTCAAATGAAAACTCGAAGGGAGGAAGCTGCAAGGGAAGTCGTATAAGCTTTTCGTGCAGTGGGACAACAAGTGAATATTTTATTTGCAGTATCAGAATGTGTACCATTTGTTAAATCGGGAGGATTAGCTGATGTAGCAGGTGCGCTCCCAAAAGAGCTAAAAAAATTAGGCGTGGACGTTCGCATTATACTTCCAAATTATAGTCTTATTCCGCAAAAATTAAGGGATGGATGTACGTTACATAAAGTAATTAACGTCCCGCTTGGGTGGAGAAATCAATATTGCGGAATTTTAAAAGGTGAGCAAGACGGGATTACGTATTACTTAATAGATAATGAATATTATTTTAAGAGAGATTCTCTATATGGTCATTATGATGACGGAGAGCGTTTTTCTTATTTTTCGAAAGCAGTTTTAGAGTGTATTCCGCATCTTGATTTTGAAGTGGATGTTCTTCATAGCCACGATTGGCATACAGCTATGGTGAATTTCTTACTGCGTGAAAAGTATCAAGATAATCCATTATATGAGCATATTAAAACGGTGTATACGATTCATAATTTGCAGTTCCAAGGTGTATTTCCTCCTGAAGTGATGTACGACTTGTTAGAACTTGGTGATGAATATTTTCATAGTGAGCAGCTAGAGTTTTATGGAAATGTGAACTTTATGAAGGGCGGAATTATTGCTTCTGATCAAATTACAGCGGTTAGCCCGACATACAAAGAGGAAATTCAATATGAGTTTTTCGGTGAGAAGTTAGATGGGTTGTTACGAAAAAATAATGGTAAGCTTAGCGGCATCGTAAATGGAATTGATACGAGCGTATATAATCCAGAAACAGATTCGTATATTACTGCTCAGTATGATGCAGAGTCATTAGAGGAAAAGAATGAAAATAAACGCGCCTTGCAGCGTTATTTTGGTTTGCCAGAAAAAGAAGATACACCAATTATTTCGATGGTAACGAGATTAACGAAGCAAAAAGGTCTTGATTTAGTACGTACTGTATTCCGCGAAATAATGGAGGAAGATGTGCAATGTATTATTTTAGGATCAGGTGATTCTGAATATGAACAATTCTTTGAGTGGATGGCATACGAGTATCCTGAGAAGGTAAAAGTGTATATCGGATTTAATGAAGAACTAGCCCACCAAGTGTATGCGGGAAGTGATTTATTCTTAATGCCATCACTATTTGAACCGTGTGGACTTGGACAACTTATCGCATTAGCGTACGGTACAATTCCGATTGTAAGAGAGACAGGCGGATTAAATGATACTGTACAATCTTATGACGAAGAAACTGGAGAAGGAAATGGTTTCAGTTTCACGAACTTTAATGCGCATGACATGTTGCACACGGTTCTTCGTGCGATTGAATTTTATCATGATAAACCGGTATGGGAGCAGCTTGTAAAACAAGCGATGACTGAAGATTATAGCTGGGAGAAATCAGCTCTTGCCTATAAGAAATTGTATAAAAGTCTCATGGAATAACATGTAGGTGGTGAAGAAATGTTTACTCATGTTGAAAGTTTCAAATCAGCTTTTCTAGAAAAGTTAGAGACGATGTATGGTAAAAGTTTTAAAGACTCTACAACTCGTGATCAATACAATACGCTTGGGTACATGGTACGTGAGTATATGAATAGTCAATGGATTGCAACGAACGAAAGTTATCGGTCTGGAGAGCAAAAGCAAATGTATTACTTATCCATTGAGTTTTTACTTGGGCGTTTGCTTGGAAGTAACATATTAAATTTAGGCATCAGGGATGTATGTGAGCAAGGACTTTCTGAGCTTGGGATTTCTTTGCAACAGTTAGAAGAGGTGGAAGCAGATGCAGGTCTTGGAAATGGTGGACTTGGACGATTAGCAGCCTGTTTCCTTGATTCACTTGCATCTTTAAACTTACCAGGTCATGGCTGTGGAATTCGTTACAAGCACGGCTTATTTGATCAAAAAATTGTTGATGGTTATCAAGTTGAATTTCCAGAACAGTGGCTTCTGCATGAAAACGTATGGGAAGTAAGAAGGCATGATCAAGCTGTAGAAGTAAGTTATTTCGGCAATGTTGAACCGCTATACATTGACGGGCGTTTAGAGTTCAGGCATACGAATGCAGAAGTGATTATGGCAGTACCATATGACGTTCCAGTAGTAGGTTATGAGACGAGTACTGTAAATACACTCAGACTTTGGAATGCTGAACCAGTTCCTTTCCCGCAAAATTGCAAAGATATTTTGAAATATAAGCGTGAAACAGAGGCGGTATCGGAGTTTTTATATCCAGATGATACGCATGATGAGGGGAAAATACTTCGTTTGAAGCAACAGTATTTCCTCGTATCAGCAAGTTTGCAAAATATCGTTCGTATGCATAGAGAAAGATATGGTGACCTTCGTCAATTACATGAGAAAATTGCGATTCATATTAATGATACACATCCAGTTTTGGCGATTCCAGAACTAATGCGTATTTTATTAGATGAAGAAAAACTAGCATGGGAAGAAGCTTGGCACATAACGACACAAACGATTTCTTATACGAATCATACGACGTTATCAGAAGCGCTTGAGAAGTGGCCAATTCACATTTTTAAACCGTTATTACCGAGAATTTATATGATTATTGAAGAGATTAATGAACGTTTCTGTCATGAACTTTGGGAACGTTATCCATATGAATGGCATCGTATTGAAGAGATGGCGATTATTGCGCATGATCTTGTGAAAATGGCTCATTTAGCAATTGTCGGTAGCCATAGCGTAAATGGTGTAGCAAAAATTCATACGGAAATTTTAAAGCAACGTGAAATGCGATTGTTTTATGAGTTTTATCCAGATAAGTTTAATAATAAAACGAATGGAATCGCTCATAGACGTTGGTTAATGAAGGCGAATCCGCAGCTGACAAACCTTATTTCGGAGGCGATTGGAACAGAGTGGAAGAAAGAACCGATTAAGCTTCAAGAGCTACAATTAGTTCAATATGATGCGAGTTTTCAAGAGAAATTTGCAGAGGTAAAACAAGAGCGTAAAGAGATTTTAGCGGAGCGTATTCATAATAAAATGGGGATTACAATTGATCCTAATTCTATTTTTGATGTGCAAGTAAAAAGACTACATGCTTACAAACGACAACTATTAAACGTTCTTCATATTTTATATTTGTATAACCGTTTGAAAGAGGATGCTAGTTTTACATTTTATCCGCGTACTTTTATCTTTGGAGCGAAAGCATCACCTGGCTATTACTATGCGAAAAAAATTATTAAATTAATCAATGAACTCGCAAGGAAAGTGAATAATGATCCGTACGTAAGCCAATATATGAAAGTTATCTTTCTAGAAAACTATCGAGTGTCTTTAGCGGAAGATATATTCCCAGCTGCGGATGTGAGTGAGCAAATTTCAACTGCGAGTAAAGAAGCATCAGGAACAGGGAATATGAAATTTATGATGAATGGTGCGATTACACTCGGAACGTTAGACGGAGCTAATGTTGAAATAAAAGACCGGGTCGGTGATGATAACTGTTTCATTTTTGGCTTAACAGCGGAAGAGGTTCTTCATTACTATCAAAATGGTGGATATCGTGCAAGTGATTATTATCACCACAATATGCATATTAAAAAAGTAGTAGATCAGTTAACGAATGGTTTCTTTGCACATTCGGGAGCTGAATTTGAAGCGATTTATGATTCTCTCGTAATTCAAAATGATGAATACTTCGTTCTGCGAGATTTTGGTCCATATGCGGAAAGACAAGAAGCTGTCGGTAGAGCGTATGAAAACCGAACGAAGTGGCTAGAAATGTCGATTTTAAATATTGCACAGTCTGGTCATTTTGCGAGTGATCGAACGATTTTACAGTATAGTAATGAGATTTGGAGTATTGGTAATGCCGTTACACAGTATTAAGTGAAAGTCCCTTTTGAAGGGACTTTTATTCATGGAGACAAAGTGTATTCACTTTTAAAAGAGGAATATAATTGCTAAAAAACGAGCTTAATCTCATTAAGCTCGTTTTTCCTTTTTTGCTTAAGAAAGAAATGGGATGGCAGTATACATGATACCTGTTCCACCATATTCTCCAGTCGCAAAGTATGAAAATGTAAAGAAACCCGTAAACGTAAAAATTACAATGAGAAAAAGTGCAAAGATAAATTTTAGCATGTAAGGTCCCCTCATCCAAAAATAACTTCATATATTATTATAGTATAAGGATATAGGGTTTCCAATCATTACCTGGTTAAAAATGAGAAGTCAGACATGTTTTGTATGTTGTCATGGCATGATTATTTGTAATAGATTTTGTGTTTTTTGTAAAAGTCATGTTGTGATGAACGTGTGCATATTCCCAGTCTTGGTCATTAAAATGGACATTGCGCGGAGGGAGAAGAGGAACGACATCAAATAGATTAACGAAGCGAAAGCTACTAGCTACTTGTAGTTTATAATAATTACGAAATGCAATATCGCCCACTTTGGGAGAGGCAAATGTATAAAGACCGTACTGTGCGAAGGCGGTGTTGATACGCGCATCGAGTATATGTAGTGTGGCGAGCGCGCCGCCTAAGCTATGACCTGTTGCAAGGAGTTTTTTATGGGCTGGTAGTGATACGAGCATATCCATAATAGAATCTCGGCAAGATTCATAAATGGAAAGAAAGCCGTTATGGACATTTCCGCTGTTTAAAGCATATGGGTATGGTTTTTGGTTAACGAGTGAATCGATAATCCAGTCTGTATCTGTTTGTGTTCCGCGAAAAGCTACAATAATCGTATCCTCAGATTCTAGTATGAATCCGAACCATTCTGTCGTTTGAATGGTTTTTCCTTGAAAGCCTTGTACATATTGAAAACCATCCGGTATTTCGAAAATCCCATTTTGTTTATATTGTTCATACGTTAACTCACAACAAGAAGCTAACAATATGGCGGTATCTTTATCGAAGGATAAAGGAGTACGCATTAAGGAAGCCCTCCTTAAGAAAAGGTATAGTTCAATATATGCAGTGAGGGACTTGATTCATTCTTTTGGAGGGGGCAAATAGTTTGTATCGCGTATATAAATTAGTGGATGAAATTATAGCGACTTATGGACGAATCATGCCAAAATAAAACAGCACCCTATAAGGGCACTGTTTACTCTTTTCCATCTAATAAACGTCCAAGTCCGCCTAAGACGCTGCCTTCACCGCTGTTTTGAGCTGCTGGGCTTGTAAGACGTGCTGCTAAACGGCTAAGTGTTAAGGACTGAATCCAAACCGTTCCAGGACCTTCTAACGTTGCGAAGAATAAGCCTTCGCCGCCAAATAGAGCTGTTTTTACTTTTCCAACGAACTCGATATCGTAGTTAACGTCTTTTGTCATGGCAACGAGACAACCTGTATCGATGCGAAGTCTTTCGCCAGGTTTTAATTCACGCTTATATACAGTTCCTCCTGCATGCATGAAAGCGAGTCCATCACCTTCAAGTTTCTGCATGATGAAACCTTCACCACCGAAGAAACCAGTTCCAATTTTTTTCGTAAACTCAATTCCGATAGAAACGCCCTTTGCTGCACAAAGAAACGCGTCTTTTTGACAAACGACTTTCCCTTGATATTGTGTTAAATCAACAGGGATGATTTTTCCTGGATAAGGAGCGGCGAATGATACGTGGCGCTTGCCATGACCTGTATTTGTAAAGACAGTCATAAACATACTTTCACCTGTAACAAGACGCTTACCAGCGCCCATTAATTTACCGAATAGACCACTAGATGGGCCAGAACCATCACCGAAAATGGTTTCCATTTCGATATGATCTTCCATCATCATCATTGCGCCAGCCTCTGCGATAACGCTTTCTTCTGGATCTAATTCAATTTCAACAAACTGCATATCATCGCCATATAATTTATACTCGATTTCATGTGCTTGCATTTTTTCACCTCATCATATGTAGTAATTATATTGTACAGAAATCAAAGGAATTAGAATACTGTAGATTTGTTAATTTTTGAATAAAAATAGAATGAAAATTTAAGGTTATACTAGGATTATAAAAAACGATGGGTTGAAAGTGTTCTCATTTGACGTTTTTGACATAGCATGATATAGTGAAAATACTATTGAGCTACATAATGTGGTACGGAAATAAAGCACGTTGTATTAAAGGCTGTAAGCTTGTTATACATTCATGTCCTTTATATCCACCTTTTCATGTGGATTCATAGTTTCATTTTTATTTAGGAGGTACATGACATGCAAACAGGTAAAGTTAAATGGTTTAACGGCGAAAAAGGTTTTGGCTTCATCGAAGTTGAAGGCGGAGAAGACGTATTCGTACATTTCTCAGCTATCCAAGGCGACGGCTTCAAAACTTTAGAAGAAGGTCAAGAAGTTTCTTTCGAAATCGTTGAAGGAAACCGCGGACCACAAGCAGCTAACGTTACAAAAAACTAATTAGCTAGCGAAAAAAAGCATTCCGAATTTCGGAATGCTTTTTTTATTCTTTGGAGCTAGATTCATTTGAAGATAACTCGCCTTTGAAAGTACGCTCTTCAAAGTCATCAAGCATTTGTTCATACTCTTCATGTTCTTCTGTGGCGAAAACTTGAGGATTTTTGCCATACATGTCTGTTCCTATAAAATTTTCGAAATCCTCTACATACCCAACATTTTCTTCACTATTTACGTACATGCCATTATAGTTTTTGGAATCCTGTCTTTCTAAATCGGACGGTGTTTCCGATGTCCCATAATTTGCGACATCTTGCCATGCATCTTCAGCATCGTATTCTACAGAATGATCTTCGTCGTGCTTGTGAAAAGAAGGAGCCAACACCTCTTCTTCAACTGGTCGCGTGTTCATATTTAATTTATTTGTAGTGTGCTGAATACATGTTGTAGCGGTTGGCATTGCCTCTAATCTTTCAAACGGAATTTCTTCGCCAGATACTTCGCAAATTCCATACGTACCTTCTTCAATTTTTTGCAGGGCATGTTTTGTATCTTCTAGCTGCTTATGCCAAAATTCGATGAGCCCGAAATCTTTCTCACGTTCGTACAATTCTGTAGCCATATCACCTGGATGATTGTCATAGCTAGATAATTCTCCAACAGAATCGCGTTCAGAAGCACGATCTGTATTCTCATGAGTTTGTATTGTTTGTTCAACTTCTTGCTGTTGTTTTTCTAAAATAGATTTAAATTGATTTATTTGTTGTGGAGTTAACATAGTCGTCCACCTTCCTACAATTCAGTTTCTTTACATAGTATGAGCGTTGAGAGTAGGAATTATGAGCTGAAATTGGTATATGAAAAAGGAGCCACGTCAGCAGCTCCTTTTTATCCCGCATTAACGGGCAGTTGATTAAAGTTTCACTTTATAGGAAATATCCAAGCAATAATCCGATTCCCATGAGGAGACCGAAGATTGTATTTGTTTTTGCTGTTGCAATCATCGCAGGTACCATTTCCATTGGAATACTTTTGCCGATAAAGCCTTTCGTCGCTTTCAATGCTTTCGGTGCACTTAAAAATACGATAAGCATCCATGGTGATACGATGTTAACGATAATTAGAGCGATTGTCCAAATATAAGAAACGATGAACATAGAAGCGAGTACACCAACGGCTCTTTCGCGTCCAACGAGAATTGCTAACGTTTTACGACCGTTTTCTTTATCGCCATCTAAGTCACGAATGTTATTAGCTAGTAAAATGGCACCAATTAAAATGGAGCTTGGAATAGATAGTAAAACGACTTCTGATGTTACAGTTCCAGTTTGAATAAAGAATGAAATTCCAATAATAATGACACCCATAAATAATCCGGCTGTTAACTCTCCAAATGGTGTATATGCAATTGGAAGTGGGCCACCTGTATAAAGGTAAGCAACGGCCATACAAACAAGACCGATTGCAGCAAGCCACCAGCTAGAATTCATACAAATATAAACACCTAATAGTATTGCGATCCCGAAAAATCCAAATGCTAAGTTAAGCACCGTTTTTGGCTGAATGCCATCGCGAACGATAGCGCCGCCGATACCAACTGACCCTTCGTGATCGAGTCCTCTTTTATAATCAAAGTATTCATTAAACATGTTTGTTGCTGCTTGAATGAGAAGACAAGCGAGAAGCATCATAAGGAAAAGAGGGAGATGTATTTGATTTATACCTCCGACCTGCATCGCATAGGCTGTTCCGATGAAAACAGGAACGAAAGCTGCTGTTAATGTATGGGGACGTAGTAAACTCCACCAAATGCGCCAGCCGGTTTGCTTACTTGGCTTTGGCGCCGTAGGAGAGGAATTCGTTTCGACGTTCATTTCCATGTTGAATCCTCCTTTGGTCACATATTGTACACAACTAAGTGTAGAAAAAGCATCATTTAGTGTCAACGTTTATTTTCTAGGAAGAGAAGGTGAATTTCTCAGAAATGCTAAACGTTGACAGGCCTTTCGTTTGAGGTGTATCTTAAAATCAAGCGTAATTATGACTATTTTTCGCCCATAGGGGGGAGACAATTGTGATTCAAACGAAACAAATAGGCTTGCAAGAAGTTCTTAGTGCAGCCATTAAGCGTGCAACTGATGAAAAAATATTGGTGAGCTTCGTAAAACAAATAGACTGGATAGATCCGCTTCTGTTTTATGCAGCAGGAAAAAGGATCTCATTCGAAAATAGATGTTATTTTGCAGACCCAGCTCAGCATGTAATATTTGCTGGAATTGGCTCTGTTTTCACTATAGCAACTTCTTCTCACAAACGCTTTCAAACGGCTCGTGACGAGTGGGATAAAGTAAAAGAGAAAGCATTTGTACAAAGAGAAAGATACGAATTTGGAACAGGTCCTCTTTTATTTGGTGGATTTTCATTTGACCAAGAAAAAGAGAAAACCGACTTATGGAAAGAATTTGATGATACGACATTTTCACTACCAGCATTTTTATTAACTGTAAAAAATGAAAAAGCATGGTTAACAATGAATACATTCGTTTCAGCAACTGATTGTGCAGAAACTCTTTATAACGAAATTGTTTCTTTAGAAGAGAAAATTTTTTGGGAGAGTAAATGTGCACTCGAAGGATCGAAATTAACAGTTACTTCTAAAGTAGAAGTAGATCCGCAAGGCTGGATGAAGGCCATTGAGAAAGTGCAGGATGAGATGAAGCAGGGGAACGTGCAGAAGGTTGTATTAGCGAGGGAGCTAAAAGTAGAAATGGATCATCATATTGATTCTGCTCTTGTTTTAGAAGCACTTCGCATTGGGCAACCAGATTGTTACGTATTTTCTTTTGATTATAAAGGAGCATGCTTCTTAGGAGCGACGCCAGAGAGATTAATTCGCAAAGAAGATGAGAAGTTTACTTCGATGTGTCTTGCTGGTTCAACTGGTCATGGTCAATCTATAGAAGAAAGTGAACGAAATAGTAATGCGCTTCTTCATGATGAAAAGAATTTAGCTGAACACGGTTATGTTGTGAACATGATTCGAGGAGTACTAAATGAGCACTGCGAATCCGTTAATATTCCGGAAAGTCCGGGCTTATTAACAACGAAAAACTTAATTCATTTATATACGCCTGTAGAGGCAAAAGGCGATGCGAGTCTTTTGACAATGGTAGAAGAATTACATCCAACACCAGCTCTTGGCGGGACACCTCGTTTGGAAGCGATGAAACTGATTCGTGATGTTGAATTGTTAGACAGAGGGTTATATGGTGCACCGATTGGCTGGATAGATGATGAAGGAAATGGTGAATTTGCGGTTGCACTTCGCTGCGGATTATTAAATGGCGCGAAAGCATCCTTATTTGCTGGGTGCGGGATTGTAATTGATTCAGTACCGCAACTTGAATATGAAGAAACAAGCTTGAAGTTTAGACCGATGCTTGGTGCTTTGGAGGAATTAATGAAATGAACAATCATATAGAAGCATTATCATATTATTTAGGCGCGTTCGTGGATGAACTGACGCGTCTAAATGTATGTGATGTTGTCATTAGTCCAGGCTCACGGTCAACACCGATTGCTCTACTAATGGAACAACATGAAGGAATGAACACATATTTACATGTAGATGAAAGATCAGCGGGATTTTTTGCACTCGGTATCGCAAAAGCAAAAAAACGCCCTGTTGCATTATTATGTACGTCAGGAACGGCAGCAGCAAACTATTATCCAGCTGTATGTGAAGCTTTTCATTCACGAGTGCCGCTTATCGTCTTAACGGCAGATAGACCGCATGAATTAAGAGATGTTGGTGCGCCACAAGCGATGAATCAATTCAATTTATACGGTACATTTGTGAAGCAATTTACAGAGATGGCACTTCCAGAAGCGAGTGAAGCGATGTATCATTATGCTCGCATGACGACGCAGCGCACGATAGCAAGCGCACTTCTAGCGCCGCAAGGACCTGTTCATCTTAATTTTCCAGTTCGCGAGCCGCTTATCCCAGATTTCTCATTAGAAAGTTTATGGGATAAAGGACGCGGGGAATATACAGGAGTAGTTCAGCAAGGGAACGTGATGATGCCGAGTGAATATGTAGATTCTCTTGTAGGGCGCCTTTCACATATGGAAAAGGGGCTTATTATTTGTGGAGATGATAGTCATTCAGAAATCGCAGCGTTTACGGCAGAACTAGCTGAGAAAACGGGATATCCAATATTAGCGGATCCACTTTCTAACATTCGTAGCGGACATCACGATAAAACGATGGTAATCGACTGTTACGATACATTTTTACGAAATGAGCTGTTAAAAGAAACGTGGAAGCCAGAAGTTATGATTCGTTTTGGTGGGATGCCTGTTTCGAAAGCATTAACGCAGTTCATCAAAAAACAGACGAAAGCTGTTCATATCGTTGTTGACGAATCTGGACAATGGAGAGATCCAGCTCTCGTTGCGACAGAAGTTGTCCAAGCAAGTGATATTGCATTTTGCAGTGCATTAATAGAAAAACTGCCAGTTATGAAAAAGAATGATTGGTTCGGAATGTGGCAACATATAAACGAAAAAACGAAGGAAACGCTTCGTGAAATGGAAACATATGAAACTGCATTTGAAGGGAAAGTTATTACGGATATCGTCCGCGTACTACCAGAAGGGGCAACATTATTTGCGAGTAATAGTATGCCAATTCGTGATACAGATTCATTCTTCTTCACATCGGATAAAAATATTCAAGTGATGGCAAACCGTGGTGTAAATGGGATTGATGGCATCATTTCGACAGCTTTAGGAGCGAGCATTATTTGCGATCCGCTCGTATTAGTTATTGGTGATTTATCATTCTATCACGATTTAAACGGATTATTAGCCGCAAAATTACATGAATTAAATATAACGATTGTCGTTGTAAACAATGATGGTGGCGGTATTTTCTCATTCTTACCACAATATGAGAAAAAGGAACATTTTGAATCATTATTTGGAACGCCAATTGGACTTGATTATGAGCATGTTGTCAAAATGTACGGCGGTTCATTTAGTCGTGTAAATGGTTGGGAGCAATTCCGAGAAGAGGTACAAAAGGGAACGACGACGGAAGGTTTACACGTTGTAGAAATTTGTACGAACCGTGATGAAAACTTAACATTGCACCGTAAATTGTGGGCAAAAACGCAGGACGTAATTACTACATCGTTGCAAGGTGAATCAAAATGAACGTAACGCTGCAAGGTGTATCGTATGAATATGAAGTAGTCGGAAGCGGGGAACCACTTCTACTTCTTCATGGTTTTACGGGAAGCATGGAAACGTGGCGTTCCTTCGTTCCTTCTTGGAGTGAGCAGTTTCAAGTCATTTTAGTAGACATTGTGGGGCACGGAAAAACGGAAAGTCCTGAAGATGTAACTCACTATGATATTCGAAATGTAGCATTGCAAATGAAAGAACTATTAGATTACCTTCATATTGAAAGAGCGCACATACTTGGCTATTCAATGGGCGGTAGACTGGCGATTACGATGGCATGTCTATATCCAGAGTATGTACATTCCCTTTTGTTAGAAAATTGTACAGCTGGGCTCAAAAGTGAAGATGAGAGAGAAGAACGTCGTGAAAAAGATGAGCGACTTGCCGATAAAATTGAGCGAGAAGGCATCAATAGTTTTGTAACGATGTGGGAAAATATTCCGCTGTTTGAAACGCAAAAACGTTTAGCACAAAACGCACAAGAAGCAGTGCGACAAGAAAGACTTGCTAACAATCCAAAAGGAATTGCAAATAGCTTGCGCGGCATGGGAACAGGGGCTCAGCCTTCATGGTGGAACGAGCTGCAAAACTTAAAAATACCTGTTCTTTTAATGAACGGGGAGCATGATGAAAAGTTCTTTCGCATATTAAAAAACATCGAAAAATGCATCTCTGACGCGAAATTTGTGAAAATTGATGGTGCTGGCCATGCAATTCATGTGGAACAACCGGAAAAGTTTGATACAATAGTAAAGGGATTTCTAAAAACTATGCAGTGATGCTTTTTCATCTAAGAAGGAAGCTACACTTATAGAGGAGATCAGAAATATACAAGGAGGTAGTTGTAATGGCTATTGAATGGGTAAAAGAAGGCAATTACGAAGATATTATTTATTCAACATACAATGGTATCGCAAAAATTTCGATTAACCGTCCTGAAGTACATAACGCATTCCGTCCTAAAACGGTAATGGAGTTAATCAACGCTTTTGCACACGCTCGTGATGATGCAAATGTTGGCGTTATCATTTTAACAGGTGAAGGTGGACGTGCATTCTGTTCTGGCGGCGACCAAAAAGTTCGCGGTCATGGTGGATATGTAGGTGACGACCAAATCCCTCGTTTAAATGTATTAGACTTACAACGTCTAATTCGCGCAATTCCTAAACCAGTTATCGCAATGGTAGCAGGTTATGCAATCGGTGGTGGACACGTACTTCATATCGTATGTGACTTAACAATCGCTGCAGACAACGCTGTATTCGGACAAACTGGTCCTAAAGTAGGAAGCTTTGACGGTGGATACGGAGCTGGTTACTTAGCTCGTATGGTAGGCCACAAGAAAGCTCGCGAAATTTGGTACCTATGCCGTCAATACAGCGCACAAGAAGCGCTTGATATGGGCTTAGTAAACACAGTAGTACCATTAGAAGAGCTTGAAGCAGAAACAGTACAATGGGCACAAGAAATCTTAGCAAACAGCCCAATGGCACTTCGTTTCCTAAAAGCTGCATTCAACGCAGACACAGACGGTCTAGCTGGTATTCAACAACTAGCTGGAGATGCAACGTTATTGTACTACACAACTGACGAAGCAAAAGAAGGTCGTGACGCGTTCAAAGAAAAACGCAGTCCGGACTTCGGTCAATTCCCTCGTTTCCCTTGATCAAACCAAAAGCGGAGCCGACTGTTTAGCCTCGTAGGCTAAGGTTCTTTCGCACAGAAAGTGTTTTTTACTTTCTCGCTTAGAATGTGAGGGGGATGGAGCTTCTGACGAAGAGGCGCTTTTTGCCTCGTAGGAAGGCGTGAAACGACCGACTGTTCTAGCCGCTGTAGCTAGATGAGATCAACCGGAAACAAAATAACTAAGAGACTTGATGTCATATCAAGTCTCTTTCTTTCATGAAAGGAGAATGAGTGATGGAGACGATGCCAAATTGGTTAATGCAACGTGCATTTTTAACACCAGATCGCACTGCAATTGAAATAGAGGATGAAAAGGTTACTTTTATGGAGCTGCATGAAAAAGTAGTATCTGTTTGTGAACACCTCACGCATGTAGGAGTGAAGCGTGGGCAAAAGGTGGCTGTTCTGATGAAAAATGGTATGGAGATGATTACAGTTATTCACGCCCTATCTTACGTAGGTGCAGTAGCTGTGCTTTTAAATACGCGTCTTTCAAGAGAAGAGCTACTTTGGCAAATGGATGATGCTGAAGTTATATGCTTAGTGACGGATCAAGATTTCGAGGCTAAAGATGTTCCTGTATATTCGTTCGCCGAAGTGATGAATGGATCGAAGGCGGAAGCCTCTATACAAGAAGAATTCTCTTTAGAAGAAGCGATGACAATCATTTATACGTCAGGGACGACAGGAAAACCGAAAGGCGTTATTTTAACGTACGGCAATCACTGGGCAAGCGCAGTCGGTTCTTCGCTTAATTTAGGGCTTCGTGATGATGATTGCTGGTTAGCTTGTATGCCAATGTTCCACGTTGGCGGGCTATCTCTTTTAATGAAAAATGTTATGTACGGAATGCGTATTTTACTCGTTCCGAAATATGATGCTGATTTTATTCATAAAGCACTTCAAACGAGAGGTGTTACGATCATTTCTGTCGTTTCTAAAATGTTAACTGATTTATTAGAGAGACTTGGAGAAGAGACATATCCATCTTCTTTACGATGTATGTTACTTGGCGGAGGACCAGCGCCGAAACCGTTATTAGAAACTTGTGTAGATAAAGGAATTCCTGTGTATCAAACGTACGGTATGACAGAAACGTCGTCGCAAATTTGTACGTTATCCGCAGATTATATGTTAACGAAAGTAGGATCAGCTGGGAAACCACTATTTCAGTGCCAACTTCGTATTGAAAAAGATGGCGTAGTAGTACCGCCGTTTGTGGAAGGCGAGATCGTAGTAAAAGGACCGAATGTAACAGGTGGTTATTTTAACCGTGAAGATGCGACAAGCGAAACAATTCAAAACGGATGGCTTCATACTGGTGACCTCGGTTATTTAGATGGAGAAGGATTTTTATACGTACTAGATCGCCGCAGTGATTTAATTATTTCTGGCGGAGAAAATATATATCCGGCTCAAATTGAAGAAGTGTTGCTTTCTCATCCGATGGTAGCGGAAGCCGGTGTTGTCGGTATGACTGACGATAAATGGGGACAAGTACCCGCTGCTTTTGTTGTAAAAAGTGGAGAGGTAACAGAAGAAGAAATTCTGCATTTTTGCGAGGAGAAATTAGCGAAATATAAAGTGCCGAAGAAAGCGTGTTTCTTAGAGGAATTACCACGAAATGCTTCGAAAAAATTGTTAAGACGAGAGTTAAGACAATTAGTGGAGGAGATGTAAGTGGAAATAAAAAAAGCGACACTTCATATAACGGAAATGCCACTCGTAATCCCGTTTGCTGCAAGCTACGGAACGTATGAAAAGCGTGAAAGTATCGTCATTGAATTAGAAAATACGGACGGATACATTGGATTTGGCGAAGTTGTTGCGTTCTCTGAACCGTGGTATACGGAAGAAACGGTGAAGACAGCGCTACATGTACTTCAAGATTTTTTAATACCGGATTTATTGAAAGCTGAAATTTCTCATCCGAATGAAATACCAGGGTTGTTCAAGCATATAAAGAGAAACAGAATGGCAAAGGCCGGAATTGAAGGGGCTGTTTGGGATTTATATACAAAGCGTCAAAAGAAGTCATTAGCGACATTGCTTGGCGGAACTAGGACTGAAATTGAAGTAGGCGTTGTGATTGGTATCAATACAATTTCGGTTATGTTAAAACAAATCGAGAAGTATGCAGAAGAAGGATATGAGCGTTTTAAAGTGAAAATAAAGCCAGAGCACGACTACGAGTTATTGAAAGAAATTCGTAAAGAGTTTCCAAGCATCCCGTTAATGGCTGATGCAAATTCAGCGTATACATTAGCTGATACGGAGAAACTGAAACGATTAGATGAATTTCAATTGATGATGATTGAACAACCGCTAGCGGATTACGATTTTCTTGATCATGCACAACTGCAAAAGAAAATGGAAACGCCGATTTGTTTAGACGAAAGCATCCATAGTTTAGAAGACGCGCGCGTTGCGATTACGCTTGGCAGTTGCCGAATCGTTAATATTAAACCAGGGCGAGTGGGTGGATTAACAGAATCCATTCAAATTCATGATTACTGCATGGAGCATAACATATCAGTTTGGTGCGGTGGTATGGTAGAGATGGGGATTTCACGAGCACAAAATGTTGCGCTTGCTTCACTGCCAAACTTTACGATTCCAGGTGATATATCTGCCTCTAGCCGACATTGGGAGAAGGATATTATTTCGCCGGAAGTGATGCTTGAGGGCGGAAAGGTGATTGTACCGCAAAGTGTTGACACTGAGTATGAAGTAAATCGAGGAAGGCTGGCGGAAATCACGAAGCAGCGGATAGTTTTGGAGCGGTGAATTTAATCAGGATGCCCGCAAATAGCGGTAGGATTTTGTTGTTAATTGTCGGTAAGTCGATATATTTCAATAATCGTCGATATAATTTCATTTACAAAGGTTACTCCTGTGAGTAACCTTTTCGTATTGTACAAATTGGATAGACTAGTTTACAATCGAGCGTATAAAGTGAAACTTTAATCAGTGGGGGCATCCCCACTGATTATTAGTTGAACCAATCGGGCTTTTATGGGCAGTTGATCTTCCACCTAACTTCTTTGATTCACCCGAATTTTGAGGTGGGAGTCTTACTGCCCGCAAATAGCGGGGTAAAGGGGGAGTAAAATGAAGAACATTTCAATTTTAATAGCGGATGATGAGGCAGAAATTGCTGATTTAATTGAGATACATTTAGAAAAAGAAGGTTACCACGTCGTGAAAGCAGCTGATGGAGAAGAGGCAATTCATATTATTGAAACGCAGCCAATCGATTTAGTGGTTTTAGATATTATGATGCCGAAAATGGATGGTTATGAAGTGACGCGCCAAATTCGCGCGAAGCACCATATGCCAATCATTTTCTTAAGTGCGAAAACGTCTGATTTTGATAAGGTGACAGGTTTAGTATTAGGTGCAGATGATTATATGACGAAACCTTTTACACCGATTGAATTAGTCGCACGTGTAAATGCACAATTACGCCGATTTCTTACGTTAAATCAGCCGAAGGTAGCGGAGAATAAATCTGCTTTAGAGGTAGGCGGAGTCGTTATTGATCCTGAGCGAAGAACAGTGAATGTGTACGGAGAACAAGTTGAATTAACACCGAAAGAGTTTGATATTTTATATTTATTAGCGAGCCATCCGAAGAAAGTGTACAATGTGGAAAATATTTTTCAGCAAGTATGGGCAGATGATTATTATGAAGGCGGAAATACGGTTATGGTACATATTCGTACGTTGCGGAAAAAACTTGGGGAAGATAAAAGAAAGAATAAGTTAATAAAAACAGTTTGGGGAGTAGGGTATACTTTCAATGGCTAAAAAGATGAGAAGCTTTCGCTCGAAGATGGTTATGCTATTTGCGTTAAGTATGATATTTGCTGGCGGTGTAACGTATATCATTTATGAAGGATTACGGATTTATTATAAATTAGTCGTTCGTTTTGAGGATCCGTTAGCTCAATTTCGTTCCATGGTAAGACAAATTGGGGATGTTAATTTCTTTTTGATTATTTTCATTCCTCTATCCATTATGTTTTTCTTCTTCCTTACTAGGCCGTATTTAAAATATTTTGATGAGATTTCAAACGGAATTCATCATTTGGCAAACGGTGATTTTACAAATGAAGTGCGCGTTTCATCTAATGATGAGTTTGGATATATCGCACGTGAAATAAATGTAGCGAGTGAAAAATTAAAGGAAGCGGTTGAACGAGGAGACTTTGCGGAAAGTAGTAAAGACCAGCTCATTGTTAATTTAGCTCACGATTTAAGAACGCCGTTAACATCTGTTTTAGGTTATTTAGATTTAATTCTTAAAGATGAGAATTTGACGAAAGAACAAATTAAACATTTTTCCACAATCGCTTTTACGAAATCCGAAAGGCTGGAAAGTTTAATTGATGAATTATTTGAAATTACGAGAATGAATTATGGGATGTTGCAGCTGGACAAAAGACCAATTGATATAAGTGAATTGCTTATACAGTTAGAGGAAGAATTGTATCCGTTATTAGAGAAAAAGGGTTTAGAAGCGAGATTGAACATGGATTCTTATTTACCTATTAGCGGTGATGGAAAATTATTAGCGAGGGTATTTGAAAATCTTTTAACGAACGCGATTCGTTACGGGTATGATGGAAAGTTTGTCGATGTGAACGGATATATTGAGAGTGAAGAGGTAGTCGTACAAATTATTAATTACGGAGATAGCATTCCG
Source organism: Bacillus sp. K2I17 (assembly GCF_002209985.1). Classification (NCBI taxonomy): domain Bacteria; kingdom Bacillati; phylum Bacillota; class Bacilli; order Caryophanales; family Bacillaceae; genus Bacillus; species Bacillus sp. K2I17. Next base: position 31,204 of record NZ_NJGF01000019.1, read on the forward strand.
GAAGAAGATTTACCGTATCTTTTTGATATGTTTTATACAGGTGATAAAGCAAGGTCAGAGCAACAAGGTAGTACAGGCCTTGGACTGTTTATCGCGAAAAATATTGTTGAACAGCATGATGGGAAGATTTCTGCTGAAAGTAATGTGATTAGAACGATATTTGAAGTGAGATTGCCAAAAGAAGAGAGCGAAGCAATTTAATAAAAATTTAAACTTTACCCCACTTTTTATTTTAATAGTTTTTTCTATTCTATACGTAAGTTACGTTAAGGAGGAACTAGAAATGAAAAAGTGGGTATTTATTTCTCTATTTATAGCATGTACAATCTGTGTAGGTTTTTATATATCACCGTTATTTCAAAAAGAGATCGATGTTAAAATTGCTGACAAAGATAATACGGTAAGAGCTGCGAATACGGAAAAGATAGAGATTACAAAAGAAGAAATTTATAAAGGGGATCTATTATTAGTTAATAAAGATTACCCAGTTAAAAAAGATAGTATTAGGTCTGACATTATAAATGTAAATCACAATAGTGAATTAGTAAGAGGTTACGTCATATTTGATAGAAATCTTCGCTTATCAAAGGGTGTTGTGAAAAATTTTTTGAACGTTGTCGATGCAGCTGGAAAAGATGGAGTACAGCATTTCTTAATGAGTAGTGGGTATCGAGATTTTAAAGAGCAAAGTAAATTGTATAAAGAAATGGGATCTGACTATGCACTTCCAGCAGGATATAGTGAACATAATTTAGGATTATCACTCGACATTGGATCTACGCAAAAGAAAATGGAGAAAGCGCCTGAAGGAAAATGGATTGCGGATAATGTATGGAAGCACGGCTTTGTTTTACGTTATCCAAAAAATAAAAGTCATATTACAGGCATTCAATATGAGCCGTGGCACATACGTTATGTTGGCTTACCCCATAGTGCGATTATGCAAAAAGAGAAAATTACATTGGAGGAATACTTAGACTTTTTAAAAGAGAAAAAAGAAATTTCAACGAATGTAGAGGGGAAGAAATATACGGTTTCTTATTATAAAGTGTCTGGGAACAGGAACGTGAATGTTCCAGCGAATAAGCAGTATGAAATTTCGGGGAATAATATGGATGGGGTTATCGTGACGGTTCAGGAATAGATAAAGAGGTTGTTCCCTTTTGGAGCAGCCTTTTCGTATATAAGAAGGGGATTGGCGTTTTTTGTCGGTAAATCGATATTCCTTGTTGAAGCGTTGATATAAATTCCTGTACTATCATTATTTTGAGGAGTATCTTTTATTTCACCTTTAAACATTATAACGTTATATTTACTTCTCCCTTTTTTTGTGTTACGCTAAACGTGTGAAAGACATATAAAATGAAATTTTAATGTAAGCGTATTCTTGTGGCTTCTTATAGAAAAGGGTGGAAGTACAATGACAGAACGATTCGTACTACGTAATGTGAAACGTGTGAACGGGGAAGAGATTGACATTGTAATTGAAAATAATAAAATCGCACAGGTGACGAAAGCTGGTGCTGGCGAGGGTGGAAAGGTTCTTGATTACTCAGGTACTTACGTATCGAGTGGCTGGATTGATTTACACGTTCATGCTTTTCCAGAGTTTGATCCGTATGGCGATGAGGTGGATGAAATTGGCGTTAAGCAAGGGGTAACGACAATTGTTGATGCGGGTAGCTGCGGAGCTGATCGTATTGCAGATTTAGTACAAAGTAGAGAACAGGCGAAAACGAATTTATTTGCCTTTTTAAATATTTCTCGCATCGGTTTGAAACGAATTGATGAATTATCCAATATGGAATGGATAGATAAAGAGAAAGTAATAGAAGCAGTAGAAAAGTATAAAGATGTCATCGTTGGGTTAAAGGCGAGAATGAGTAAAAGTGTTGTTTGTGACAGCGGAATTGAACCGCTTCATGTTGCACGCTCGTTATCTCGTGAAACATCATTGCCGATTATGGTACATATCGGTTCAGCGCCTCCTCGCATTGAGGAAGTTGTACCTCTTTTAGAAAAAGATGATGTCATTACACATTACTTAAACGGGAAAGAAAATAATTTATTTGATGAAGAAGGCAAACCGCTACCTGTATTACTAGATGCAGTGAAGCGCGGTGTTCATTTAGATGTTGGTCACGGTAATGCTAGTTTTTCTTTTAAAGTAGCAGAAGCGGCGAAGCGTCACGGTATTGCCTTTAATACAATTAGTACAGATATTTACCGGAAGAATCGTATACACGGCCCAGTGTATAGTATGGCTCACGTTCTTTCGAAATTCCTTTACTTAGGTTATCTGCTAGAAGAAGTAATTGATGCGGTTACGAAAAATGCGGCAGAGTGGCTGAAAAAACCAGAGCTTGGCCGTATTCAAGAAGGCGATATTGCAAATTTAACTTTATTTACGGTGAAAGATGAACCGATTACGTTAATTGATTCAGAAGGGGATCAGCGCATTGCTGAAAGAAGAATTGATACGAAAGGGGTTGTAATCAATGGGTCATTCATTGAATGCTAAGTACGGATTAAAAAGAGTAATTAATGCGAGCGGTAGAATGAGTATTTTAGGTGTATCCGCTCCTACAAATACAGTTATGGATGCGATGAAACATGGTGGACAAAATTATGTGGAAATTGCAGATTTAGTAGATAAAGCAGGAGACCATATTGCGAGAATTCTAGATTCGGAGGCAGCAGTCGTTGTGAATTCAGCATCGAGCGGAATTGCGCTTTCTATCGCTGGTATCGTTACAGAAGGAAATCGCCGTAAAAGTGAAAGACTTCATCAAGAGGTCATCGCGAAAAACGAAGTGATTATGTTAAAAGGTCATAACGTTCAATACGGTGCTCCTGTTGAAACGATGATTTATTTAGGTGGCGGTAAGCTTGTTGAAGTGGGTTACGCAAATGAAGGGAAAGCAGAGCATATTGAAGATGCGATTGGTGAAAATACAGCAGCAATTCTATATGTGAAATCCCATCATGCCGTGCAAAAAAATATGATTTCTGTTGAAGAAGCATGGGAAGTTGCGCAGCGAAATAACGTACCACTTATCGTCGATGCGGCAGCTGAAGAAGATATTCAAAAATATGTGAAGTATTCAGACCTTGCCATTTATAGCGGTTCAAAGGCAATTGAAGGACCAACTTCTGGTATTGTCGGCGGTAAACGAAAATATATCGAGTGGCTGAAAGTACAATTACATTGCATCGGAAGAAGTATGAAAGTTGGGAAAGAAACAACTTTCGGTCTACTTCAAGCACTTGATGAGTACGGAGTAAAACAAGATAAGAGTGAGCAAGAAAAAGAGTTATTACAAGTACTTATGCCGCTAAAAGAATTAAACGGTGTAAATGTAACGATCGTTCAAGATGAAGCAGGAAGAGCAATCTTTAGAGCACGCATTCACATTAACGAGAATGAGTTAAATAAATCAGCAAAAGATGTTGTAACAGCATTACGCGAAGGGGAAATTGCCATTTACACACGTGATTACGGAGTAAGACAAGGATTCTTTGATATCGATCCACGTCCACTTCAAGGTGATGACATACATGTAATCGAAGAAAAAATGAGAGAAATTGTAGGGGGAAACTAAAATGACAAACATTCAAAAACGTTTTTATAAAGGCCGCGTAGCATTAAATGTATTAGCGAACAATATCGAAAATGCGAAAGACATTTTTGAGGCCGCAGAAGGTTATGTAGTTGTTGGAGTGTTATCAAAAGATTATCCAACAGTAGAAGAAGCAGTTACAGCGATGAAAGCATACGGAAAAGAAATTGATGACGCTGTATCAATCGGATTAGGCGCAGGAGATAATCGCCAAGCAGCAGTTGTAGCTGAAATTGCGAAGCATTATCCTGGTAGTCATATTAATCAAGTGTTCCCTTCAGTTGGAGCGACACGTGCAAATCTTGGCGGAAAAGATAGCTGGATTAATAGTTTAGTATCTCCAACAGGAAAAGTAGGGTACGTAAATATTTCTACGGGTCCAATTAGTGCAGCTGGAGAGGAAAAAGCAATCGTTCCAATTAAAACAGCAATCGCACTTGTACGTGATATGGGCGGAAATTCATTGAAATACTTCCCAATGAAAGGTTTAGCTCATGAAGAAGAATATCGCGCAGTTGCGAAAGCTTGTGCGGAAGAGGGATTTGCATTAGAGCCAACAGGCGGAATTGATAAAGAAAACTTCGAAACAATTGTACGTATTGCGCTAGAAGCAAATGTAGAGCAAGTTATCCCGCACGTGTACTCTTCTATTATTGATAAAGAAACTGGCAATACGAAAGTAGAAGATGTTCGCGAATTATTAGCGGTAGTGAAGAAGCTAGTTGATCAAAATGCGTAAGAAAATTGCAGCATTCGGCGAAGTAATGATGCGCCTGCAAGTACCAGGATATGAGTTGTTGTCGCAAGCTAACACATTAAACTACTCATTTTCTGGTACAGGTGTGAATGTTGCAGCAGCACTTTCTCATCTCGGTCACGAAGGCTTTCTTATTTCAACTTTACCAGAGAACTCGGTTGGGGATGCTGCGGTATCACATATTCAAAAGTTAGGCATTCGGACGCCGTTTATTTCAAGAGGCGGTAAATATGTCGGCATGTACTTTTTAGAAAATGGATTTGGCGCACGTGCAAGCCGCGTTACTTATTCAAATCGATTAGAAAGTAGTTTCAATACGGCATGTGAAGACATGTATCAATTTGAAGAAATCGCAAAGGAAATTGATATCGTTCATTTTTGCGGGATTACACTTGCGATGAATGATACGGTGCGCCATCATATGAAATCTTTAGCGAAAGCAGTGAAAGAAAACGGAGGAACTGTCGTCTTTGATTGCAACTATCGTCCATCTCTTTGGGGAGAAGACGGGTATAAGCAGGCGAAACCACATTATGAAGAAATGCTGGCTCTTGCTGATATCGTTATGATGAACGAAAAAGATGCAATGTTCGTTCTGGGAATGAAAACCGAGGAGACGGAGCGAGAGGCGCAACTTGTTGATCTTATTCCAAAGGTTGCTGAAACATATCATATCGCTACAATTGCTGGTACACATCGCTCTATTAATAGCGATAATACACACTCGCTTCGCGGGTTTATATGTAAAGATGGTGCGTTCACTTTTGCAAAAACACTTACGTTTTCTGTATATGATAGAATAGGTGCTGGAGATGCTTATACGAGCGGGATTATTCATGGCGAGATAGAAGAGTTTGCACCAGAGAAAGCTGTTTCATTTGCGTCAGCAGCTGGAATGCTTGCACATACAATCGTCGGTGATACGCCAATGTCATCAGAGAAGGATATACTTCGGGCAATGACGGCATCAGTAGGTGATGTAGAAAGGTAGTGGGTGTAACGGTGAACGTAACGAGGAAAAAAGGACCATTATATTTACAAATAAAAAATATTATTCGTGATCGAATATTGCATGGTGTATATGCGATTCATACGAATATTCCTTCCGAACCGCAGTTAGAAGAAGAGTTCAAAGTGAGCAAAATTACAGTGCGTAATGCGATTAAAGAACTTGCTCAAGAAGGATATTTAGAAAAGAAAAGCGGTAAAGGAACGAAAGTTATCCGTAATACTTCTGCGACAAAGTTGTCAAAGGGTAAGAAATTTACAGAAGTGTTAGTGGAAGAAGGATATAAAGTACAGAAGAAATTGCTCAAAGCAGAAATCGTTCATAATGAAGAAGGAACGGTGCCATTTCGATTATTCGGTAAGGAAAGTTTTCGCATTGAACGTTTATATACGTTAAATGATGCACCGTACATTCATTATACGCACTATTTCTCAGCACACATGGCAAGTACAGATTTATCGGACTTTGACTTGCAATCGCTTTACGATTTAGTGGAAGACCGAGGTATACATTTAGAAAACTTCAGAGATGAATTCGCTGTTGGGCTTGCGCCTAGTTTCGTTGCCGAAGCGTTAGGTGAAAAAGAGGGGACAGCGCTATTAAAACGTATGCGCTATTCTTACGATGAAGTTGGAGAAGTAATTGAATATAGCGAAGGCTACTACAACACAGAAATGCAGCATTATGTAGTGAATTATGACGTATAAAAAAGAGGGGATTCGCCCTCTTTTTTTATAAAGTGTTTCATTAGATTCATCCCGCACCAATTAGGTGCTTATTGCCTGCAAATACGGGATAAAAGTAAGGGGAATGAGAGATGGATATATACTTATTAATCGTCACGTTACTTGCAATCGCGATTGTTATTTTAGGGGTATCATGGTGGAAATGGCATGCATTTATCAGTTTAACAGTTGCAAGTTTATTTTTAGCTATCATGTCTGGATTGAATTTGACGAAAATAGTGACTGCCTATGAAACTGGTGTCGGTAGTGTACTAGGGCATCTAGTTGGTATTTTAGCTCTCGGAACAATTTTAGGAAAAATGATGTCCGATTCAGGGGCCGGCATGCAAGTGGCAGACTTCTTTATTCGATTTTTCGGTGTAAAGAAACTACCTTGGGCTATGTTATTTGCAGGATTTGTTATAGGGATTCCGGTATTTTTTGAAGTGGGGATCGTCATTTTATTACCACTTGTTATTTCTATTCGAAAAACGACGAAGCAAAATATATTATTAATTGCGTTACCTGTTATTGCTGGATTATCTATTGTGCACGGGCTTGTACCACCACATCCAGGGGCGATGACAGCAATCGGTATTTATAACGCGAACTTAGGAAAGGTACTTTTATATTCATTACTTATCGCGTTACCAGCAGCCATTATCGCAGGACCGATATTTGCAAAGTGGGTACATAAAAGGGTTATACCTGAAAATGAACCAGAGCTTGTTCGAGTTACGACTGTATCAACAGATTTACCAAGTCGTAAAGTTTCATTTTTTATTATTTTATTACCAGTTGTATTGATGATTTTATCAGTAGTTGCACCATATATTTCATTACCGAAAAAGATAACTGAATTTTTTGTATTTATAGGAAGTCCAGTAATTGCTTTACTTATTTCATGTTTTGCAGCATTTTATTTACTTGGAATAAGGCAAGGAATTAATAAAAAGGTGATTAAAAAATTAATGGATGAAAGTTTATTACCGGTCGGTTCCATTATTTTAATTATTGGTGCAGGCGGTGGATTTAAACAAATATTAATTGAAAGCGGCGTTGGAACAGCGATTGCCCAAATGGCAGAACATATATCGTTATCACCAATTGTGTTAGCTTTCATGGTAGCTGGATTAATTCGAATTGCAACAGGTTCAGCGACAGTAGCATTAACGACAGCAGCAGGGATTGTTTCACCAGTTATTCAGCACATGTCAGGTGTAAATTTAGAATTGCTCGTTATAGCAACAGGTGCAGGATCATTAATGTTTTCTCACGTAAATGATGCAGGGTTTTGGCTTGTAAAAGAGTATTTAGGATTAACGGTGAAGGAAACGTTTAAAACGTGGACGGTACTTGAGACATTGTTATCATTTATTGCATTTGGTTTTGCGCTTTTATTAAATACTTTTATTTAGAAGATACCTTAATTGGTATCTTTTTTTGATGAAGCCCATTTCCAAAAACAAGCCCGTTTTTAGGTAAGCCAAGCTTCCTATTCGCCCTGAAAACATACTATAAATGGAATCCCCTCATTTAGAGCAAGGTGAACTTGTTATGAATGATACTAAAGGAGGAATAGAGTAATGAGCGAAAAGTGTGAACACAGACATGATGATTGTAACCGCAGACACCATGGTTGCGGAGGCGGTTTTGCGCTTCTAATCGTATTGTTTATTTTATTAATTATCATCGGTGCTAGCTGCTTCGGCGGAGGCGGAGGCGGTTGTGGTTATGGTGGTTACGGCGGTTATGGCGGCGGCTATGGTGGATATTGCTGCTAATTAAAAACTATTGAAAATAGCCTTGTGCATACTGCACAAGGCTATTTTATTCATATTTTTATATGCTGTGATAATTTATTAATGTACAGAGAACGGATTAAGAAGAAGAAAATGATCTCGATAATCCCGAAAAAGGTGAGTATAATTAATAACTCTTTTAGTAATGAGAAAGAAAACATGCTTTGTAAAAACTTAACCGCAAATAATGTGTGAACACCAGCAACGATATAAGGAACGAAAAATAAAATTCCTAACTGAATCGTTGCAGAGCGAAACATTTCTGATTCAGTTAAGCCTAGTTTTGTAATCGTAATGTATTTTTGTTTTTCATTCGTTAAGTCGTTATACATACGGAAGTATAAAACGCTAGCCGCACCGATAAAGAAGATAAAGCCAAGAAATGCCCAAATAAAGAATTGAGCAACTGCATTTTCTTTATTATGGAGTAACTCATCAGTAGCTGTATAAATATTAAAAGGAACGGGAGATGCATGCTTATCGTCTTTATGTGCCTCATAATATTTTTCGGTGTCATTACTAATACTTTTTAATATATTTTTTGTTGGAATAATTGCATTTTCCCAATTATCCACGAAGTAGTTATAAACTGTAATGGTTTCAATATGAGGAATCATAGTATCGATTGCATAATCTTGCATAATAACTAAATTTGCTAATGCAAATGGTGGTGCTATTCCTTTGTTAATAAATCCCTTTATATAAAACTCCTTTTTATTGGATTCAAGCGTAATTGTATTTTGTTTTACAAATGGATTTGATACAAGGTTTAATAGCTCTGGTGAATAGCCAGAAATAATGTAAACTTCTTTTGAATCAAGGGTGATTGTAGGTCTCTTTAACTGTTTAGCAATTTCGTTATAATCACTCATTTTCATAATTGCAATCTCTTCTTTTGAAGCAGTATCTTTTAAAAGCGTAAATTTATATTTTTTATATTGAAAATGAGCATTGGAAAGTTCGGATTCAATAGTATTAACGTGCTTTCGTTCAAGGGAATGATCCCCTTCTAATTTGTATGTGAAGGGAATAGGATATCGCTCTAGTATCGACGCTTTTGTATTATTATTCGCAGCAAATAGTCCGATAATAATCGTAAATGCAAGCGCAGATAGCATAGAAACGATAAAGAGTACATTAATATTACTACGGGTACGAGCAACTAAATCTGAAATCCATAACATGTTTATTTGTTTCAAATAAAACTTTCTACGCTTCTTTAAAATATAGATAAAAAGAAGAAATGTTTGTGAAAAGAAAAAATATGTTCCGATTACTACGAGTGGCAAAATAGATAATATAATAAAGAAGACAGATCCGTTTTGCACATTTTTTTCGGTTACGTAGCCTTGTGGATAACCAGCAATATAATAACATAACCCTAAACAAGTTAAAGCAAATATCGAAATGAGTATAGACGGCCTTTTTTCGGCTGTCACTTTCTTGTTCCCTTTAATAAGATGGACTGTTTTACGCGTACGAATAAACATCGGTGTAAACGTAGAAACGATTAAAAATAAAATGATAAACGTTACGGTTGTCACGATTATCGCTTCTGTTGGCCAATATAAATAGAGACCTTTCGCATTTGTTAATTTCGAAGTGACTAATAAGAAAAAGTTAGAAAATACAAGGCCACCTTGAATGCCGATAAAGATAGACAATATCCCGATGATCATGTTTTCAGTAAATAAAAGTCTTTTTAATTGTTTCTGTGAGATACCGAGAATCGTGAGTATCCCGAATTGCTGCTTCCGTACATTTAAAAATGTTCCAATTGAATATAAGAGAAAGAAGAACGAGAACATAACGATAACAAGCTGTGCTGTACTAGCTAAGTTCATTAGAGGATCACGTTCTTGAAAGCTTTGTACATTTTGGAAGCGCGGGTGATACGCGTATACAGTAAATGAAAAGAAAACCATGATAGAAAAAGCACTACTTACAAAATAAGCGAAATATGCTTTAGAATTACGCGAGACATTTTTAAATGCAAATTGCCAAAATGTCATCCACGTCTTCCTCCTAATAATGCTAAAACATCTAATATTTCTTGATAAAACTTTTCGCGATATAGCCCGCGATGTAGTTCGTTGTAAAGCTCGCCATCTTTAATAAAAATGACGCGGTTACAGTAACTTGCTGCGAATGGATCGTGCGTAACCATTAAAATTGTTGCATCTTCTTCTTTATTCAATTTCGTAAATAGTTCCATCACGTCAATTGCCGCTTTTGAATCTAAATTTCCCGTTGGCTCATCGGCAAGTAGAAGTGACGGATGATGAATAACAGCACGTGCTACTGCGGTACGTTGTGCTTGTCCCCCAGAAACTTCAAAAATACGTTTGTCTAAAATATGATCAATGCCAAGCTTTTTGGAAATGTTATTAAGCTTTTCGTCCATTTCTTTTAATGGAACATTATCTAATGTTAAAGGTAGTACGATATTTTCACCGATTGTTAGTGTATCTAGTAGGTTAAAGTTTTGGAAAACAAATCCTAACTCTTGGCGGCGGAAAATAGCTAACTTCTCTCTACGAAATGTGTGCGGTTTTTTTCCGTTAATAACGACATCACCAGAAGTAGGTGAATCAATTGTAGAGATAACGTTTAAAAATGTAGATTTACCACTACCAGATGGTCCCATGATAGCGACAAATTCACCTTTATCTACATGTAAATTTATATTTTTTAAAGCAGTATGAGGGACTTTTCCTTCATACACTTTTGAGACGTTTTTTATGTGTAAAACTTCTTCCATAGTAATCACCTTTCTATCCGTTAAAACTTAATGTGTTGTGATAATTTTTGCATATAGAAGGAACGAATTAAAAGGAAAAATAAAATTTCAACCGTTCCAAAAATCATAAGTACGACTGTAATCTCAGCGAAGAACGAGAGATGTAATACTTCTTGTAGCATCTTTGTCGCAAACATCGTATGAATCGATGCCATAATGTATGGAACAAAGAAAAGAATTGCAAGTTGAATTGTAGCAGATCGTTTCATCTCAGCTTCTGTTAAACCGATTTTTGTAATCGTTACATACTTTTCTTGCTCATTTGTTAAATCTGTATACATTCTGAAGTAAAGAACACTGCCAGCACCAATAAAGAAAATAACACCTAAGAAAGTCCCAATTAAGAAGAACGAAGCGACATTTTGTTTTGTTGTGTATAGAGAATCGCTCGCTTCACTTGCATGGAAAGGCGGGTGCTCTGCTTGAATGTTGTTCCCGTCTGTATTCACTTTTTCTATGAATAAAGAGCCGATGTTATTAGCTTTTTCCCAGTCCTTAACTTTAAAGCTATATACACTCATCTGTTTTGAAACGGATGATAACGCCTCTACATTTTCATCAGATAGTATGAGCAATTGGTATATTAAGCGATTTGGGAATGGGTTATAACTTTTATATTCTTTCACTTGTAGTTGTAAATTGTTTTGAGTAAGTGTAAGAGTATTTTTCTTGTCTTTATTATGAAGCGTTCCAATAACCTGATCATCTAAGTCTTTCATAAGAATATAAGATTCATTCTTATTTACCGTGAGCGTTTCCCAATTTAAAGCCTTAGCAAGTACATTATAGTCACTTTGTTTAATTGCATAATAGAGCTGAGAATTTCCTTCCGCTGAAGATACTTCATATATATCCGTTTTAAATTGTTTATAAGTAAATTGCTCTTCGTTAAACTTTTGTTTTAACCAATTTAAATGTTCATCCGCTAACGTATTTTCAGTATGTGATAAATATGTAAAAGGAAAAGGATTTTCTCTTACTGTATCGAACTTCATAAATTTACCAAAACCATATAAGAATGTAATCATAGTAAAAGCAAGTGTTGATAGCATCGCTACAATAAAGAGCATGTTAATGTTTGTCCGAATGCGCGCTGCTAAATCAGAAATCCAAAGCATATTAATTCGCTTCATATAAAATGTTCTTCGCGTTTTTAATATACGAATGAGTAAAAAACTAATTTGTGAAAAGAAAAAGTATGTTCCAGCTGCAACAAGTGACGGAATGAGAAATATACTGGTGGCGGCGTACAAAAGCCCAACTACTTCGCCGAGCGACATGAAATATAGCGGATTTGCTGCTAGTACGTATCCAGATATTAAACATGTCGCACCAAATAGAGAGATGAGCACGGATGCTTTTCTTTCTTTTTGTTTTGTTCCTTCTTTTAAAAGACGTACAGCCTTTCTCGTCCGAATGAGCATCGGCGTAAACGATGAGACGAGAATGAAGAGTCCTAGAAAAATGATCATAGTTAAAATAATGGCAGCTGTTGGCCAATATAAATATAAACCAGGAACATGTGTAATTTTGGCGGTAACTAATAAAAAGAACTGCGAGAAGACAAGTCCAAGTTGAATGCCGAAAAAGATGGAAAGAACACCAATTAGCATGTTTTCTAGAAATACGAGTCTCTTTAATTGTTTTTGAGATATGCCAAGTACTGTTAAAATCCCAAATTGCTTTTTTCGTACTTTTAAGAAAGTACCGATTGAATATAGTAAAAAGAAAAATGAAAAGAATACAATGACAATTTCTGAAATTGTCATTAATATGTTCAGAGCAGCATTCACGCCTGTCATATGCAATTTAGGATGAAATAAATAAACCGCAAACGAGAAAAAAATTGCAATGGAAAATGCACTACTTACAAAATAGGCGAAATAAGCTCTGGCGTTCCGGTTTACGTTTTTGAATGCAAACTGCCAAAATGTCATTCACCTGAACCTCCTAATAGAGTGAAGAAGAAAAGGATATAAGAGATACCCTTTTCCTGTACTAATATATTTATAAAACTTAACCATTCGTATACTCTGATAACTTTTGCATGTAAAAGGAACGAATAAATAAGAAAAAGATGACTTCAACGACTCCAAAAATAATAAGAACAGCTGAAATTTCTTTGAATAGTGATAAATCAATTACGTCTTGGAGCATTTTTGTTGCGAACATTGTATGAATGGACGCCATAACGTACGGAACGAAAAATAAAATGCTAAGTTGAATGGTTGCAGATATTTTCATCTCTACATCTGTTACACCAATTTTTGAAATTGCTACATATTTTTCTTGTTCATTCGTTAAATCAGTATACAGTCTAAAGTAAAGAACGCTACCTGCTCCAATAAAGAAAATGACACCTAAGAATGTCCCGATTAGGAAGTATGCGGCACTTCCTGATGTAATTCTATATAATGAGCCTGCTGATTCATAGGAGCGTATAAGGGGTCCTTCGTATTGGAATTCCTGTCGATCTCTTTGTATTTTTTTCATAAAATCATCAGCGATTTCATACGTCTTTTCCCAGTTTTGTACGTTATAATTGTACGCTGCTACATGCTTTGTTGTATTTGGTAAGTTGTTTACAACAGCGTCAGGTAAAATTAAAGTTTGATATGAAAAGTCAGAGGGAATGGCCCCTACTTGTTCATATCCTTTTACTTGTAATGTCGTATTTGTGCTAGAAAGTGTAATGGATTTTCTATTGTAGCTTGGCTCAAATTGGCTGAATAAGGTGAAATAAGCGCTACCTGTTAAGACATATGCTTCGTTATCGCTCATGAATAGTTGTTTCATTCGCAGGGAAGCTGCAAGTTTGTTATAGTCACTTTGTTTCATTGCATAGATGTCATTGTAAGTCGTTATACCTTCATCTTCTTTCAGTGGTGTTTCATATAAATCAGCTTTTAGTTTTTTATAAGAGAAATCTTCCTTTTGTAACTGCTTTTCAAGCCAAGTTAAATGCTCGTTAACAAAAGGATTTGCGTCATATGAAAAATAAGAAAATGGAAAAGGTGAAGTTCTCGCAACATCTAGCTTTGTAAACTTTCCGAATCCATATAGGAACGTAATCATTGTGAAAGCAATTGTAGAAAGCATCGCTACAATAAAAAGCATATTGATATTCGTTCGAATACGACTTGCTAAATCCGAAATCCAAAGCATGTTAATTCGTTTCATATAAAAATTTCTTCTTTTCTTTAAAATATAAATAAGTAAGAAACTAATTTGAGAAAAGAAAAAATATGTCCCAATTGTAACAAGTGCTGGAATCACAAAAACACTTGAAACCATATAGATAACGCCTACTTGCGTGTTTATTGAGAAGAAATATTTAGGGTTTGCAGCTAAAATATAACCACCTAATAAACAGATAGCACCAAATAGAGAAATGAATATGGATGGTTTTCTTTCCTTTTGTTTCCCACCATTAGTTTTTAAAAGGTTTACCGTCTTTTTCGTACGAATTAGCATGGGTGTAAATGAAGATACAGCGATAAAGAGACCAAGAAATACAATCGTTGTTAAAATGAAAGCATTCGTAGGTGGATATAAATATATCCCTGGTAGATGTGTAATTTTCGCTGTCACTAATAAGAAAAATTGTGAAAATACAAATCCAAACTGCATACCGAAAAAGATAGATAAAATACCAATTAACATATTTTCAGTGAAAACGAGTCGATGTAATTGTTTTTTTGATATACCTAAAATAGTTAAAATACCAAATTGCTTTTTACGAACTTTTAAAAACGATCCAATTGAATAGAGTAGAAAAAAGAACGAGAACAAGACAATAACAACTTCTGAAAAAATCATTAATCCTGAAATTTCAGAGATCATAGTGGGATTTTGTAATTTCGGATGAAACAAATAAACAGCAAACGAAAAGAAAACAGCAATTGAAAAGGAACTGCTTAAGAAATAAGCAAAATAAGCTCTGGAATTACGCGTTACATTTTTAAAGGCAAACTGCCAAAATGTCATAATATGTACCTCCCGTTAGAAGGTAAATATGTAGTTTTATTGCAAAAAATGTATGAGAGTAAGTTCTCATACATTTTGCTAGCATATGTTCCGATCATGCTTCGGTCACCTTCTCTGTATGTTCTGCTTGATTATTTGCAGCGTTGTGGAAGATGATTTTAATCGTCGTTCCTTTACCAACTTCAGAATCTAGTTTGACAGAGTGACCTAAATAATCACAAATTTTACTTACAATATAAAGTCCCATACCAGTAGATTCTCCGAATGCGCGACCGTTTTTCCCAGTGTAAAACGGTTCAAATACTCTTCGAATATCTTCTTGCGGAATACCAACACCTTCATCGCGAACTTCTAAAATAATATCTTTTCCGTTTCGATAAGCAGATAAGAAAACTTTCTTCCCGCGCTCACCAGAGTAACGAACTGCATTTGTCATTAACTGATAAATGATGAACTTTAGCCATTTCGCATCAGAAGCAACTTTTAAATCGGAATGAACTTCTAAAACAGGGAAGACCCCATTTCGAATGAATAGTTCTTTTAATCCGTTAATATTTTTTGTTACCGCATCTTTTAATGAAATCGTCTCAACGTGGAAATCTTCATGGAAGTTATTTAACCTTGCCATATATAAAGCCATATCGAGTCCTTGATTTAATCGTTCTAATTCTTTTTTGAATTTCGGAATCAAATGTTCATCTTCCATTTCGAGTACCATAAGTTGCATAACAGACACAGGTGTCTTCATTTGATGCACCCAGTGGTTAATGAATAATTGATGTTCTTGTTGTTTTACTTCATACGACTGTAGTTCCTTTTGGAAGAGACGGTACTGTGTGCGCACGAGTTCATTTACACCGTGAGGCATCGGAGCAGTTGCTCTTTCAATAAACGCATCTTCCATTTTCTCTGGTTGCTCACTTAATCTATGGTACATTCTACGATTGCGGACGTAACGATAAGCGAGGAAACAAATGAATAAATATAAACTTAAAACGACGAAGTAAAATTTATTATTTTGAAATCCATCTACTGCATCATACAGAACGAAAATGATGCCGAAGTTTAATACATATAGTAGAAAAAATGCAAAATGATCACGTAAAAATAGCTTCATGCTTATTCACTCCAAGTTGCGTTAAAACGATACCCAAGTCCACGTACTGTTTCAATAGCATTTTCAATACCAAGCTCATTGAACTTTTTACGAAGACGCGTAATGTTTACGTTTAATGTATTTTCCTCAACGAAGCTTTCGTCATCCCATAGGGCAGCTAATAAATCTTCACGGCTCGCTGTACGAGGGAATTTAGATAATAACATTTCTGCTAAAATTGCCTCTTTCTTCGTTAAAAGAACTTGCTCAGCACCGAAATGGATTTCTGGGCGTTCTGGGAATAGTTTTAAACCTTCTACTTCAACGATACGTTCAGAAATATTTGGCGCATAATCACCGTAAATACGGCGTAATTGACCTTTAATTTTCGCCATTACAACGTCATAGTGGAACGGTTTTGTAATATAATCATCCGCACCGCTTTCAATCGCCATAATTTGTTCCATCTCGCCAGCACGCGCTGAAATGAAAATAATTGGACAAGTAGATTCATGACGAATTTGACGGCACCAGTAGAATCCATCGAATTTCGGTAAGTTTACATCAAGTAAAACAAGATGTGGTTTCACTGCATTAAACGATTCCATAATATCATCGAAATTCTCTGCAACAACAGCTTCATAGCCATATTTTTGAATGTGAGATTGTAGTAATGATGAAATATTTGGATCGTCTTCAACGATTAAAATTTTATACATATGTATACTCCTCCTAAAAAAACAATTGTAGCTATAGTGTATCATGTGTTTCAAGTCTTTTCATTATGTTGAAATGTAGGCTAATAAACAGTATAGGTCAAAAGTGTGAAAAGTAAAAAGGGCTTATGTATAATTGACAATTAATTGGAAGTGATTTAATATTTAGATAAATATCTAAATGTCTAATTAGTGAAAGGAAGAAAGACATTGAATCAAGCATTCAAAGCATTAGCAGATCCAACAAGGCGAAAAATTTTGGACTTATTGAAAGAAGATGATTTAACTGCTGGTGAGATTGCTGAACATTTCAATATGACGAAGCCAAGTATTTCACACCACTTAAACGCACTTAAAAATGCTGAACTTATTCAAGATGAAAAAAAAGGGCAATTCGTTATGTACTCTTTAAATACAACTGTATTTCAAGATTTATTGACTTGGGTGTTTACATTTACGAATAAGGGGGAAGAGGGGAAATGAGGAAGCATATATTTCCGTTATTATTAATTGCTTTAACGATTATTGCATGGTGTGCCGCGTGGCCGCATTTACCGGAGGAGGTTCCGAGTCATTGGAATCTTGCTGGTGAGGTAGATGGACATATGTCAAAAATGGGCATGATGATTTTGGATGTTGCAGTTATGGTTTTTATATATGTGTTATTGACTTTATTGCCTAAGATAGATCCGAAGCATGGGAATTATAAGAAATTTTCTAAAGGATATAATGTAATGAATTATAGCGTATTAGTCCTATTATTTTTAGTAAGTATCATTGGAATTGGTGCTGGATTAGGTTATGACATTCCCATGAATAGTACACCGCATATTCTTGTTGGTCTTTTATTTATAGTCATCGGCAACTATTTACCACAATGTAAACCAAACTACTTTGTAGGTATAAAAACACCGTGGACATTAAGTAACGAGGAAGTGTGGAGGAAGACACACCGTTTTAGTGGAAAGGTGTTTGTTGTATTAGGAATTATTATGATGTTAAGTATTTTTGCCCCAGTAGTATGGAAAGCTTTCTTAATAATTGGGATTATTATCGGTGCAGTAGGACTAACGATGGGATATTCTTATGTTGCTTATAAAAAAGAACTAAAAATGTAAATAAAAGCTGCTTTTCCTTCTAAGGAAGAGCAGCTTTATTTCTTATTTCTTCAAAATCGGTATCCAAATTTCACTTTTAAAGTTTGGAGAAGATACATCTTTCTGTTCATTCCACAATATTTCCGGTCCTACCGCTAATTCATAGTTGGAAGAAGGAAACCATTCGGAATAAATGCGTCCCCATACATTTTGTAATGTTTCAGGAAATGGACCGACAGCTTCAAAGATAGCCCACGTTGAAGCTGTGACTTCAAGTTGCGCGAATTGCGCTGGACAATTTTTCGTTGTGGCTACTCCAATGTAGTGATCAAGTTCTCCCTTTTCCTCCATCCTTCCTTCAGAAAAGTTAGTAGAAGCACTAATAATTCCATTCGGTTCCATGTTTGAAAGGGACTTTAACGTTTGAATGGACTCTGGATTTAAACTCTTCCACATAGAAGCAATTTCTTCATTTACACCATTAAACACAATCGGTACTCGTTTCGTAATACCAATAATTCGAAATGGTTCTTTTTCTTTAATTCGATAATTCATTTCATTTCCTCCTTGAATCGATAACTGGAAGGTCATTGGTGAATAAGCTTTCAAAGAACGAATTGTACTTCGAGCTTCTGAAGGCGTTATACCGTGCAAGTTTTGAAAGGCACGTGTAAAGGAATCGGGTGAGTTGTATCCATATTTGATAGCGACATCAATGACTTTTGCATTGCTATCTTTTAGTTCAAAAGCAGCAAGAGTAAGACGCCTACAACGAATATATTCTGATAGTGATACGCCAGCTAGGAAAGAAAACATTCTTTTGAAATGGTATTCAGAGCAGTAAGCTATTTTTGCGACTTCTTTAAAATCAATTTCATCTGTTAAGTTATTTTCAATATATTGCATTGCCGCATTCATGTTTTTAAGTGAATCCATACGATGACCTCCTTGTTAAATAGAATAGCAGGAACAAACGAAGTCCATCCGACATTTCATGCACAACTTTGTAGGGTACATTTTTAACCTTACAAAATTGTAATGTTCCTGTAAGGAGAATGAATGGATGGTATGATATCCCAATGCTATAGTAACAAAGTACTTTTGTTCAGTAGGTTAAATTTTTATATCTTTACTTATGCGTCTTACATAACTGTCATGTTTGTGTAAGAAACATCGATAGTGGCAAGAGTAGAGAGTGTATATAGTTGAAAATAGAGAATAGAAGAAATGAGGGATGTCGAGATGAAAACAGTGTTAGAAGCAAAAAATATTGAAAAAGTGTATGACACGGGTGGTAATAAGTTTGCAGCGTTAAAAGGTATTAACTTACAAGTAAAAGAAGGTGAGTTCGTTGGAATTATGGGACCTTCTGGTTCGGGTAAGACGACTTTACTAAACGTTCTTTCTACAATTGATAATGCGACGAACGGTGAAATTTTAATTGATGGAAAAGATATCGTGAAGATGAACGATGATAAGTTAGCGTTATTCCGCCGCGATCATTTAGGGTTCATTTTCCAAGATTATAATTTATTAGATACGTTAACGGTAAAAGAGAACATTGCGTTACCTCTTGCGTTATCAAAGGTGAAAGCGAGTGAGATTGATCGCCGCGTTCTTGAAATTTCAAAGAAATTCGGTATTGATCACATTTTAAGTCAGTTCCCATATCAAGTGTCAGGCGGACAGAAGCAGCGCTGCGCAGCATCGCGTGCGATCGTTACGAATCCTAGTATGATTTTCGGGGACGAGCCGACAGGAGCGCTTGATTCTAAATCAGCGACAGATTTACTTGAAAGTATGAAGTCGTTAAATGAATATGATAACTCTACAATTTTAATGGTAACACATGATGCGTTTGCGGCGAGTTACTGTAAACGAGTTATTTTCATTAAAGATGGTGAGTTATATAAAGAATTGCACCGCGGGGAATTAACGCGTAAACAGTTCTTCCAACAAGTCGTTGACGTAATGTCTTCCATTTCCGGAGGTATGGCTGATGACCTTATCTAGCATTGCCCTCCGCAACATACAGCGGAATTTTAAAGACTACTTTGTATATTTTGCATCTATGATCTTTAGCATCGTCATTTATTTTACATTTAAGGCGTTGCAGTATAATTCACAAATGGAAAAAGCTGCGGAAGCTTCTAAAAAAATTAGCGGAGCGTTCCAAGTTTCAAGTGTTATGCTAATTATTTTCGTAGCGGTGTTCATTATATATTCGAACGGTTTCTTTACAAGGAAGCGTAAAAAAGAAGTTGGGCTATATTCCTTATTAGGCATTCGTAAAAGACAAATTGGTAAAATGCTGTTTTATGAAAATATGTTAATGGGATTAATGTCTTTAATTATCGGAATTGCGATCGGTAGCGTTCTTTCAAAACTATTCCTTGAACTACTAATAAGTATGATGGGAATAAACTTAAACGTTCATTTTGAAATACCGATGGCCGCAGTTATTGATACAGCACTTATTTTCTTTGTGATTATTTTGTATACATCACTTCAAGGATATCGTTTAATTTATCGCTTTAAGCTAATTGAACTTTTCCGAGCGGAACGCGAAGGAGAAGCAATGCCAAAAGGATCCGTAGTGATGGCGTTAATTTCAGTTTTCTTAATCGGTTCAGGTTATTTCTTAGCGTTAATGTACATGAAAGCAGTTATGTATGCAGACTTTATGGTCGTTGCATTATACATTTTACTAGCGACAGTAGCAGGAACTTATTTATTGTTTATGTTCTTCACAGTATTTGTATTGAAGCGAGCAAGAAATAATAAGTCAGCATTTTATAACGGTATGAATATGGTAACGACATCGCAACTACTATATCGCATTAAAGGAAACTCGAAATCACTAGCAACAATTGCTATTTTAAGTGCAGTGACATTAACAGCGGTTGGTACGTCAGTTACGATGTATTACAACACATTTACGCAATCAAAAGTTGCTGCTCCGTATAGTTATTCTTACGAGAAAAAAGATGAAGCACTAGATAAAAAAGTAAAAGAAATACTTGCTGGAGAGAAGAGCAATCATCCAGTGACATATGAATCAGAAGTTGAAATGATTCCTGTGAAGGGAACATTTAAAGGTGAAAGAGCAGATCAAGTGCTGAACACACATTATAATGTTACGAAGCAGTACCAGCTTATTTCTCAATCAAGCTTTAATACAATTGCGAAACGATTAGATGTAGAGCCTGTAAATTTAAGTGCGAATGAAGCCTTTGTATACGATAGCCTCTATATTGAAAAACTTGATTTTGGTCCTCTTTATACAGGAAATAAAGCTGTATTTCCTGTTGGGAATGAATCGAAAGAGCTAAACATTAAAGGTGTAAATAGTAGAAGTCTTACAAACTTAAATGAACTATTTGTAATCGTTCCAGATCAAACATATGAGCAGGCGAAACAAGTATATGAAACACGCGCTGTAAAAAATATTGATGTAAAAGGTGAGCGAAATAGTAAAGAGTTAACAGCGAAATTAGCAAACGTTATGCCAGCAGGCGAATCGGAAGTTTTAAAACCATTTAACGATTTCTATACAGGATTCCAAATGGGAATTGAAACGACAGGTTTAATGATGTTCATTGGGCTATTCTTAGGATTAGTTTTCCTATTAGCGACAGGCTCAATCATTTACTTTAAACAGCTTACAGAAGCAAGTGCTGACCGTGATCGTTACGTTGTTCTTCATAAAATTGGTGTAACGAAGCAAGAGATGAAGAGAGCTATAGCAAAACAAGTGAGCTTTATCTTTGCTATTCCGTTAATTATCGGTATTTTACACAGTTTATTTGCACTAAAAGGTTTGTCAAATATATTACCATTTGAAATTATGATCCCGCTCCTAATTAGTATTGGAGTATATGGTGTCATTTATATCGGATATTACTTCCTAACAGTTCGTTCTTATTATAAGATTGTGAGTGCGAAATAATAAGTGAAGCTGCGAGAAAATAAGAAAGCCATTTACCTAATTTTTTATGAGGTGAATGGCTTTTTTTACGTTCTAATTATAATGAAGAGATAATTAACGCGCATCGATTATGTCGATGAAACTAAAAGTATGCTTTCGGTTAAAGGCATCTATGCAAAGTAAAGAACGCTTCAAAGGATTTAATTTCATTACAGTCATATAACTTGTAGGGAAATAACCATCTTTATAATAAGTGATCAATATTTCTTTTTCTGAAATGTAAGAGCGTAATAAAGTATCTTCAATTTTGTCTCTATCATCATAGGGTGATACTATTTGCGATTCTTTCATATCAGTCGATTTTGATATATTTGTACTACTCATGCTTTCTATTCTCCTAACAATATATTTTCTATATGGGAAGGCTAATTACTATGGAAGTACCTTGTGTGATAGAACGAAGTAAGTATGGATGATTGGGAGCAGGATTGGCTTCGTACTAAAAAATTATCAAATTCATTCACTTATTTATAGTAATTATTTGTCATTCTTGTACTTTTTTGAATGGGATTCAAACTTTATTAAGGGGAATAAATCGATGTGATGAAGGTGAGCTAGTATAACAACTATCTCACCTTCTATATTAAGTAAGCATTTTTATATAACGGTATGATTTTCACGATATTGTCTAGGCGTCATACCCGCAATTTTTTTGAAGACTCTTGTGAAATAACTTTGATCATTAAAATTAAGCCAGGCACAAATATCTGATAATGGATAAGTCGTTAATGTTAATAATTTTTTAGCTTCTTCTACTCGTTCTCTCTGGATGTATTCAATTAAAGGAATTCCCACTTCTTTTTTAAATAGTTTTGATAAATAAGTAGGGGAAATATGTAAAAGGTTAGCAAGATCATTCAAAGATATTTCATCGTAAATATGCTTGTTAATATAATTGAGGCACGTAGTAATGGAATTAGAATATGCTTGATTATGATATTCTTTTACACGTTCTGCAAAAGTACATAATGCATCTTCAATTAACCTATTTACGGAATACATGTTATCTAGTTTCTCAATCGTTTGTATATATAAAGTACCGAGTGAAAAAGCAATATGCGATGGAAGATTACCGTCTATCGCATATCGAATAGCTAGCGTAATGGCGATAATGCCATTATTTTTTTGGTTTCTAAGCTGATCTCCTTTAGACCAAATTGTCGCATCTTCTTGGGGGAATGAATACGCATATTGTATGACCTTTTCTGTATTGCCTTCTTTAATGGCTGAAAAAAATTTGCGTTCCAATGATATGTCATAATTTTGCGGATCATGCCGGCGACGTTTTGAAATGTATAAATCAGGATTTACGATTTTATAAGAAACATCTTCGAGTAATTTATTCTCTTTCCAGACAATATCTCTATCTAATTTTTCATTAAAAATGACGTAATGTAACCAAATACTTATATCAATTAACGTGCTTTTTTTAATCTCGGGTAGAAATTGATAGTAATCTACTCCTTGTTGCATTTTATTATTACAGTTGAAATACTTCATCAGTTTAATCGCCATTTCATCTGATACTTTTGGATAGGTAGTCGGGCCGATTATAATTGTACCTTTTATATGTTCATGATTTGTTATATGGATGCTAATGAAATTTTCAAGATACTTATTTCCTTTGAAAATTGGAAAATTGCAAGGTACGTTTTCTTGATAAATTTCATTAAGATGTTCTTCTTTAGAAGAATAAAATGGACTACCAATTGTATGAGAAGTAGATTCATATACAATTTTTTTATCAGTAGATAGAAATTGAACAGGAACATGGAATGTTCTATGTACAAGGTCACATAAGTGCTGTAGGTCGATGGAATTATTCATTATCTTCTCCTTTTAAATAGTTTTGGAATACCACATATTCAGACTCAAATCTATATTTCTTATTATTTGCCTTTGTTTGCTTACATGAAAATAATTACATATATTGGATAATGATGAAAGTTGATTTACAAATTAATTTCCGCAGATAGTGCATGAAAATAAACGTAGTGATGGTACCTTCCATAAAAGTTCTTTTTATATCTACTATACCAAATTAATGAATATAAAAGAGGTATTTATATATGGAATAAGAAATGTTTCATTCTTCATAAAATCTTAAGAAATCTCCTCAATTTTTGTTAAGAAACGATAGTTATACTTAGAAACAAGTTAAAAACTATCGAACGAATGGGGAGAGGGTTACATGCAACTCATAACATTCTTACATGAATTTATAAAACATCCGAAACATACTGGTGCAATTGCGCCAAGTTCAAAAATATTAGCAAAGAAAATGGTAGATGTCATTGATTTTAATAGAGCGAAATGTATCGTAGAGCTAGGGCCTGGTACAGGGGTTTTCACGAGAGAAATTATGAAGAGAAAGAAGAAGGAAACGATATTTCTTCTTATTGAAATTAATGAAGTGTTTTGCAAAGAGTTAAAGAGAAAGTTTAAAAATGAGCAGAACGTCATTGTGGTACATGGTTCAGCTGAAAATATAAAGAAGTATATGGAAGAATTACAGATAGAATGCATTGATTACGTCTTATCGGGATTGCCTTTTACATCTTTACCAGAAGAAGTTTCAAAGCGTATTTTAAACAATGTAATGGAGGCGATACATGAGACAGGTGAATTTATTACATTTCAATATTCACTTGTGAAAAAAGGATTTATACAACATTTCTTCCCTGAAATTACGCTCGAAAAAGTGTGGCTCAATTTCCCGCCAGCGTACATCTTTAGCTGTAAAAAAGAGTTAAGAAGAGCTTATGCCTAATGGAATTACATGAATTATTATCTTATATTGAACAGTATGGCTATTGGGCACTATTTTTCTGTTTATGGTTAGGTATTATCGGTATGCCAATTCCAGACGAAATGATCGTAATGAGTGGTGGGTTTGTCTCTTCATTAGGGATATTAAGTGTCATTCCAGCATTTTTATTAACCTATTTAGGCGTTGTATCTGGGCTGTCGTTAGGTTATATAGTAGGAAAAATATTTGGTATAAAAGTACTTGATAAGCTAATGAAAAAGAAAAAGGCGAAATATCTTTTGAAATCTCAACAAATGGTAGAGAAGTATGGCCATTATGCGTTAGTCACAAGCTACTTCATACCAGTCGTCAGACATATCGTACCGTATTTAGTTGGAATGAATAACATGTCATTTAAGACGTATGCTTTGTATTCCTATACGACAGGACTTGTTTGGACACTTGCTTACTTTGTACTCGGTTCTTTATTTGGACAACATATTGAAAGGATTGTAGCGCTTGCGATAGAGTATGGCGTGTATTTTGGCGGAATTGTTTTTGTTGTTGCGAGTGGTGCTTATTTGTATAAGCAAAGAAGAAGTACGGTGATGAGTAAATAAATAGAATGAGGGCTTACGCTTATTGAGAGTAGTATAAAAGGGAGAGTTATTTTGTAGAATAACTCTCCCTTTTAATGTAATAGCTTTTCATTACTTACATTAGGTGTTGTTTGAAATACAGTTATATAAATTGTTAATATGATTGTATTGATTAGATTAGCTAGTATAGTCATAAAATCACTTGATGGAGTGATAAGAACAAAGATTGAAAGTATGGCAGAAGCAAGTGGAATAAACTTTTGTAGTGTAGTTAACTTTCCGTCTTTATGAAGCTTCGAAGATTGAAAGAAGCAAAGTAAGAAAATAAAGGACGTAAATAATAATCCTAGATAGCCCCATCCATCTTCAATATACCAAGGTAAAAAGCTCATTCTTGATGTGAAAATAAATAAATTGAATACTAACGTGCTAATGATTAGCGTATTTAAAATCGTGATATTTGTCTGTTTTTCCATTTGAATTATACTCCGAAATTTATTTTATCCCGTATTAAAGGGCAGTAAAATCCCCACTGATTAAAGTTTTACTTTATTGAGATGTTTTTGCCATTTCCATAAATCGCTGTTCAATTTCATCGAAATCGAATGAATGGCATATTCTGCGGTCTTCTTTATCTAAAATTCGATAATGTTGAGATAAAATATTTTGTTGTATTTGATAACCGTTTAATTCTTTTATTTGTCGCCACCACACTTTTCCGCCTAACGTCTTCGGGAAGTTTGTACTGTAATGTGTAAAAGCGATTGTTTTTATAATTTCATTCACATCATCCCCAAATGTCATCTGGACTGTATCGCTCTGTTCGAAGAGTGTTACGACACAAACTGCGCCTGCCCATGTTAGCGTGCGTCTTCCTTTTTCGATTTCTACTAATGTTTTCTTCGATAAACCAATAATTTCTGACATTTTATCTTGTGATAGATTATTTTCAACACGGATGAGTTTTAATTTTGAATTAACGAGTTCAATAAATTTTTGTTTATCCATAATGCAGCTCCTTTTTCTTATAGTGTAAAATTACACTAAAGGTGTAATTTTGTCAATTGGAGTGTAAAAAGTTATTTTTTGTCTATTTCAATCTTTTTAATTAATATTTCACTTTTAGTTTAAGAAAATGTTAAGAAATCGAACGAGTTTTTATTAAGAAATAAGCTCTATACTTAGAAAAACCTTAAAGAAAACATAATGAAAGGTGGAATATAGATGAAAAGATTTATTTTTGGATCACTACTTGTTATCGTCGCAGGAGCGGCATATTTATTAAAGGGGAGCGCGGGGTTTGATAGAATGAATCCATTTCTTGATATAGAGGACCATTATGCAATAATTGATAACGATGGAAAAGAGTTAGGTGGAAATAAAGGTCGTGAATATAAAGTGAAAGCTTATGATGAAAATGGTAAGAAAAAAGAAGTTACAATTGACGAAGTAGATGAATTACCAAAAGGCTCATACTGGCATGTGCTTACGAGAGGTAAGTTCTTACATAATAAAGTACAAGTAACAACAGATAAAATTCCTGATGGAGCGAAGGCGAAATTAGGATTATAAGTATAAAACCGATTCTCAATGAGAGAATCGGTTTTGTTGTTTTATGGTAATGTTTAGTGTAAGGGGGCGAGGGTGATGCTACTCATTGTTAGTCTTATTTTAATCGGGGTTATGTGTAGTATGAGAATAGTATCTTTACATATGATAGAACGAGAAAAGATAGAAGAGCGATATGTATATTGTCCAAAATGTAATGCGAAAATTAGGAGAGGCAATTCTGCTCCCTTTTGTTCGAAATGTAATTTAACATTTTAATTATAGGAAATTTGAAATCATTTTGTATGGTTTTGGATTTTTTACACGAAAGCGTAAGAAAGAAATAGGTCTTTACTCTTTACTAGGTATTGGAAAAAAAGAAATAGGCAAAATGCTGTTTTATGAAAATACGTTAATGGTTTTACTATCGATTAGTAATCGGCATTGTAATTGGTAGTTTACTTTCAAAATCATTCCTTCAGTTATTAGTAAGCATGATGGAATTAGGCGTAAACGTTCATTTTGAAGTACCGATTGGAGCGGTTATTGATACAGCATGTATTTTTTTGTTTCATTTTTCTTTATACATCTTTTAAAGGATATAGCGTTATTTATATTAGTTATTATTTCTTAACGGTTCATTCTTACTTTCGGATTGTGAGTAAATGAAAATAGTGATAAAGTTTTTCGGGAAACGAAAGAGAACATAGTGAAAATTATGTTCTCTTTCGTTTTTTATTAGCTAAAATGAGGTGTGCATAACTAAGGTTTGATAAGGGGAATTTGAAACAGAAAAGAGATGGAAAAACCATCTCTTTTCTGTTTCAATGTTTTACGCTATTATCTATTTTCTTTCTATTCACATATAGGAAATGCATCTTGTAGATAAGGAGAAAGATAATCCTTTATTCTAATATTTAAAGTGGAGAAAAGCAGAAGTTAGAGCTTTTGTAATAAACGCTCGCTACTATTCATATCATTTTTGCATAATGGACATTTTGGTTCTTCTTCTAATGAAAAATTTTTACGCATCCATCCACGGCAGTCTTTTGCCGTGCATTCCCATATAGCTATCGCTTCGGGATCTTCTACAGGCTTATCATTTTTTCTCCAATACATGTGATCGCTCCTCTAAAGTGAAAAGTTTTTTTGAAAAAATAAAAAGGTTGTTAACATTTTTTGTTAACAACCTTTTACTTATTAATTATACTGTATTTTTCGCAAAAATGCGAAGTTTAGTAATTATTAAAGTATAATAAAGTATTGATTACACAACCGCAGGATTATAAATCATCGTAAAGTGTCCTTGTAATAGTTCAATATGACAAGGTGTATGAAGCGAGCTTTCTCCATCTGTATCTACTTCTTTTTCTTCTTCTGTTTCAATATGAATGGATTTCGCTTTTACATGGAAGATGTCATTTTCATTTGAGTCTTCAAATAGTTTCTTCCCGATATAATCTTTAAACGCTTGAATACCGGTTGATTTTACGACGAAAATATCAAGTGTTCCGTCGTCGCACTTTACGTTTGGAATAAAGGACGGGATACCGCCAAGATATTCACCGTTTCCAACCATAACAAGGACGGCTTCGTCTTCATATACTTGTCCATCGTACGTAATTTTTACGGGGAATGTTTCAGCATTTTTGACAGTTCGAATGGTGCTTAAATAGTAACCAATTTTCCCAAGCTTTGCTTTCTCTTCCGCATCGATATTGTTTGATACTTCAGAGACAAGTCCAATGCCCCAGAAGTTTAAGAAGTGTAGGTCATTTGCTTTTGCGACGTCAACTGGTTTTACATGTCCTTGTGTAATAAGTTTTGCTGCTTCTGCGATGTTTTGCGGAACGCCAAGTGTGCGAGAGAAGTCATTGCAAGTTCCGCCTGGAATGATTGCAAGTGTAGGTCTAGTTTCAAGAGGTGCTAAGCCATTTGTGCATTCAAATACAGTGCCGTCACCACCAAAGACGATAATTAAATCTACTTTACTAGCAAACTCCTGACAATATTTTGTTGCATCACCTTGCTTTTTCGTATGAAGGATATGTAAGTCAGGAAAAGCTGCCGCAAGAGGTGGTACAATTTTCGTTAAATTCGTATGTAAATCGCCTTGCCCTGCTTTTGGATTTACGATGAGGAGTACTTTTTCAAATTTTGTTTTTGTCATTTTTATTCTCTCCCTTTGTCTTTTACGAATCGTGATAGAAAATAAACTTCCACCAGTAATTGATGGTGGAAGTTTATTCTATTATATTATTCCGTTACAACTGAAGCGATAAATGGTAAGTTACGATATTTTTCTGCGCAGTCGATACCGTAGCCAACGATAAATTCGTCTGGAATTTGGAAGCCAACATATTCAGCTTTTAAGTCCACTTTACGACGCTCAGGTTTATCAAGTAACGTACAGAATTTCAATGCTTTCGGTTTATGCATAAAGAAGTGATCTTTTAAGAAGTGAAGTGTTAAACCAGAATCGATAATATCTTCTACGACAATTACGTTTTTTCCAGTAATGTTTACATCGATATCTTTTAATAGTTTTACTTTGCCAGTTGTTTCTGTTTGATTTCCGTAGCTAGATGCAGAAATAAAGTCGATTGTTACATCGTTTTTAATGTGACGAATTAAATCGGCAGCGAATACGAAAGATCCTTTTAATACAGCGATTACTACGATTTCTTCTCCTTCAAAGTCACGTTCGATTTGAAGTGCTAGTTCTTTTACTTTTTCTTGTAATTGTTCTTCAGAAATTAAAGTATCTTTTATTTCAAGATTCATTGGAGTCCTCCTACAGTGTAAAACTTGTGAACATTTCGACTGTAAAGGAAAGAAGGGGAAAAGTCAAAGAAGATATAAGTTTTTTACAGAAATCCCCACAAAATAGTCAGATGATATGATATACTGATTATATAAAGAAAACGCTTCCAAAAAGGGTGATTATGATGAGAAAGAAAGAGTATACAAGTACAACATTTATAAAAGCATTACTTTTAACAATTGTTCTTGGTAGTTTGGCTTACATAATTGATGTACCAGCGATTCGAATTTCACTAATTGGAATGACTTTAGTATTAGGCGCAATTTCCCACGGTATGATGTCACAGCTACAAGAAGCTGGAGTGGATCATATGAAAGATCATATAGATAAGAAATGAGAAACCTTCACGTATAGAGAGTGAAGGTTTTTTGTTTCTTACAAAAATGTAAGGTAGTTGTAAGGCAAATCGATAGTTGCATAGTAGTGTTTTGGATAAACTATAGGTGTAAGGTAAAAGGCAAGCATATTTTAGGTAAATTAAGTTTTTGGCACTCTATATGTGAAAAAGGAGTAGGAGGGCATGGAGAAACGTTGGACGACCTTTTCTTTTTTAGCAACTAGCAACACCGTAATGCTAGCTGGCGAAATGGATTTTTTGCACTTGTTTGATCGAGAAGACGATCATTCTTCTTCTAAATTTACAATGAAATGGAATAAATGGAGCGAAAGTTGTAGGTTTGAAGAAGAGGCCCCTAACGAAGAGCAAAAGATTATTTTGACAAACCCTATTAAAGCGTGGGTTGTTCAACGTCGTAAGTGTAACGTCAAAAATCACTTAAAGAAAACTGAGCCGAGACAATTAGTTATCGCTCCGGCCCGTTCTACTTCTAAATCACGCGAAAGTAACATGTAAATATTGAGACACACACACGAAAAAACATCGCATATATTGCGATGTTTTTTTATTTTTCTACAATGAAATCTTTAAATGAAATATATTTCATCTGCATCTTATATTTATATCTCTTGTTTATTCTAGTGATACATCCGATGCGAGTTGATGTGAATAAAATATAAGGAGAGAATGAAGATGAAAAAGAGACTATTACCAATTTGTGCAATGGCACTTTTAACAGTAGGATATTCTTCAGTAGCGAGTGCGGATACTGGAACAGTAACAAAGGAAGAACAGGCACAACTGCAGCAAGATAAAGCGAAAAAAGAAGCAGTGATTAAAGAACAGCAAAAAAGTGAAGAAGAGAAAAAGAGAGTAGCGCAAGAGCAGTTGAAAAACGATAAGGCGAAAAAAGAAGCAGTGATTAAGGAACAGCAAAAAAGTGAAGAAGAGAAAAAGAGAATAGCACAAGAACAGTTGAAAAATGATATGGCAAAAAAAGAAGCAGCACAAGTACAACAAAAAAATGGTGTGGTAAAAAAAGAAGTAGCGAAGCCAGCTGTACAAGGTGAAAAATTACCAAACACAGCATCCAATAATGTAGCAATGATGGCACTAAGCGCATGTCTTGTAGGGATAGGGACATTATTTGGTTTGAATCGTCGCAATAAAGTTAAGGCGTAAATAAAATATTGTCCTATAAAGAATGGAATAATTTCATATATTAAAAATGGTAGGTTATTCCTACCATTTTTGGCATGGAGGGATGAACATGAAGTTACTCAATTATATAGGTATCATATTGATGGCCATAGGGCTATTCACGGGATCATATTACGCTATGGAATGGTATAAAGGAAAAAGCTCTGCTCAACAATTAACGAAAGAAGAATTAAAGAGCCTTGAAAATATACAACATAATCAACTTTCTTACGAAACACCTGTAACTTCCCAAGTACCTTCTTCTCAAACAGAACATAAAGAAGGAGAAAAGGTTGCACTGTTA
Source organism: Bacillus sp. K2I17 (assembly GCF_002209985.1). Classification (NCBI taxonomy): domain Bacteria; kingdom Bacillati; phylum Bacillota; class Bacilli; order Caryophanales; family Bacillaceae; genus Bacillus; species Bacillus sp. K2I17. The sequence goes on from NZ_NJGF01000019.1 coordinate 62,362, forward strand.
AATATACCGAAAATAAAGAAGAAGTTTTCTATATACTGGGGAGCGGATGATGCAACGTTGAAGAAAGGAGTTGGAATGTTCGTTAGTGATGTAACGACAACACCATCTGGAGGGGGACATACTGTACTGAGTGGACACCGGGATACTGTCTTTACAGATTTAGGAGAGTTAAAAGAAAAAGACACTCTTGTTTTAGAGTATGATAATAAAACTTACACATACGAAATTCAAAAGATATGGATTACCCATGCGGATGATCGTACTGTTATTATAAAAAAAGAAGAACCGATATTAACACTAACGACTTGCTATCCATTTGATTATATAGGGGATGCACCAGATAGATATATTATCGAGGCGAAGTTAACGGCTAGTTATTCAAAATGAAGTGATAGTTTCTGAAAGCGGAAGGGGGATACATAAGTTATGTCAAAAAACATTTTAATTGTGGAAGATGAAGATATTTTGCGTGAAATATTAAAAGATTATTTTTTGAGCGAGCAATATGTAGTGTTTGAAGCAAGAGATGGGAAAGAAGCTTTAGTTGTATTTGAGGAAGAAGAGGTTGATTTAGTTATTTTAGATATTATGTTGCCGGAACTTGATGGATGGTCTGTTTGCCGAAGAATTCGTAAAACATCTGAGGTTCCTATTATTATGCTGACGGCACGTGTAGATGAAGATGATACGTTACTTGGATTTGAACTTGGGGCGGATGACTATGTGACGAAGCCGTATAGCCCACCAATTTTATTAGCAAGAGCGAAAAGGCTGTTAGAAAGTAGAAAAGTAACGAAGCAACTTCTAGAGAATGAAGATGATACATTATCCATTCACGGTATTCACGTCCACTTCCCATCGCGCACTGTTACGGTAGATAGGACAGACATTAATTTAACACATACTGAATTTGAAATATTAGCGTATTTCATGAAAAATCAAGGGATTGTTTTAACGCGAGAGCAACTCATTTCAAGAATTTGGGGATATGAATTTGCTGGTGACGATCGAACGGTTAATAGTCATATTCGTAATTTAAGAAATAAATTAGGAGAGAAAGCAAAGTGCATTACAACTGTAGTACGAACAGGTTATAAATTTGAGGGGAATGTATGAGAAAGGGGATTGTACTAAAATTATTTGCCCTCACAACAGCATTATGTATGTTAATTTTAGCGACGATATTTATTGGACAAACGATATTTTTTAAACAATATTATGCGAATCGAAAAGTAGAAGATATTAAAGTGAATTTAAATTCCTTTGAGAAGAATTATTTGAATTATGCAGGAAATGCAGAAGGAATTCAGAAGCTGGAGCAAGACTTTTTAAGAGAAAATAATACGTGGATTACAACGTTAGATCAGAATGGGAATTTAAAACATGCGGATGATTTTTATTTTGAAGTAACGATAGATCGTAGGCAACAAAAGAGCTTTGGACAACAAATATTCAAAATTCCTTTATACAATCTCGTCAATATAGAGGAGATTGATAATAAATTATCAGATCCGTTTTTAGGACAAGAAATTTATTTTTCTGGCGTGAAAAAAGGTGATAGTTTTATTCCATTCTCTTTCGCGTTAGGTAAGCAAAATTTAAATGGATCTAATAAACCGTTAGAAAAAGCGTTTCAGGAGAAAATGAAATTAGATGAGGAGAAAAAGAGAGCCGATCAAGAACAAATTGTTAAAGAAAAGAAACCAGCTGTTCAGGAAGAATCTGCTCAGGAATTAGGTGCTTACATAGAAGGACGTGTTACGAAAGTACAGTTTCCTGATGTAAAGGGTCTTGTAAATCCAATTTATAAAAATAGTCTATTCTTAGATAGCATAAAAGAGTTTCAAAGGGATGTATTACTAAATGAAAGTAATCAAATAGAATATTCAATAAAGACAATGGACTATGAAAAAAATGATATTAAATATAAATTATTAATCAAACCAATGGAAGAAAGAGACGGATCGGTAACATATATTTATGCGATGGCTTCTTTACAGCCTGTAGATGAAGCTGTACAAATGGTGCAAGATTACTACATTTACATCATTGCATTTGTAGTCGTTCTTATTTTTCTAGCTTCGTTCTATTATTCAAAACAAATTGCAAAGCCGTTATTAAAAATAAATGATACGACGAAGAAAATAGCACACTTAGATTTCACAGAACAAATACCGATTACTTCAAAAGATGAAATTGGTGATTTATCGAAAAATATTAATGTATTATCTAATAAGCTCCATTCGCATATTGGACAGCTAGAACAAGATATTGAAAAGGAAAGAAAGTTAGAAAATACGCGGAAAGAATTTATTTCTGGTGTTTCGCATGAATTAAAAACACCGCTGAGTATTATGAAAAGCTGTATTTCTATTTTAAAAGATGGAGTAGCTGAGCATAAAAAAGAATACTATTTTCAGGCAATGGAACGAGAAGTAGATAAAATGGATACTTTAATTTTGGATATGCTTGAGTTAGCTAAATTTGAGTCAGGTACATATAAAATGAAAAAGGATGTATTTTATATCGATACAGTAATTGAAGATATATGTGAACACCTTTCTGTGGACATAGAGAAAAAAGAACTTCATGTGCATAAAAATATATGTTCATTTGAAGTAGTCGCAAATCAAAGTCGGATTGAACAAGTAATCGTGAACTTCATTACGAATGCCATACGTTATACACCGAATAAAGAGGATATTGTTATTTCTACAATAGATGAGAAAGATCGTATAAAAGTGTGTATTGAAAATAAAGGTACTCACATTGAAGAAGAGCAATTAGATAAAATTTGGGACCGTTTTTATCGCGTGGATGCAGCTCGCCAGCGTTCACAAGGTGGAACTGGGCTTGGTCTAGCTATTTCTAAAAATATTTTAGAACTGCACGATGCTGAATATGGGGCAGAAAATACAGAAGACGGTGTATTATTTTACTTTTATTTACCGAAAAAAGCGTAGATGATGGATGCTACGCTTTTTTAATTTATTTTCATATTATCTTTACCTAATCTTTATTTTTAAGCGATATAATCTGGTTAGAAAATGAGGTTATGTAAGGAGTCGATGAACCGTGCATAGCAAGTGGCTAAGTATAATGGTATTTATTTTCTTTTGTGCATTTATTGTATTTTTAATTGATATTACGATATAACAAAAAGAGCGCTTATTAAGCGCTCTTTTTGTTTGAATTTATTTGATAAGCATTGATGCTTTTGAATAAGCGTGGTGAAGTGAGGAATAAAAATATAAGTAAAACTGTACATAAAATAAAAGAACCGAGCATTGTACTGCCGTTTACGATTAATGAATATAACACAGCTGATTGACCTTTCGGTGCATATTGTCCCCAGAAAATAATGCCGGCAATAAAGTGGCAGAAATAGCGAGCAAAGCTACCGATAAATGTAGCAAGGATAATATAAGCAAGGACTTTCTTACCTTTGTTTTGTTTTGATGAAGGTTTATCTTTACGGCTACCTAAATTTGATTGTTCTAAGTTATTTTCATTAGACGTTAAAAGTGCTTTTTGAATTGGACGATAGAATAAGCCAGCAAATCCGATAAAAGCAAAGGCAATGAAGTACTCAATGAATGCTTGAACAGGTGTTAAAATGTAAGCATCTCCCACGACAATTTGTAATAGTCCCCAAACTAAACCACCTAAGAAAGCTGATTTAAAGCCCCAGCGGTAAGCAATAATAAAAATAGGAATCATAGCGAATGAAATGGAACCGCCTGTTGGAAGTTTAATTGATAATGGTAAAATATCGATGACCAAGGCGAAGGCTGCAAGAATTGCAGATTCGATCATCGCTTGTAAATTGGTGTTACGCATGTTGTCTCCCCCTAAATCCAAGTTGTACAAAAAAGAATAGATATCATAGGAGGATACGAAATACGTAAATAAAAAAGAGGTATGTATTTCGGACGTTTGCACAATCCCTGCGTTAGCATTAACTAACAGGTTCGAAGGGTCGGAACGAAGTGTTCCCTCTCAGCGGCATGGCTCCCCCAGTGATAACGAGATTCTTTATTTGATATTGTTTATTGTAAGCGAAATGGATGAGAATGGCAAATAAATACGGTATGACAATTATTGAAATAGAATTGTAGTGAAATGTTAATAAATATGAAGCAAAAGGGTATAGTACAAGAGAAATAGATTGTGCTATAATTTTTTTGAAAATAATTATCATTCTCTTCTGAGGGGGAAGGTTATGAGCTTAGTAGATATTAAAATTGGTGAGAAAGTTTTAGTGAAAAGTGTTCAGTCTTTAGATCAGTTATTAAAGCGTAGACTAGCTGCTTTCGGTCTAGCTGAAGGAAGCGAACTTCGCATGAAGCAGAAAGCGATGTTCAAAGGTCCTTGTACATTGGAGTGTCGTGGACAGTTAATTAGTATTCGTCATTGTGACGCGAAAATGATAAAGGTGGAATTAGCGTGAATAAGGTAGCTTTGCTAGGGAATCCGAATACAGGGAAGACATCATTATTTAATGCACTTACTGGTTCTTATGAATATGTAGGAAACTGGAGCGGTGTAACAGTAGAAAAGAAGGTTGGTAAATTAAAAGATAAGCAAGGCACATTGATTGATTTACCAGGCGTTTATGATTTAAATCCAGTTTCGCGTGATGAAGGTGTTGTAACAAACTTTCTATTAACAGAAGAATTTCAGCATATGTTAAATATTGTGGATTCCTCGCAGTTTGAACGAAATATGCATTTAACGTTGCAATTGCTTGAATTTGGTAAGCCAGTTTCAATCGGCTTAAATATGGTTGATGTGGCGAAGCAAAGAGGAATTGTAATTGATGTAAAACGATTATCAGAGCTATTAGGTGTAACAGTCGTTCCTGTCGTTGCAAGAAGTGGAAAAGGCTGTGAAGAACTACTTGCTACTCTTAAAGAAAATGACAAAAGTGAGAAAAAGCCATTCATTATTTCATATGGTGTACAGATGGATGAAGGAATTGGAGAGGTAATAGCCCTTTTAGAGACAGCGAATTATAAGCATCCAAGATGGTTAGCCCTTCAATTTTTAAGCAATAACGAAGTAGTAGAAAAAGAAATGAAAGCATTACCAATTTATAAGGAACTTGTAGCCATTCGATCTCGCTTAGAAGGAAAACTTGATTGTACGTTAGAAGAGCACATTTACAAAACTCGTGAAGCGTATATTGAAAAGTTAAAAACAAATGTTATGCAGCATGAGAAAGAAGGGAAAATTCCTTTTTCGGAAAAAATTGATAGATTAATTACACATAAAATTTTAGGACTTCCAATCTTTTTAGCAGTTATGTTTTTTATTTTTCAGGTTACGTTTACGTGGATTGGTACACCTTTATCCGATATGTTAGATGAATTTTTTGGTGGACAGCTTACGGATTGGGTAACGGCTGGGCTCACAAGTGTTGGAGCTTCTGATTTTATTCAAGCACTCGTTACAGAAGGTATTATTGCCGGTGTTGGTGCGGTATTAGTATTCGTTCCACAAATCTTTGCACTATTCTTTTTCATTTCATTATTAGAAGACTCAGGATATATGGCGCGAATTGCAGTTGTTATGGATAGAATTATGGAGTTCTTCGGTTTAAATGGAAAAGCATTCATTCCGATGATTATCGGTTTTGGATGTAACGTTCCAGGTATTATGGCAGCGAGAACGATTGAACAAGAAAAAGAACGTTTACTTACAGTTCTTGTAACGCCATTTATGTCTTGTTCAGCGCGTTTACCTGTATATGCATTATTTGCGGGAGTATTCTTCCCTCATAGTCAGGCAACTGTTGTGTTTTCTTTATATGTTGCAGGTATTGTTCTTGCATTATTAGTTACAAAAATTATGTCTCTTACAATTTTAAAAGCGGAAAAGTCTATTTTCGTCATTGAACTACCTCCTTACCGCGTGCCACAAGCGAAAACGTTATGGCTAAGCACGTGGGAGAAAGGTAAGGGATTTGTTCGTAAAGCAGGTACATTCATCTTCGGTGGTTCTGTTGTCATTTGGTTATTAAACTATGCAGGTCCATCAGGATTTGGTGTTGATATGGGAGACAGTTACTTAGCGATGATCGGTGGATTTATTGCACCACTATTTGCACCGCTCGGCTTTGGAACGTGGCAAGCTGCAGCATCTCTTTTAACAGGATTTTTAGCGAAAGAAGTTGTCGTTTCTACAATGGCAATTATTTATGCGGTAAAAGAAGATGTGCTTGGAAATGTAATGGGAGCACATTATACGGCGTTATCAGCATATGCATTTATGTTCTTTATTTTATTATATGTTCCGTGTTTAGCGACAGTAGCTGTTATTAAACGTGAAACAGGATCAACGAAGTGGACGATTTTCTCTGTCGTTTATCCACTCGTTGTTGCTTATGTATTAACGTTCATTATATACCAAGTTGGATCCTTACTCGGATTCTAGAAGGAGATGTATTAGAGTGATGGTCAATATTATAATCGGAGCTATCATTTTTGGTTATGCAGCATACACGTTAGTTAATTTTGTAAAGAGAAGTAAAAAGGGAAAATGCGCAGCATGTTCTTTAAATAAATCATGTCAGTCGCAAACTTGTAGTCCGGATATGGAGCAAATCGCTCACAAATAGCAAAAAAGCTTTGCGCATTTCGCAAGGCTTTTTTGTTTTACTTTTTAATTTTTACAAGTTGAGAAGCTTCTACACCGTTGTAGCCAGGGAATTCTTTACTAGGGTCTTTATCGAATTTTAATACCCCAACAGATTTTTCATCGCCTTTTACATTTACGTAAGTTGCATCATCAACAATCGCGAACATGTCGGCATATGCACGGCCACTTCCGATAATTGTATTGCCTTCGTATTTTAATTTTGCCCCATCAAGTGTAGCATTTTCTACTTTTTCTTTAGCAAATAATACACCTTGCTCTGCTGTTACAGCTGGTAATTTATCAAGTGGTTTCGTGTCGTCTTTTTCATTAACTTTGCTAAGTAACTCTTTCTTCACCAGTTCTTCACCAGTTTTCTTATCCATGACAAGAATTTTTTTACCCTCTAATGTTGTCATTTTCATTTTATAGAAGTCTTTTTCTTTCACTTCTTTTTTATTTTGATCTGTAATTTTCTGAACTTGCTCATCTGTTCCATATAGTACAAAGCCGTTCGCTTTCTCTCCTAATAAAGAACAACCTGATAATGCTCCGAATGAAATTGCTGCTGCTAATCCGATTCCTACTAATTTTTTCATGATGATTTCTCCTTTTATATGTTTTATAGTAAATACGTTTTTGTATTAGTTCTGAAATGATGAGAAGCTTGTTCGTTGCTTCTGGTATTAGTGTATAAGAAATATTGCAACGTAACTATCGAGTTAGCTTACAGTAACATTACAATAATGTAATTTAGTGAAAGTGCATAAAAATAAGTCAATTCTGAAGAGGGTTAATGAGAATATATTAGGAATACAATGTTTTATATAGAATGTCATATTATATTGGCTGTATTTTGGAAATAACATGTAAGGACATATTAGTTTTGTTATAATAAACACATAGGCTGTAAAAATGAATATTCTTTACTGTTAAGGGAGATTTTTTCAGTTTTCCAAGTAGTGAATTTGAAATATGAGGTATATCATAGGAGGAATTTGGATGTCTGTATTTAAGCGATTAAGAGATTTAACAATGTCGAATGTGTATTCAATAATTGAAAAAGCGGAAGATCCAGTTAAGATGACGGATCAATATTTACGCGATATGCAAGCGGATGTACAAGAAGCTGAGAAAAGTGTAGCAGCTCAAATTGCACTTGAGAAGAAATTCAAAATATTATTTGAAGAGCAAGAAGCACTTGTGAAGAAACGTGAAGAGCAAGCTCATATGGCTGTTCAAGCAAGCAATCTTGATCTTGCACGTCGTGCTCTTGAAGAAAAACAAAACGCAGAACAAAAGATGAATGAGTATAAAGCAAGCTATGAGCAAAACAAAGCTGCTGCCGATAATCTTCGCCTGAAGCTAGAAGAAATGCGTAAGCAATTAACAGAGCTGAAAAATAAACGTGAAACACTTGTAGCACGTGTAAATGCGGCGAAAGCACAAAAGAATATTAATCAGGCGATGTCTGGATTTGATTCAAATTCAGCAAAAGCTGGTTTAAGTCGTATGGAAGAGAAAGCTCTTCAATTAGAGGCTGAAGCAGAAGCAAGTGGCGAAGTTTATAAAAAAGAAAAGTCATTAGATGATGAATTCGCAAGCTTAAACAAAAATTCTGCTGTTGACGATGAATTAGCTCGTATTATGAAGCAGTATGAGAAATAATATAGAATAGACAAAGAAACCGACATGTCTGAAGAGAATTCATGTCGGTTTTCTATTACTTTTTAGAGGAGGTTTTGCAATGACATGGACAAATGTGTTAGCCATGCTTGTATGGACTGGAGCAAGTGCAGTACTTTTATTTGCAATTATGTGGGTTGATTCAATTTTTACTAAATACAATGATTTAAAAGAAATAAAGAATGGGAATACAGCTGTAACAACGCGTTTCGTTATGAAATTATTCGCGCAAGGGTACATTTTATCTCAATCGATAACGAAAGCAAATGACTTATGGCAAGCGCTACTTGCATCAGCAGTTTCTTTCGTTATTTTATTAGTGGTAGAAATGTTTATCGAATTTGTGTTAAAGAAAATGTCTGGCTTAGATTTAGAAGAAGGTACGAAAGAAGGCAGTGTTGCGCATGCGATGTTGGCCGGATCATTACATATCGTTGGTGCACTTATTTTAGGTGCTTGTTTATAAAGAGAGAAGGAGGGGGTAAATCATGAGTTTATTTAAACGAATTAAAAATATAATGAAGAGCCCAGAGCCACCGAAACCAGAGAAAAGTTTGTTAACGTTAGCTCCTGGCGATATGATTGAAGTTTCATTAGTTATGTATGAATTAACTGGGAAAACGAGTATGCATTCTCGTAAAGAAATTGTTTTAACGCTGCAAGACGGGAAAGATATTCGTTACTTAAAAATTGAAGACCGTGAAAATACGTATTACAAATTATATACACCAATTGATGGTCGCTTAGATTCGATTGATGAAATTCCGACGACAATTGAAATGGATGATACAGAGTACCATATGGAAGAGCAATATAACGGACGTGTTGTTGTGATGGGAAAAACACCATTCTCTGCTTCAGAAGAACAGCACGTATGGGAATTCCAATCAGATAATCGAAAATTATTACGTATTGAATGGCAAAATGGTCGCACAATGATGTATGAGGGAGAAGCAATTATTCCTGCTGATGTACAAATTATAAGAGCAACGTAAGGGGGCGTAATCATGTCAAACCGATTGTTTACCATGATTAAATCGTTCGTAATCCCTATACTTGCTATCGTTCTATTACTTGTTGTTGCTGGATATGCCTTATCAGGTTGTCAAGGCGGACAGACAAAGTCGATTCAAGACCGTTATCCACTAGAATCTGTCGCAAAAGAAGGTAAACAAGAATCTTACGTGTATAGGGCCGCCAATCGGTCAGTTCCTGAAGTCGCAAAGGAACTCATTAATGAAAGAGAACCGAAGCAAGCATCTAAAGAAGACGAAAATCAAATGTTCCTCGTTTATTCTGATAAGATTTATAACCTGCAAAAGGATAAAGAGAAACCTTCTGATACGTTAATTGAAATAAGTAATAAAGAATTTGTCCGTCAAAATTACCAACCATCCTTCCTGCAAGGATATATTATGGGAAGTATTTTAAACGATATATTCGGTTCACGAAAATCATCATACGGTGATTATCGCGGATATAATGACAGACAAAATCATAAACCGGTTATTCCAGAGAGACCGCCTACGAAAGAAGAAAAGAAAACCCCGCCTCCAATTACGAAGGAAGGGAAAGGATCTATCATTAAGCGAGGCGATAATGTAGATTCGAAACCTTCCGTAGGAGATACAGGAAGTATTACGAAAAAAGGAAGTAGTACGCCTCCGCCTTCTACTGGAAGCAAAGGAAAAATTACAAAAACACCAGGTGGCTCGAGCGGATCAGATGTGAAGCCGAAATCATCTATTAAAACGCCACCAAGGAATACATCTCCTCCGAAAACGAGGGTCGGTGGTTCAGGAAAAATTACGAAGAGAAGATAGGTATAGAGGCCGAAAAGGAGAAGTTGCTTTTCGGTCTTTTTATTATGGAAATTAATTCCTTGTAGCTGGTACAATTAAGTTATAAGGAGGAGATTAGTATGACTATATATAAAAGGTTTAGTTTGATTATGTTCCTCGTCTTATTCCTCAGTTTGTTTATTAGCACAACGATGAAATTTCACTTTGTAGTAGGTATTCTATGGATACTATGTACATGTACTCTTTTTCTATATGTTCCGCTGCGCTTTCAACATGAAGTGCCTGCCTTTCAAAAATATGTAGCATGGATTAAGAGAGGAAGAAGATGGGGAGAGTAAAATTATATCAGCGATTATTAGAATATATCGACCGTAACTCCAAATATATTAGCGATTATTGAAATATATCGACTTACCGACAACGACCGCAACTTCATAATAAGAAGAGGGTGTGCCAAATTGTTGGCACACCCTCTTTATTCATGATGATTAATGAATATCACGTTTCTTAAAGTTACCGCCTTTTACTTCTGCTACGTCATAAACTGTAATAAAGGCGTGTGGATCGATTTCATTAATAAGTTCTTTCATTTTACTTTCTTCTAAACGGTTAATTACACAAGAAATTTCTTTGAATTTCTCTCTTGAATAACCACCGTATACTTCGTTATATGTTGCACTTCGGCCTAAACGATCACGAATTGTTTCTACCATTAATTCAGGCTCTTTCGTAATGATTTTAAATGCTTTCGAACCACTTAAACCAACTTCAACGATATGAATCACTTTCGAAGCAATAAAGTAAGCAATTGCCGAAAGGATAGCTCCTTGAAGACCGAATACTGTTGATACGAAAATAAATACGAACATGTTTAAGAATAAAATAAGGTCACTTGTTCCAAAAGGTAACTTACGAGAAAGCAATACAGCTAGCATATCGATTCCATCTAATGCGCCGCCGTTACGTAATGCTAGTCCCATACCGAAACCGATAATAATACCACCAACAACTGTAACAAGTAGTGTATCGCCTTCAATAATAGCTGGTATTCCGTGCATAACAACAGTACCTACTGCTAATGAAGCAATCCCGATAATGGAATAAATAGCAAAGCTTTTACCGATTTGCTTATATCCTAACCAAACGAAAGGAATGTTAATAACTGCGATTAGAGCTCCTAATGGCAATCCAAATAATCTTGAACTAACGATACTTAAACCAGTCACACCACCGTCTGATACGTTATTTGGAATTAATACTGCTTCTAATCCGTACGCTGTGATAAATGCCCCAATAATAATCATCAAAGCTTTTGAAGCAATTTTTAGCTTATTGGGCTTGTTTTTGATAATTTTCTCCATGTAATTTCCTCGTTTCAAACTAGTTTCTTATTTGTTACGTCATTCACACCTAACTTCCATTTTAACATTTAATTTGAAAAATTTCTCCTTTAATGGATGTATGCAGGGGATATTATGACCATACTCACTTTAAAATATTTTTGAAGTGAGTATAAGAAATCCCATCCTTTCAAAGGATGGGAGACTATTAAGAAATGATAAAACTAAGTACAGAAAGGAATAAAGAGAACCCTAAAATAGCTCCGCAAAACTTCATATGGCGTTTACGTCCCATCACAACAATTGCGACATATTCACGAATCATTGCATTAGGCCAGTAATAAAATGCAGTTTTTGATCCGATTCCTTGGCTATTAAGCCCTGCTTGTCTTGCATATATACCAGCGCGGAAAAGGTGGAAATTGTTCGTTGTAAAAATACTTCTATACTTACCTTCAGGCTTTAACGAATCCATAATTCCTTTAGAGAACGACATATTTTGATATGTGTTTACAGAGCGATTTTCTTGCACTGTATGTTCAATTGGAATTCCTTTTTCAACAGCGTATTTTTGCATCGCTTCTGCCTCTGGAAGGCCTTCATCTGGACCTTGTCCACCCGAGAAAATGATTGTTGGTGGTGTATTCACAGCGGCTTGTTTCCAGTAAAAGTCAATTGCTTTATTAATACGACTTGCAAGTAAAGGTGGTACTTTATCATTAATTAAGCCGCTACCAAGAACGATGATGAAATCTTGATTACGCCTTGGTCTATTGAATTGATATAGAAAATAAGCGCTTAAGAAGTTAGATAAGTGTATAAAGAAATATAAGGTTATAAGAGAAATTCCACCAAAAATAGGTTGCAAATGCGGTGAGAAGAAACTTGCTGGACTTATGAAAAAGAATAATATACAGAATAAAATACCTAAAGCAGCAATGAGTGTTAAACAGTTAGTGAACCGTCGTCCTTCTCGTTTCATTAAAATTCTCGCATTCAGAAATAGCCCAAACATTAAAGCAACAACACCGAAAGGAATCATAAGAATAAGTGCTAAAATAGGTAAAATTATACTATAGCGTAGGACATCAATACTTGAATTTACAGATATAATCACACAAAACAGAAGGAAAAAACAGAAAAAAACATTAAATAAAAAGCCGTTTATTATTTTTCGTGGATCCTTCAAATAAGAGATAAGAAAAATAATAAATAATATAAGAGGAATAATTCCGAAATACATAAATATAGTACACCTCAATTTGTATAGTAATTTGACATACCTTCTATATTACATGATTTTATAATTGAAAATGAAAGGAAAAATGATTTTGAATTTTCTCAATAAAATGTATGGATACATATGTTAAAATGTATGTAAGGTGATATATTAAAAGTAAAATGGTTGAAAAGGCACTCTATGGAGTGTCTTTTCTTTTTTCATGTAATTATGCATATTATATTTATTTTCAAGTGAAGAGGATTAAAATATAAGTGGTAGGCAGACTATATAAAGCAGAATTTCTTACAAACATTTCCCTCTACTTTTTGTATCTAACAATCGTATAACAATAAATAATTCTGTTTTATAGCGTCTGTTTATGAAAGGTGCCCTCTTTGAAGGCACCTTTTTATTGTTTCATGTAGATACTTTTCACTGTTGATATAGTGGAAAGTATCTATACTAAACATTAGCAATCTTCCGTATAAATATTATCAATTTACTATATATTCCAGTGGTGTTAACCTACATATGAAAGGCTTTCTTTTTCAAAATATTACCCCTAATAAATTTTTGAAGAAGTCAACTGTCTCCAAAATTGCCATTCATGCTTAGCAAAAAAGAATCCTTTTGGATTCTTTTTTGTGTTCGACATAATGTGACAAAATATATTTGAATAATTTGTTATATTGTTAAATGGTTATTATAGGAAAGAAAAGGAGACTTAAGTATGGGATTTAAAAAATTAATTTTAACAGGTGCAATTGTTGCAACTACAGCATTTACTTCAATTGGAACAGCGCAGGCAAGTGCAGATTTTAAAGATGTTCCAAACAATCATTGGTCTTATAAAGCGATTATGGATTTAGCAAATAAAAACGTTGTTGCTGGATACGGAAATGGGATTTTTGGATTTGGTGATGATGTAACACGTGAGCAAGTTGCAGCTCTTATGTTCCGTCATTTAAAACCGACAGTAAAAGAACAGTATAACAATCCGTATAAAGATGTTACGGATCGTTCAACTATGTTTAAAAAAGAGATTCTTGCTTTAACAGAGATGGGTGTATTCGTTGGAGATAATACAGGAAAATTTAGACCGAAAGATTCATTAACTCGTGAAGAAATGGCACAAATTTTGACAAGGGGATTCCAATTGCAAATAAGAGGCGATCATAATTTCCCGGATGTAGATAGAAATGGATGGGCGAATCCTGCGATTACTGCAATTAAATCAAATTATATTACGGCTGGAACTGGTGATGGTAAATTCGCACCTAAAATGCATGTAAGTCGTGAGCAATACGTTCAGTTCTTATATAATGCAACGTTACCATTTGAAGAAAGACCAGGAGCAAAACAACCACAACCAGAAGTGAAGCCAGAAGTAAAACCTGAAGTGAAACCGGATCCGAAACGTTTTGCTAATTGTAAAGAAGCAAACGATGCTGGATATTATGACATTACAAGAGATAGTCCATATTATGGTAAGCATTTAGATCGTGATGGCGATGGAATTGCTTGTGAGAAAAAGAAAAAAGGTAAATAAGAAAAAGCACTCAGTTTGAGTGCTTTTTCTTATGGAAACATGCTATTTTTTTAGGCGGTTCTCATAAAATAAAAGTAAGGAAATGAAAGTAGGTGACAAAATGCCGTCAGTTGTGGAAGGCGTTATTATTGAAAACTGTAACGGAACGATTAATTTAGGAGATAAATATAACGTGCAGCCGATTGAAAAAACGAAAGCTTATAATGGATCAGGATCATCGAATACAGGAAAAAAAGTACAAACATTTAGTGGTATTAGTACAGCGGATGTAAGGGATAGCGATGTGTATGATCAAGTCATTCAATCCACGTTATAATTTTTATCCCGCTTTAATGGGCAGTAAGACCCCCACCTCCAAATTCAGCGAAAGCAAAGAAGTTAGGCGGGGGATCAACTGCCCATAAAAGTCTGATTGGTTCAACTAATAATCAGTAGGGGATGAAGAAAACCCCACTGATTAAAGTTTCACTTTATATGCAAAATTGCATAAAGTAACATGTTTGTTGTGTGTTACACTTTAGCTGTGAGCTGTTAATGATTCTTCTTTATTATAGTTGTTAGATTAGAAATATAACATCTTATCGAAAATCATACGTACAAAAAAGACACTTCAAACGAAGTGTCTTTTTTTATTTTAGTGATACCCTTTAGCAGAGTCTTTATGAATTTTATTTTTAAAGATACTGTAGCTCCAAAGTTGATATCCAATAACAATTGGTACCATAACCATTGCAACGAAGAACATAATTTTTAAGTTTAATTGACTACCAGCTGCGTTATATAGCGTTGTACTATAAGCATCGTTAATACGAGATGGTAACATTCTTGGGAACATACCTGCAAATCCAGTTGTCATAAACATTGCGATTGTTAAGCAAACGAATGTGAATGCAAGACCGATTTTATGTTTGTACACCATAATAAGTGCGAGTACACTCATTAACATTGCAAGTACTGGTAGAATGAATAGTACAGGATATTCTGTGAAGTTTTGGAATAAAGTTGTACGATTTGCAGTTGCTACATAGAAGATAGCTAAAATGATAGCAGCAGCCATTGAAAATGGTCTTGCAATTTTATAAGCACGATCAGATACTTCACCAGTCGTTTTAATCATAACCCAAAGGGCGCCAGATACGACGAATATAGCAGTGAAGAACAGACCACCTAAAATACCATAATGATTTAGTAAGCTTAGTAAATTTCCTTCATAGCCATTTTTTCCGATTTGTAGTCCATAATAAAGGTTAGCGAACGTAACACCGAATAAGAAGGCGATTAGGAAACTACCAATTGTAAATGCCCATTTACAAGTTTTTTGCCAAATTGGTGAATCGTCTTTATGCATAAATTCAAGTCCGGCAGCACGAGCAAACAGTGCGAGTAATACTAAAAATAGTGGTGTATATAGGTAACTAAACATATTTGCATATGTGACTGGGAAGGCAGCAAATGTTGCGCCACCAGCTGTAATTAACCATACTTCATTACCACCCCAGAATGGGCCGATTGCTTCTTGTAATTGATTTCGTTCTTGTCGGTCTTTCGCAACGAAAGGAAAAATCATTCCGTTACCAAGTGCATATCCATCAAGAATGAAGTAAACTGTCCAAATCACGCCCCATAAACCAAACCAGATAATTGCAAGCATGTCATGAGACATGAGCTGCACCTCCCTCAGTAGCAGGTTCTTCTAATGCTGCTGGTCCTTTTTTCGCGAACTTTAGCATTAAGTATACGTCTGCGATTAAAAGTAATGTGTAGAACAAGATTAAACTAATTAATGAGAACCAAATTTGTGGAACAGATATAGGTGATACAGATTCTGCTGTACGCATTAGTTTATAAACTGTCCATGGTTGACGACCTACTTCGGCAACAATCCAACCAGCGTTAATTGCGATATATGGTAGTAAGACAGACCATATTGTAATTTTTAAATAACGTTTTGAGTTTTCTAGTTTTCCTTTTCGGTTTAAGTAGAAACCGTACCAAGTTAATGCCATAAAGAACATACCAAGTGCAACCATTAAGCGGAAGCTATAGTACACGAGGTTAACATTTGGACGTTCATCTTTCGGGATATCTTTTAAACCAACAATTTCTCCATCAAATGAGTTTGTGTAGAAGAAACTTCCTAGTTTCGGAATCGTAAGGAATTCAAAGTTTTTTTCGTTTTTCACATCAGGAATTTGAACAATCGAGAAGCCTTGTCCTTTTCCAGTTTCCCAAACTGCTTCCATCGCAGCTCCTTTTGCTGGTTGATATTTAGCTGCTGATACACCAGACTGATGCCCCATAAACGGTGTAACAGTTGCGGCGAATAAGCCTAACAGTAAACCAAATTTGAATGATTTTTTGAAGAATTCCACTTCGTTTTTACGTAATAAATGATAGGCACTAATGGCCATAACGAAGAAAGCACCAACGATATAACACCCAATTACAGTATGGAAGAACATGTTCCAAGCATATGGATTTGTCACAAGTGCCCAGAAATCATTTAATTCAGCGCGGCCGTTACGTACGACGTAGCCAACAGGATTTTGCATAAAACCGTTTGCTGTAATAATCCAAAGGGCGGAAATATTTGTTCCAAGTGCAACCATCCACATACAGAAGGCACGGAACTTTGGTGAGATTTTGTCTTTACCGAATAACCATATTCCCATGAAAGTAGATTCTAAGAAGAAGGCAACGAGTGCTTCGATTGCGAGAGGTGATCCGAAAATATCTCCCATATATTTGGAGTACTCAGACCAGTTTGTTCCAAATTGGAATTCCATCGTAATCCCAGTTATAATCCCCATTACGAAGTTAATTGTAAATAATTTACCCCAGAAATTTGCCATTTTGCGGTATGTTGGATTCAATGTGCGGGCGTATTGAGTTTCCATACATGCTACTAAAATAACAAGTCCGATTGTCAAAGGTACAAATAAAAAGTGATAAAAAATAGTAATTGCAAATTGAAAACGACTCAGTAACAGAACGTCGGACATAATGAATATTCACTCCTTTTTTACATTATCTACAATCAGTTTATAGTGAAAATACGTTTTAAATAGGAGGGACTTGTTACAAAGGTGTGTGTATATTTTGAAAGAATTATGTCGGTTATCTGAAAATATCTTATTTTCACTATAAAGTAATATCCTTTTTGAGTTTTTTAAATTTTGGTACACTATATAAGTAATGTAAATGAGAGAAAAGAGGGTTCTTTACTATGAAGTCATTAGAAGAGATTTTACAATACAATGAAAAATTCGTTGAAGAAAAAAAATACGAAGAGTACGAAACAGGTAAATTTCCAAACAAAAAGATGGTAATTATCTCTTGTATGGATACTCGTCTTGTTGAATTATTACCGAAAGCGATGAATATGCGTAACGGTGATGTGAAAATTATTAAAGTAGCAGGCGCTGTTATTTCACATCCGTTTGGAAGTATTATGCGTAGTATTTTAGTTGCTGTATATGAACTTGGTGCTGATGAAGTTTGTGTAGTTGGTCACCACGATTGTGGTATGGCAAAAATTCAAGCAAGCAGTACAATTGAGAAGATGAAAGAGCGCGGTATAACAGAAGAGAAATTAGATACACTTCGTTATTCTGGAATCGATTTAGAAAGATTCCTACAAGGATTCTCTAGTGTAGAAGAAAGTGTAGAACATAGCGTATCAATACTTCGCAACCATCCATTACTTCCTGAAGAAGTACCTGTTCACGGTCTTGTTATAGATCCTGACACAGGAAAATTAGATTTAGTTGTGAATGGTTACGACAATTAAGAATTTACTTTGTCATCCTTTTTATCTGGGACAGGATCAAATCCTCCCGGGTGGAAAGGGTGACATTTTAATATACGCTTGCATGTAAGCCAAAATCCTTTCAGAGCACCATGTTTTTGAAATGCTTCTAATCCATAATGAGAGCAAGTTGGGTAAAAGCGGCACGTTGGTGGTGTCATCGGAGAAATGAATTTTTGATAAAAGCGTATAATCCCAATAAAAATCTGTTTCATAATGGTCTCCTTTTCAGCATAGTCTTAAAGTATTATAGCACGACTGTACATAATACTTTACTAATGTTGATTTCCGTTATATCATATTGGATATAACGGAATTAAATTAAAAGCGGGAGAGATGTTGTATGCCATCAGTAGAAAGCTTTGAATTAGATCATACGATTGTAAAGGCGCCTTATGTAAGACATTGCGGAGTTCACAACGTAGGTAGTGACGGTATTGTAAATAAATTCGATATTCGTTTTTGCCAACCGAATAAACAAGCAATGAAACCAGATGTTATTCATACGTTAGAACATTTATTAGCATTTAATTTACGTAAATATATTGATCGTTATCCGCATTTTGATATTATCGATATTTCACCAATGGGCTGCCAAACAGGATATTATCTTGTAGTAAGCGGAACACCAACGGTTCGAGAAATCATTGATTTATTAGAATTAACATTAAAAGATGCGGTTCAAATTACAGAAATTCCAGCTGCAAATGAAACACAGTGTGGCCAAGCGAAGCTTCACGACTTAGAAGGAGCACAACGCTTAATGAACTTCTGGTTAAGCCAAGATAAAGATGAACTTGAGAAAGTATTTGGATAAAAAGAAAAAACTGCCTGTGAAAGGGCAGTTTTTTTGTAACACGATGATAAATGAAATTATATCGACGATTTTTCGAATATATCGAACACAACTTGAAATATATCAACGATTTTTTTAATATATCGATGTTTCGAAACTGGATATCGGCTTACCGACAAAAACTGCCAATAGTATGAATCAAATATAAAGAAGAGGCCGTCTAACATATGTGTTGGGCGGCCTCTTTTTTATGAAAGTATACTAGATACCCCAACATATAAAATAAAGGCAGAACCGAGAAAATAAACAAATGCTTTTGCTTTTTACCGCTCTTTTATTTCATCGATTCCAAAAAGGATAAACATAATACTCAAAAGGATAAAAACGTATGGTAAAAGCATAGAGAGGTTTGCGAAGAAGCTAAATAGGGCGAGAATAAGAGCGATAGTAGCTATTATAATTCGAATGTTTTTAAACATATAATTCTCCTTTAAAAGAACATTATAAATGGAATAACAAAAACAATCGTAAAAAGACTTAAACCGATGCTAATAGCTCCAATTTGTTTTTGTTGTTTTTGAATCGTCTCAATTCCTACTAAAATGCCATATAAACTAAAGAGGAACAAAATGATAGGTGAAAAGGTTTGAAAGTTCATTGTAAATGTGCTGTATAAACATAAGGTTAAAGTAATAAAAACGATGGTTAGCTGTAATTTTCTTATATGCATTATAACCTCCTAGTAGAAAGATAGTTATTGAGAGACAAAAATTATAATAGCAACGATTAAAGTGAATACGCCAGAAAAGAAGGAGAGTGTACTATGTACTTTCTTTTGTTTCTGTTTTTCTTCTGCGCTCATGATGAAGGTCATAACAGATAAGGCGATGAGCATATAAGGCATTGTAACAAGTGCGTTTGTAAACATTCCGGATAAAGCGAGAGCGATGACGATAAGAGCCGATACAATTCGTAATGTTTTTAGCATACAAATCTCCACCTTTTAAATAGATTATTTACCGGAATATTTCTGAGAAGCCAAGCAGTAAAGCACCAGCTCCAGCCATGAAAGCAAGTATGCTGCTAGATTGTTTCTGTTTTTTTATTTCCTCTAAACCTATAGTGAAAGCCATAGCCCCTAAGAAAATGAACATGTAAGGCATAATGTCTCTGTTACCGCTAATAAATCCATAGATTGCTATAGATAAGGCGATAAGTGCAAAAGTAATTCGAACGCCTTTTAACATAAAAGCCCTCCTTCTAGTTTATGTAGGTAATGATGAGAACAATCTAAATGAAAGCACCTGCAACAATACAAATAAATCTAGTTCCTGAATCCTTTTTCCTTATTTGTTCAATGGTAATAAGAAGCAGTAAAACTCCTAATAGAGATTGTGAAAGTGGTAGAAAGTTATGTTGACCTGTCAATAAACTAATACTGAATATGATGTGGGCTAAAATAAGTGGTATATGAAGCGTATTATGAATTCTTCTTGCTGTTTTTTGTATAAGGGTTATCTTCAGGCTTATCAACAGAATGTTTATAAGCGTAGCCTTTATTAATCGTCATGACGGAGAGTACTAGTATGACTAGAACGATTATAATACCGATAATTAATATTTTGAACATGGAACCCCTCCTTTTCTTTATTTTACATAATTTTGTAATTGATGAAAACAATAGAAATTAAAAGGATGAAAGAAGGGTGTTACATGGAGACGAAAAAAACATATTATATATCAATAGGAAACGGTCAAATTTCACAAGTGAAGACGGCGGATACGTATAATTTTGAGATTTCCGCAAGTGATGAGGAAATTACGGAGTTAAGAGAGTACTTTGATCAAGCATATGTAGAGGATTTAGGTTCATTTGTACGTTCTCACGTTCCATTTGTTGAGTATCATCACGATTCGAATAATGACCGATATGATGAACAACTACAAAAAGCATATAAAATGATTTACGATTTAGGTAATCATGAGACGAAAGAATTAGTCGCGCAAATGGGAATAATCAATGGATTGTAATTGGATAATATTATGCAGAAAAGCGAGAATATGCTACAATTTGTGGTAGGAAAAACTTGTAACCATCAATAGGGGAGTAATGGCATGTACAAATTTAAAGATTATTACCACAATACTGTACAATTATCGTTTGAACGTTATCCATTTTCTCCTGAGCCAAAGCATGTTTGGGTTGTATGCCGGTACGGGGATCAATGGTTATTAACGCATCATTTACGTCGCGGTCTTGAATTTCCAGGTGGTAAAGTAGAATTAGGGGAAACACCGGAAGAAGCGGCAGTTCGAGAGGTTCATGAAGAAACCGGCGGCATAGTTTCTGATTTAACTTACTTAGGACAATATAAAGTATCTGGAAAAGACAAAATAATCATTAAAAACATTTATTTTGCAACAATTAGTGCGGTAGAAGAACATACGCATTACGAAGAAACGAAAGGATCTGTTTTATTAACAGACATTCCTGATAACATTAAAACGGATAGAAAATTTAGCTTTATAATGCGTGACGATGTACTGGCGCGCACGATGAAACATATAGAAGAAATCGGCTGTTTTACGAAGTAAAGTGGCCGGTTTCTTTTTTTGTGTGTAAGAATAAATGTAAATATATCTTTACATTATTTTGGGTATATTATACAATTTTGTAAAGATATATTTACATTTTAGGAGGGGGAAGATGGATAAAAGAAAAGAAACGACTGTTACTGTTTCGATGGGGAAATTAAATTTCTATTCATGTTGTATAGCATTTGCTCTGGCGATTGGAGTTAGTTTTTTACATTCACTTCTTTCAGGTGAGTTTCAAATTGAAATTACGTTACCAACCTTGTTTCTTTTTATTATCGCAATGATTGTTCTTGTTTGTATTCATGAAGCGATACATTTAATAGGGTTTCGCTATATCGGTGGTGTTCCGTGGAGTGAACTGAAATGGGGTGTTAATTGGAAATTAGGTGTTGCATATGCTCATTCTAAACAGGCGATTACAGTAAAGCAAATGAAGAAAGTGTTAATGCTGCCGTTTTTACCAACTGGAATTTTGCCAATTGTAATTGGGTTAACTACGAATGTGCAATCCATCTCATTTTTAGGGATTTTACTAACAGCAGGTTGTATCGGTGACATTGCCCTATATCAAAAAGTTTCAAAGTTTCCAGATGGTGCGCAAGTTAAAGATCATCCGAGTAAACCGCAGTTTACAGTATATGAATAATAAAGGAAGGGGAGGCGTTTTTGAAAAACGGCCTCTTTTTTGTTTGTCAGCTTTTGTCGGTAAGTCGATATATTGTAAAAAATCGCCGATGTAATTTATTTACTATTATTTTGTTTTCATTTCTACCTCTAAAAACGAAAGCACCTCCAACAAATCGTTCACCATGCGTGAATGTTCAAAGTCACCCCAAAACGAATCTCTCTTCCACACACCAAGAATCCCTACTTGTTCAGAACCAAGCACGTCGTTTTCTGGATGATCTCCAACGTAAAGACATTCTGTGGCCTTAACATCTAGCTTTTTTAAAGCCCGTTCGAAAATCTCAGGATGTGGTTTTTTAATTCCTTCCGCTTCTGAAACGAGAATTGTATTTGTATACGTATGTATGTTTAGTGCGCGAAGATTATTCATTTGAAAGCCAGTAAAGCCATTTGTAATAATACCAATTTTAATATTTTGTTGTGTTAAACGCTGAAGTAATTCATGCATATTTTGGAAAGGAATACAATGATGTTGAAAGTTTGTAATGTAGTCGTACAGCAGTTGCTCTGGTGTTAAAGTGGTAATGTTGTATTCGCAAAGGAGAGTAGCATATACTTTATCTTTCCACGTATAGCCATTATTATCGAGTTCAAGAAACCGAGAACAATACCCTGTTTTTTTTATGCTCATTAAGTGAGAGGCAAAGCGATTATATTGATCATGAATAAATTGTTCTAGAGATTGGCGCCGATCTAATAGTGTTCCATCTAAGTCGAATAAGACTGCTCGAATCATGAGAAACCTCCTTACAGTTTGTATAATTAATTATCGCATATTCGTTAAAAAATGATTATGATATTTTTGTAGAATGGAATAATGGAGGATTGTATGAAGAGACTGTGTGGCAAGTTAGTAGGGTTGATCGTCGCAATTGGTTTAATAGCAGGATGCGATAGTTCTGTGAAGAGTGTGAAGGAAAAAGAAATTTGTAAAACAGAAGAAGAATGTGTGGAAATAGGAGATAAGAAACTTCAAAAAGTATATGAAAAAATAGATGGATTATCTGAACTTGAAGCAGTAGAAGATTATGATATAGAAGAGCATGAAAGTGCGAATATGAAAGAGGCAGAGCAGAAAAAAGAGGATGACGAAAATTATTTCTTTTTAGCCTCTTATTATATTGATGGTGATGAAATTGTAGATCCTTATTTTGAGAAAATAGAACGGAAACGTTTAAATAAAGTATTCGCTGAAGATAAAGAAGCGAAAGAAGAGGTACTACAACAGCGTCAAGATAGAGGTTATCATGAAGACTTATGGGATATGTACCGTACTCTCATTCCAGCTAAATATCGCGGGAATATAACAGAATTTGATTTAATAACGGACGGTTATGACGGTGTTGTTGCTCACGTTATGCCTAGCATGGAGAATCCGAAAGATTGGATTCTTAGCTTAGATACGCTTGATTCCGCGATAAATATCGATGAAGTGATGAAAACATTAATTCATGAGACGGCTCACGTGTTGACACTCGGGCATAAGCAAATACCAGTAGATGAAAAGTATGTAAAGGATTTTGAAGAAGATAAAGATATTTCAACATACCGAAATAACTGTGAAACTCTTTTCTTACAAGAGGGGTGTGCGAAGGGAAAATCTTATATTAATCAATTTTATAACTCTTTCTGGAAGGACATTGAGCAGGAGTGGACAGAAAAGAAAGTGGAAGAAAGTGAAAAAACTCAAATTGAATTTTTTAAAGAAAAGCATGAGGAGTTTGTATCACAGTATGGAACAACAAACGTAGCGGAAGATATTGCAGATACGTTTACAGCATTTATTTTGCAAGATTCAAAAAAGGTGAAAGAAGGATCGGAGTTAAAGTATAAAAAAATTGCGTTCTTCTATCAGTTCCCTGAGCTTGTAAAAATGAGAGCAGAAGTGTTGTCGGGATTAGATGATATCTCAAAAACGATAGAACAACAAAGCGGACAATAATGAGAGGTATATATTTTAGCCAATAAAACGTAAAGAATTTTAGTTCTTTGCGTTTTTTTATGTTGATAAAATTGAAAATTCTGTCTTTTTATTAAAAAGAAGAAGGAACTGAAGCTTTAAAAGAGAATTAGTATAAAAATGTCACAAATTAGACACAATTATAATGCGCATATTGTAGGGACTATAAGTTTACTCTCAAGGAGGTAATGAAACGTATGAAAACGATTCTTGCGGTTGCTGGTCTCATTTGGGTAATGTCTCATGGTTTTCCGATTTTTGAAGGAGAGCAAATTCGTAGTGCATTAAATAAAAAGTATGATGATTATCATGTAATAGATCGAAAAGAAAATGTCGTTACAGTACGTGTGAAAGATTGTTTCCATACAGTTACGGTTGCAGATGGAAACGTTACAAATGAAACAAAGATGTGTGATAAAAGGTAAAGAAAGAAGCTGACTATAGTTTATCGCCCTAAGTCAGCTTCTTTTTCGTTTTCCAATTAGAAGTTTTTCAAATGCCTCAACAAACACATACATAAGTGTTGCGAGGACGCAGGTGAGTAGTACGCTCAGTAAGACGAGCGTGAAATTAAATACTTGGAATCCGTAGCTAATTAAGTAGCCAAGACCTTGTTTAGAGACGAGAAGTTCGCCGAATATAACACCGACCCATGATAAACCAACGTTCACTTTTAACGTTGAAATAATTGCTGGGAAGGATGCAGGGAGAACGACTTGCTTATAACATTGCCATTTATTTGCGCCAAATGTGTCCATCACTTTTATATAGTTAGAATCGACTTCTTGAAATGCGCTGTAAATAACGAGAATGGTAATGATTATGGAAATGATTACCCCCATTGCAATCGACGAAGAAATATTTGGACCGAAGATTACAATGATAATAGGTCCAAGTGCCACTTTTGGCATGGCGTTTAGGACGACGAGATAAGGGTCGAGCACGCGAGCGAGAAGTGGCATCCACCAAAGAAAAGTAGCGATAATAGCGCCGAGCACTGTTCCAAGAATGAAGCCTACTCCTGTTTCAAGTAATGTCGTCCATATGTGAACCCAAAGCGAACCGTCAATCCATTTACTAAGGAAGAGATCCCAAATGCTTGAAGGAGAGCTAAAGAGTAAAGGATCAATCCACTCTTTTTTGCTAGCTATTTCCCATAGTGAAAAGAAAAGAATGAGCAGTAAAAGCTGCAGTGAGCGTGCTAACCATGCACGCTTACGTTCTTTTTTCTGAAACTGTTCATGTAGTTGCTTTATATTATCCAAGTCGCTCCAGCTCCTTCCATATATCTTGGAAGAGGGATGGGAAGTCATGGTGGTGGCGTGATTCTAACGGTGATAAGGAACGGATGCTTTCTGGGACGATAAATGTTTTTGCAATTTTCCCGGGATTCGCTTGTAGTAAATAAATACGATCACTCATCGCAATTGCTTCTTCAATATCATGTGTTACGAGTAGTGACGTTTTCTTATATTTGCGTAGTAAGTTGAAAACGAGATCTTCTAGTTTCAATTTCGTTTGATAATCGAGTGCTGAGAATGGTTCATCTAGCAATAAAATTTTCGGATCGGTCGCTAACGTTCGAACGAGAGCGGCACGTTGACGCATACCGCCGGACAGTTCACGAGGGTATTGCTCTTCTACATCATGTAGACCGACTTGTTTTAAAAGCTGTAAAGTATGTTCTTTCGTCTGTTCATTGTAAATTTTTCGGGTGTGAAGTCCGAGCATAATATTTTCTTCAATTGTTTTCCAAGGGAACAAGTAATCTTGCTGCAGCATATATCCCATAGATGAAGTTTTCGTTGTAATAGGCTCACCATCTAAAAAGACGATACCTTCAATTGGATCAAGAAGCCCGGCAATAATGGAGAGGAGTGTCGTTTTGCCGCAACCACTTGGACCGAGTATAGAAATAAATTCGCCTTCTTCCACTTGTAAACTCATATCTTCGAGAATCAATTTGGCATTCTCTTTTGCGAAAAAGCAGTGAGAAACGTTACGTATTTGTAAAAAACTCATACACTTCGCCTCTATTTCTTAATAACGCTTTCGGCAATTTTTGTATTGACGAGCGCTTCGTGTGGAACTTCTTTTTGTAATTCGCCAGCTTCTTTCATAATCGTTTGGAGCTGTTTCCATTCTTCAGCATCTAATAGCGGATTTGTCGCATAAGAATGTTGCTTTTTATAACGTTCAATTACTTTTACTGTAATGTCCTTTGAAGTGTCTTTAAATAACGGAGAAACGGTTTCAGCAATCTCTTCTGGACTATGTGTATCAACCCATTGCTGCGCTTTATAGAGAGCACGTGTGAATTTTTCAGCAGCATCTTTATCTTTCTTTAAGAAGCTTTCTTTTGCCATGAACGTTGTATACGGAACAGTTCCAGATTCATTTCCGAACGAAGCGACGATAAACCCTTTTCCTTCTTTTTCGAATATACTTGCAGTCGGTTCAAAGAGCTGTACAAATTCCCCAGTACCAGATGCAAAGGCACTTGCAATGTTAGCAAATTCGATGTTTTGAATTAAGTTTGTATCTTTGTGAGGATCAATGCCATTTTTCTTTAAAACGTATTCTCCAACCATTTGCGGCATGCCGCCTTTACGCTGTCCTAAAAACGTAACACCTTTTACGTCATTCCAATTAAAAGAGTCTAATTTTTTACGCGAAACTAAAAATGTTCCGTCTGTTTGTGTAAGTTGTGCGAAGTTAATGACCGGGTCTTTTGCTCCTTGTTGATGAACGTAAATGGACGTTTCAGAACCGACGAGAGCAATATCAATTCCGCCAGATAATAGGGCGGTCATCGTTTTATCTCCGCCAGCTGTTGTTTGGAGGTCAATATTTAATCCTACATCTTTAAAAAATCCTTTTTCAATCCCGACATATAACGGGGCGTAGAAGAGAGAATGGGTAACTTCGCCGATGCGAATGTTTTGTGTTTGTTCTTTCGTACCTTCCTTTTTACTACTGCAAGCAGCAAATGTGAAAACAGCTAGTAACATGATGCAAAAAACAGCTATTAATTTTTTCACTATATGACACCTCCTAGAAGTCACTCTACAAGCATGATATGTAGGTAAGTGCCCATATGTGAGTGTAGATAGCAGGAATTTTTTGGGTGATAAAGAAGTACAAATATAAGGGGTGATAAAATGGATTACGAATATGATGATAGCGTACATTTACATCTTGATTATTTCGGAACAGAATGTGATATGGAATCGATTGCTTATAAGCGGAAGAATGAAGACGTGTGGGATGTGTATTTTAATTTTGGGGCATATGGTCTTCAGAAAGATGAGCTTGAGACAGGTAGATTTATGGACGAATATGCTGGTCATTACGTTTTTTCTGTACATGCGCGTGATCTTAGCTGGGAATTTGGAAGTGCTCAATTTGAAGAGTGGGTTTTGAGAAATCAAATAGTAGAAAAATCGCTGCAAAAATAGGGAGGAATTTTGTGGTCGATTTTCTCATTTTTTTGTTCATTTTCGTAGTCGGATTTTTTATTATGCAAGTACTCGTTTATCGATTTGCAAAGAAAAACATTCAAAAATATACAAAAATAAAATGTATTCATATGTGGCTAGAGATGAATATGAAGAAGGGCCCAAGATTAGATCTTTTTGATTTTGTAGTTATCGTACTTGTATGTATTATATGGAAAGTATGGATGTATTCTCTTATATAATACGTATGCTCATGTCTGTTAGAATGAAGGAGAACCTGTCAGTGTTGGTAGGTTCTTTTCTTATGGTAATAATTTTGTGAAGCATAGTTCATTTATGCTGTTAGAATATAGAGCGAAGAAGGTTTATCCCGTTCAATCCTGAATGGTTCGGACTTATTAAAGTTTCACTGTATTTTTAAGGGGAAATTAAGGATACATGTGTATTATTACAAGCACATAGGGAGACTAGCTGCATACAAATATGGTATTTTGTATATGACAATATGTTTGTTGATGCGAGACGAAGGGGTAAAGGAAAGAGGGAATAAATTGCGCTTTAATGTTTTTACACAGCGACGAAGAAGAGATGAATTTCATTTTAGTTTCTCGGCTCAGCAACCGAGAAAGAATCTATTAATTTCTATCATTCTTAGTGGAATGTGGGCGATCTGTTTAGAAACGCTATTCTTTGTTATGTTAAGGTCTTTCGAATTTGAGAGAACGAAAGAATTTTTTAATGGGAAAATACAGCTAAGTATACTTATTATTGTTTTGTGGAGTGTACTACTATACATCATTCATTTAAATAAAGGTATCAGTCATAAGCTTAGGCCGGCTATTCGAGTTTATGTCGTATTATTTTTAATTGCTCATACAATGAATTGGATGTATATCATAGTGCAGGAGGACATGAACCTTATAGTAGTAAATACATGGGTGTATTTACAATATGGACAGTATATATTAAGCCTGTTATTTATTTATATGGTATACGTTTTTGCATATAATTTGCTTGGAAGAGTTTTCTTAAGTACAACGATAACTAGCTTAGTCTTACTTATTTTTGTGATGGTGAACCATTTTAAACTTATTTTTAGAGGAGAGCCATTCTACCCGTCTGATTTTACACAGATTGGTCATATGAATTCCGTTATACCGATGGTCATGGAGTATTTTAGTTTTTGGAATATGTTCCTGACAATCGTTGGCATTGTGTTGATTGTATTTGTAGTTACGTATATACGAAAGTATATTCCAGTTATAAAATTACATATTATTATGAGGATTATTTTAATATGTGGCTCTGGGTTTATGTTGTATGGATATAGTAACTATCCTACTACCTTTATGAATGATTTATTTATAAAAGGTGGAGTAGACATCCGTGCATGGAATCAAGCTGCAAATTATAAAGCGAATGGTTTTATTATTGGATTTTTAAGTAACTTAGATACGACAGTTATTAAAGAGCCAGAGGAATATTCAAAAGAAAATATGCAGCAAATTGCAAAGGATATAGAAAAACAATATAGCGGCAAAGTAAAAGCACAAAAAAAAGTAGAGAAGCCGAACATTATATTTATTATGAGTGAAGCATTTTGGGATCCAACAAAATTAACGAATCTTTCATTTAGCGAAGATCCAGTGCCGAATTTACATCATTATACAGAGAATTTTCCAGGTGGACAAACGATAGCTCCTACATTTGGAGGGAATACAGCGAATACAGAATTTGAAGCCTTAACGAGTTATTCGATGAGTCTTTTAATGCCAGGTTCTATACCATATCAACAAGCTGTTCCAAGCCAAAAAGAGATTCCATCGATTGCAAGTGAGTTGAAAAAACAAGGGTATTATGCAAGTGCAATTCATGCGTTTAATCGATCGTTTTATAAACGTGAAGATGTATATAAAACATTGGGATTCGATAATTTTAATGCAGAAGATACGATGAAAAATAAAGAAGTAGTGGGAGACAATATTGGTGATTTATCTATGAGTAAAGAAATCATAGATGAATTAAATAAGAGAAAAGAACCTACATTTATTCATGCGGTGACGATGCAAAATCATTTTCCGTATACGCCAAATATGTTTGGAGAAAATAAAATAGAAATTAGTGGATTAACAGAAGAGGAATCGAAAGCGGAATTAGAAGCATATACAGAAGGTGTAAGACTGTCTGATGAAGCTCTGCAATATTTAATCGAGCAGCTTAACGATTTAGACAGACCTACTTTATTAGTCTTCTTTGGAGATCATTTACCTATGTTAGGAACTAATAAATCTATTTATAAAGAAGCAGGATATATAGAAAATGAAGAGACGGTAAGAGAAAGATTAATTATGTCAGAAACACCATTGTTAATGTATGCAAATTTTGATTTGCCAAATGACAATTTAGGTTTAGTAAGTCCAATTTATTTTTCTAATCTTGTTTTTGATTATGCAGGACTAAATCAATCACCGTTTTATCAATTTTTATCGGAAATGCATAAAGAAATACCGGTTCTTAGAGATGAGTTAAAGGTTAATAAAGATGGGGAAGAGATAACAGATTTAACAAAGAAACAAAAAGAAATGTTAGAGCAATATAAAATGATCCAATATGATTTACTTGCTGGAAAGCAGTATAGTAAAGATATACTTTTTAAATAGAACAAAAAAAAAGAACTTGTATAACGATACAAGTTCTTTTTTTTATAGTATTTAACGGGGTAACCAGACAAGCTGGGTTTAGGGAGTATTACCTGTACATTTAGTATAAATGAAAATGTAATCGTTTTATTGATTGATTTGTGAGAAATATGTGAATTTTAAGCTTTTCAAAAAATGCGTTCCAATTGAAGCGATTTGGTATAGATTTTTATGAATGCAAAAACTTTATAAGTTCTGCATTTAATTCATCCGCTTGATCAATTGGAGAGCCGTGACCGCTATTTGTAAGAGGATGTAACTGAGAATTTTTAATCCGCTTTTGCGTGAGTTCAGCGCTTTTGTAAGGGATAAGTTGATCGTGAACACCGTGGAATATTTTTGTTGGGACGTTAATTTCACTTAAATCTTTCGTTACATCTTCATTTGCGGCTGCTTGCAATATTTTGATGAGAGCGTAGGAAGCAGACTGCATACCGAGATAAGAAAACCATTCTAACGTAGCAGATCCTAAGTTTCTATTAAAAAATGATAAAGATACATCATTTAAAAATTTTGGCATATTGGCATACATTTGATTAATGAGGGTATCTGCTTGTTCTTTTGGGACACCATAGGGCGATTCTTGATTTTTAACGAAAGAGGGGGAAACAGCATCGACTAATACAAGTTTAGAAATACGATGGCCATTATAGCGGGACATGTACCGAATAGAAAGAGCACCACCTACTGAAAAACCGACTAATGTAGCATTTTCTACTTGAAGTGCTTCGAGAACAATGGCGATATCGTCTGCTAAACGATCGTATGTGTAACCAGTCCATGGTTTATCAGATTGCCCGTTTCCGCGTATATCCATAGCGATGCAGCGGAAACCATGCTGTGGTAACACATTGAGTTGATATTGGTACATTTGATGATTTAAAGGCCAGCCATGAACGAAAAACACGGTTTTACTACCGGGTTCAGGATTAACGTCTTGCACAAAAATATGCACATCTTTCTCGACGGTAACAAACATAAATTATCCCCCTAACCTATTCATATGCTCTATCCCAAAAGCGTTGTTTCGTCATGGCTTTAATAAATTTATTTGCAAGTTGCGTAGGGTTTTGTTCTATTAGGACGCCAGGCTTTCCTTCAATATTTAAAGATTGAATAACGGTAGATCCATTTTGAAAGGCACCAATTGGCTTAAAGTGATTATATGATTCTACGACAAATGAACTCGCTTTATTAAGAAACAGTTCATCAAGGTTTCCTCCAATAAGAAGTAGCCCGTCATAAAGAAGTGAAGATCCCGTTAAGAAAGTGTCATTCACGTCCCAACGTACATTTTGCGTTCCTTGCACAATACCTAATCGCTCGGAAACAATTACTGGCTGCAACCCAACTTGTTTGAATTGATTTAGTATATATTGCGCGTTTTGTCCGTCATATCCATTTGCAACAATGACACCTACTCGTAATGTATTCGGACTAAATGTCGTATTTGCCATACTGAGTGCTGGCGATGATTTCGTAACGCCCGATTCTTGAATATTTGGGACTTTTGCTCCGATCGCTTCAGCGACTAACGTAGCTAATTCAGTACTAATATGCCCAATCATAGTTACGACTTGTTGGCGGACCGATTTACTTTTTACTTTTCCTAATTCAAAGGAGAAGGCTTGCATAATATGAACCTTTTCGACGTTACTCATACTATTCCAAAATAAACGTGCTTGAGAGAAATGATCTTTGAAACTAGCGGCTGTTTCTCTCGTTTTATGCCCTGATACAGTAGAAGGATATGTAACGAACCCACCCTTTGTACCGGGGACAGTGTAAGGAGTGTTATTTGCTAAGGAATTATTATGGTAAGCAATTTTTCCTTTGTCGATTATATATTTAGATGCACCATCTCTTTGATTGTTGTGAAATGGGCATATCGGACGGTTAATCGGTAATTCTTGATAATTTGTACCGACGCGTGCCAATTGAGTGTCTGTATAAGAAAAGAGCCTACCTTGTAAGAGCGGATCATTTGTAAAATCAATACCACGGACGATACTTCCCGGATGAAGCGCGACTTGTTCCGTTTCAGCGAATACATTCTCGACGTTGCGATTTAATGTCATTTTCCCGATGATTTTAACGGGGAAATCTTCTTCAGGCCAAATTTTCGTCGCATCTAATATATCGAAATCGTATTTAAATTCATCCTCTTCTTCTAAAATTTGAATGCCAAGTTCGTACTCAGGATAGTTTCCAGCATTAATATTTTCCCATAAATCACGGCGATGGTAATCTGGATCAGCACCACCTAATTTTTGCGCTTCATCCCAAATTAATGAGTGAATGCCGAGCTTCGGCTTCCAGTGAAATTTTACGAATCGTGACTTTCCATTTTTATTCACTAAGCGAAATGTATGAACGCCAAACCCTTGCATCATTCGAAAACTTCTTGGAATGGCACGATCAGACATAATCCACATCATCATCGCAGCCGATTCTTGGTTATTGGCGATGAAGTCCCAAAATGTATCATGTGCTGTTTGTCCCTGTGGAATCTCATTATGCGGTTCAGGTTTAAGGGCGTGAATAAGATCAGGGAATTTAATGCCATCTTGAATGAAAAAAATAGGAATATTGTTTCCTACTAAATCAAAAATTCCTTCTTCTGTATAAAATTTAACGGCGAACCCTCGTACATCTCGATTTGTTTCATTCGCCCCTTTTGATCCGGCTACTTCAGAGAAGCGAACGAAAAGGGGTGTTTTTTTTGAAGGGTCTTGTAAAAAGTGGGCCATTGTTAGCTCTTCTAAAGATTCATATAGCTCGAATATACCATGTGCACCATATCCACGTGCGTGAACGACTCTTTCAGGAATTCGTTCACGGTCAAAATGAGCAAGCTTTTCTCGCATTAGGAAATCTTCTAGAAGGGTAGGACCACTATCACCAGCGGTTAAAGTATTTTCATCATTTGAAATGGTAACACCTGTATTTGTCGTCATTTTCTTTCCTTCATTCTCACGCGTGAAGGATTCCAGTTGTTCTGTTTTTTTATTTTTTTTGCCGTCCACATAAAACACCTCCCATAATATACGTATTATTGTTTATAGCTTTTATGCTTATATAGCCTGAAGATACTTTGCTTTATTGGGATGATTTTCCTCAAATGTTCGATTTATCTTTGTTTGTCTATGAAAATCATTTATTATAATAAATGGTATTCTTCGAGATATTATTTTGAAGGGGTGTTGAAGTGAAAGGAAGTTTTCTATCATATAAAGAAGAAGAAAGGAATGCAAAAATTTTTTTATGGGTGCTATATGTCATTGTTGTTTCATACCAAATTTTCTATGCAATCGTATTAGAAAATAAATCATTAACGGATATGGGACATAGCATACTATGGCAAGTTATTTGCGGAACTGCAATACTCGGTGTGAATGTATATTTAATAAAAAAAGAGAAAGCGAACCTTGTTAAATATGCATGTGTATTTGCATACATAGGAATAGAAATCGTTAATATACTTTCGTATATGCTTTATAATGAGGCGGCATTTGATGGAGTAAATATAATAGAAATTATTTTCATCTTCTTTGTACCTATATTTTTAAATAAAAAATATTTTGTGTTTGTACTTTCGACAATTGTAGGGAAATATGTTATTTATTTATTCGTATTAAAGGAAGTAAAAGGATTTATGTTCCTCATTATGTATACACTCGTATTAATAGCGGCATACATCATTTTAAATCGATTTATACAATACCTTTCAGCGGTAAAGGAAAGTATTAAGATTGCTAGTGAATCACAAAAATTAGCAGTAATCGGAAAAATGGCAGCGACAGTGGGACATGAAATTAAAAATCCACTTGCTTCATTAAAAGGGTTTACGCAATTACAACGAGAGAAGCATGAGGAGGACCCTATTTACGAACAGATGATTTTTGAAATAGAAAATATGAATAATATGATAAGTGAGTTAATGGAAGTTGCTACATGTAAACCTTCTGTTTATAAGAAACATAATATAGGTGAAATTGCATTACAAGCAGTAAAAATTGTTCGCGAAAAAATGAATGCATCTAGCGTCCAGTTTATTTCTAATGTGGAAGAAAAGACGATAGAAGTTGAATGTGATGAGCGGAAAATAAGAGGAGTCTTTCTATATGTCATAAAAAATGCTCTGGAGGCAATGGAGCAAGGTGGCACATTAGAGTTACGGTTAGAAAACAAAGGACAAGATTATGTAATGCTAAGTGTAATTGATAATGGTTACGGTATTAAGAAAGAAAATTTAGCTCGTGTTAAAGAGGCCTTTTATACAACGAAACAAGATAAAATTGGCCTAGGACTTACTGTAGCGAATCGGCTTGTTACTGAGCAGCATCTTGGTGAATTACATATTTCAAGTGAAAGAGATATTGGAACTAGAATAGATATTATGCTCCCGAAGCAACGTGGAAATAATGAAATCCAAGAGGGAGAAAAGCTAGGAGTTACGATATGAATAAAGACGATATATTTAAAAATGAAGAAATGAAGGCACTGAAAATATTTTTAAGTTTATTTTTCATTATATTTTTTGTATACGATCTTGCCTACGAATTTATTGTACCTTTAATAGGAGGAGAGCAAGAAGGAGTAGGACAATTTGAAGATGGTTTAGGTTTATGGCTTTATTTTCTAATGGTGATTTTGTTTTGTATTGGAGTATACTTCATGAAATGGAAGAATCCATTTGCAGTGAAATATATTATTCTAATTGGATATAACCTATTAGATTTTATCCATAATTTTATGATTTACTACGGCAGTGATGCTGAGTTTGATGGTGGGAATATAGTAGAAGGATTTTTTATTTTATTTGCCCCACTCTTTGTGAACAAAAGGTATTTTTGGTTAGTTACTGGTATACTTGTTGGGAAATACGCTCTTATAGGAATCATTATTCACTCGTCACTCGTTTTAATCCCGATGGCATTATATAGCGTATTTACTATCATATGTTGGATTATGTTTTTAAGGTTTCAATCTTACGTTCGTACGCTTGAGATGATGGATAAAGAAATACAACAAACAGAAAAGCTAGCAACTGTTGGGAAAATGGCTACAGTTATTGGTTACAAAATTAGAAGACCTCTAGCTAATTTAGATAAATTTGTTAATAAGCAAGCAAATAAATATCCTGAGGATAAAATATATAGTGATATTATGAAACAAGAAGTAGAGCGAATTCATACAATCGCTACAGAACTTAGTGGATTTGAGAAATCTAAATCACTAGAATCAGAAGTTCATAATATAGAAGAAATTATCGCTTATGTTATTCGAGTTATGGGAAAGCCTGCTTTAAAGCAAGGAGTGCACATACAAGGTATTTATAGTAAAGACATACCGTCGATTACATGCGATGAAAAACGATTAAAGCAAGTATTTTTTAATTTAATTAAAAATGCGATTGAAGCAATGTCGGTTGGCGGAACGATTACGATTAAAGTGACTGTAGAAGATGCAATCATTGTCCAAGTTAAGGATGAGGGTTGCGGTATTCCAAAAGACAAAATTCCGAAGTTAAATGAAGCTTTTTACACAACGAAAGAAACGGGAACAGGTTTAGGTTTAGTAGTTACAGAAAAAATTATTAAAGACCACAACGGTAAAATGAGTTTTGAAAGTGAAGTTGGGGTTGGAACGACTGTGAAGATTGTATTGCCAATGTAATGAAAAAATTTTTAAAAGGGAGATTACTTATTTGAGAGTGATCTCCTTTTTTTGTTAAATAAATTACTGTTAAGAAGGAACTAAATATTAGTGATTAGAAAAATAGAATATACAGCACTGGCAGTAATTCCAGGGTTAATATAAAGAGATATAGCATCCCCTCTTGAAACAGGGTTTCCAGTTGTAATGCTAGTCCAAGTTACAGTAGCCGGACCTACGGCTGGAGTAGGATTAAATACTTGAATTTGTCCTGATCCAGTATCCGTCGGTTTAATGGAAAATACTATAGTTCCGGTAATTTTGTCCGTGGTAGTTAAGGTAATAGTAGTTAAAATGTAACTGGAAGTAGGGGCAGTGAGGTTTGTTGGGACATTCCTGCAAATATCAATCGTATAAACAGCAGCAGGTAAGTTATTTACATTTATAGATGCAGCAAAGCCAACTACACTACCGTCTCCAGCAGTGACATATGGAATAACATTGGAGTCAATGCCAGGAGAACCCGCTATACGTTGAAAACCAGCATTTGTTCCTTGAAAAATAATACTTTTTGCTGAGGCACTACCTGCAGTTCCAGTAGGTCCGGTAATGCCAGTAGAACCAGTAAATCCAGTAGGTCCGGTACTACCAGTAGAACCAGTAAATCCAGTAGGCCCGGTAAATCCAGTAGGCCCGGTACTACCAGAAGGTCCAGTATTCCCCGTAGGCCCAGTA
Organism: Bacillus sp. K2I17; assembly: GCF_002209985.1. Taxonomy (NCBI): domain Bacteria; kingdom Bacillati; phylum Bacillota; class Bacilli; order Caryophanales; family Bacillaceae; genus Bacillus; species Bacillus sp. K2I17. The sequence continues at coordinate 98,996 of NZ_NJGF01000019.1, forward strand.
ATGCCAGTAGATCCAGTATTCCCCGTAGGCCCA
>NZ_NJGF01000020.1:0-91486 GCF_002209985.1 Bacillus sp. K2I17
GTTGGTAGAGCATCTGACTTTTAATCAGAGGGTCGAAGGTTCGAATCCTTCATGGCTCACCATTTTCGCGGAAGTAGTTCAGTGGTAGAATACAACCTTGCCAAGGTTGGGGTCGCGGGTTCGAATCCCGTCTTCCGCTTCATTACTAAGGGGCCTTAGCTCAGCTGGGAGAGCGCCTGCCTTGCACGCAGGAGGTCAGCGGTTCGATCCCGCTAGGCTCCATCTAATAGAGAAGCTTACATCATATGATGTAAGCTTTTTTTGTGTTTAAAAAGACAACTTTCATATTTGTCATTTAAAATGGAGAAAACACGAAAATAAAGGATGGGGATAATTGTGAAAGTTGTTATTGCATCTGATTCATATAAAGAAAGCTTAAAAGCGATAAAAGTATGTGAAGCTATTGAAAGAGGATTTGGAGCAATTTTCCCTAAAGCAGAGTACGTAAAAATACCAATTGGAGATGGAGGGGAAGGAACGGTTGATTCACTTGTGGATGCTACAGATGGAAGAATGATACCCCTTCATGTGACAGGACCGCTTAGAGAACATGTGCAAGCCTTTTACGGTATGTCTAAAGATAAAAAGACAGCGTTTATTGAAATGGCAGCAGCATCAGGATTACAACATGTTCCAGTTAAAAAGCGAAACCCACTTATTACAACGACTAAAGGAACAGGAGAACTTATACTACATGCGCTAGACGAAGGAGCTGAGCACATTATTTTAGGACTTGGAGGAAGTGCTACAAATGATGGCGGAGCAGGTATGTTGTCAGCTTTAGGAGTCAGGTTTATAAATGGGGAAGGGGAAGTAATAGAGCCATCTGGAGGAACATTACATTCGATTGTCGCTATTGATTTTTCATGTATGGATTCACGCTTAATGCACATAAAGATAGAAGCAGCATGTGATGTAGATAATCCGTTAGTTGGAATAAGGGGAGCATCTTTCGTATTTGGGAGGCAAAAGGGTGCGAATGCAGAGATGATGAAAGAGCTGGATGAGAATTTAAAGCATTATGCGAATATCCTTAAACAATACTTATCTTGCGACGTATCTAAAATACCTGGCGCAGGAGCCGCAGGAGGAATGGGAGCAGCTGTTATTGCAGTGTTAAAGGGAAACTTGCGGAGAGGAATTGAAATTGTATTAGACTATACAAATTTTGATAAGCATATAGAAGGTGCAGATTTAATTATAACTGGCGAAGGGAGAATAGATGAACAAACAGCATATGGAAAGGCCCCTGTAGGTGTTGCGGAGCGTGCAAAGCATTTTCGTATTCCTGTCATTGCTATTGGAGGATCTGTATCTCCGAATTATCTAGCTGTTCATGAAAAAGGAATCGATGCAGTATTTAGTATTACAGCGAGTCCTATGACATTAGAAGAGGCATATAAAGTAGCGGAAGAGAATATCGAAATGACAGCAAAGAATATTGCCGCAGTATGGAAAATAGCATCAGAAAAACACTTCTAAATGTAGGAGTGTTTTTTATTATTATTTAATAATAATGATGGTAGTTGTTTCATTAAGTTAACTTTATACATAGAATAGTCTTGAAATTTGGTTTTTAAAGCGAATATAAGTGAATAATTTGTATATCCATACAGAAAAATGTCGAGTTGAGTCAGACTATATAAAAGATTTAAAATATTTAGTGAAGGCATAAAAGGGGGATACTATCTATGAAAAAAGAAATCTCAGTTATTGGAGTTCCAATGGATTTAGGACAGATGCGTCGCGGGGTAGATATGGGGCCGAGTGCAATCCGTTATGCAGGCGTAATTGAAAGAATTGAAGAAATTGGATATGACGTTAAAGATATAGGAGATATATGTATAGAGAGAGAAAAAGAAGTAGATGTAAATACAAACTTAAGAAACCTTACACAAGTTGCAACTGTATGTAACGAATTAGCAAGTAAGGTGGATCATATTATAGAAGAGGGACGTTTTCCACTTGTATTAGGTGGTGACCATAGTATCGCAATTGGTACATTAGCTGGTGTTGCGAAACATTATAAAAATTTAGGTGTTATTTGGTATGATGCACATGGTGACTTAAATACAGAAGAAACTTCACCATCTGGAAATATTCATGGCATGTCACTTGCAGCAAGTTTAGGGTATGGACATCAAACGCTTGTAGATTTATACGGGGCGTATCCAAAGGTGAAAAAAGAGAATGTTGTCATTATCGGTGCACGTGCATTAGATGAAGGAGAAAAAGACTTTATTCGCAATGAAGGTATTAAAGTATTCTCAATGCACGAGATTGATCGTATGGGTATGACTGCTGTTATGGAAGAAACAATCGCGTATTTATCTCATACTGATGGTGTGCATTTATCATTAGATTTAGATGGCCTTGATCCTCATGATGCACCAGGAGTTGGAACGCCTGTAATTGGTGGTCTATCTTATCGTGAAAGCCACTTAGCGATGGAAATGTTAGCGGAAGCTGATATTGTTACATCTGCTGAGTTTGTTGAAGTAAATACCATTTTAGATGAGCGAAATAGAACGGCAACAACAGCAGTTGCTTTAATGGGTTCTTTATTCGGTGAAAAACTAAAATAAATGTAAGAAAAGCAACTGAGAAGTTGCTTTTTTTATTTGAAAATAAGAGTATAATAATGATTTATATTATACTGTACGATAATAATGTTTGACATCTTACCAATTTAGACGAAAGGGGGGTTGTTTGTAATTGTCGTTTGTTTCATGTATGGTATAATTAACTAGTTGTTGGAAATACATACAGATAGAGCATAAAACAATATTTCAATATATGGATAGAATTGCTCGTAAGTAGGAGGAAGGGTTAGCATGCCTTTTGAAGATACGACCATTTTGAAATATCTTAGTACGGTATTAGATATTGCCGTTGTATGGTTTATTATATATAAGCTAATTCTCATAATCCGAGGGACGAAAGCTGTTCAACTTTTAAAAGGGATTACAGTTATTATTGTCGTTCGGATGATCAGTATTTTCCTTGAATTGCATACGCTTTATTGGCTAACTGAGCAAGTATTAACGTGGGGATTTTTAGCCGTTATTATTATTTTCCAGCCAGAATTGCGAAGAGCACTTGAGCAGCTAGGACGCGGGAGTTTATTTTCGCGTGTTGGAACTCATGAGGATGATGAACCTGAAATCGTTGCAACAGCGATAGCGAAAGCGACGGAATATATGGGGAAACGTAGAATTGGTGCATTAATTACTTTGTCAAAAGAGACCGGTATGGGTGATTATGTGGAAACGGGTATTCCGCTAAATGCATACGTATCATCGGAATTACTTATTAATATTTTCATTCCTAATACACCTCTTCACGATGGAGCGGTCATTATGCAAGGAAGTACCATTAAAGCAGCAGCATGTTATCTTCCGTTATCGGAGAGTCCTTTTATCTCTAAGGAACTAGGAACTAGGCATCGCGCTGCAATGGGAGTTAGTGAAGTTACTGATAGTATTACAGTAGTTGTGTCGGAAGAAACTGGCCAAATTTCTTTAACGAAAAATGGTAAGTTGCATCGTGATTTGAAGACAGAACAACTGAAAGATATGTTGTTAGCTGAATTTAGTGCGAACGAAAAAACGACTTCTTCGTCTTTATGGAATTGGAGGAGAAAGCGTCATGGATAAGTTAATGGAGAATCATTGGTTTCTAAAAGGGATCTCATTACTATTGGCGTGTATGCTTTTTATGTCAGCGACTTTAACTGAAAAAAATACGACATCGGGGATAATACCTTTCGGAAATGATGCGAAAGAAACCTTAACTAATTATGCCATTAACCTTAAGTATGATGAAGAGAAATATATTGTAAGTGGTATTCCGTCAGAGGGCGTTAAGGTGAAGTTAGAGGGCCCAAAAGCAGCAGTTGCTACAGCAAAAGCGAAAAAACAATTTGATATACCAGTTGATTTGAGAGATAGCGAAAAAGGAACTTATGAAGTTTCTTTGAAAACGAACGGGCTTCCAGATGATGTGAAAGGAACAGTTCAGCCATCAACGATTAAAATTACCCTACATGAAAAAGCGAGAAAATACGTCCATGTAGACTTAAAATTATCAAATGAGGATCAAATGCCAGCGGGTTCTACTCTCGAAAAATCAAACATTAAACCTGATACTGTTGAGGTAGTTGGGACGAAAGAAGAAATTGAAAGTATTTCATCTGCTAAGGCGTATATTGATTTAAAAGGTGTTAATAAAACTGTTACAAAAACAGCCGAAGTTACATTATACAATAGAGAAGGAAAACGTTTAAATGTAAGAACGAGTCCATCTAAAATTAGTGTAACATTGAATGTGGCGACGCAAGCTACGGCCAATAATACTGAAAAAACTGTTCCTGTAACGTATACGAAAAAGGGGAGTTTACCAGAAGGATTGGCCGTTACAAATATTAGCATTGAGCCGAGAGAAGTAACGATAGCAGGTCCAAAAGATATCTTGGATAATATACAATCGATAGAGGGGGTCGAAGTAGATCTTAGTCAATTGACAGAGTCTACAACATTCGATACCTCTGTTTTATTGCCAAAGGGTGTAACAAGTGCAAAACCGAATCAAGTGAAGGTTTCGGTAGGAGTGCAAAAAACAAAACAAACGAAAACAAGAACGATTGATGGTATATCAATTCAAAAAAATGGACTTTCTAAAGATGTTACGGCGCAGCTACTTTCGCCGCAAGATGGGAAGATAAGCGTTGATATTTCAGGAGAAACAAGTATAGTAGATAAAATAACAGCTGCTCAAATAACAGCAGCCATTAATCTGCAAAATGTATCTCCGGGGACGAAGGATGTTTCTATTCAAGTGAGCGGTCCTGGTAATATTTCAATAGAGCCAAAGCAAAAAAGTGCTAAAGTCACAATTGTGAAGAAAGAAAATCCAGACAAAGAAGTACAGGGTAACGGTGAAAAACCAGATTCAAATAATAACCAAGATAATCAAACTGAAAAACCAAAAAATCCTGAACCTGAACCTAAGCCTGACACGGAACAGGAACAAAATAAAGATAAAGAAAAAGAAAAAGAAACTAGTCAAGAGCCAACAAAAGAAACTAGTCAAGAGCCAACAGTAGATAATCAAAAAGAGCCAGAAAAAGGAGCGAATCATAATGGGTAAATATTTTGGTACAGATGGAGTACGCGGGGTTGCGAACCAGGAGTTAACACCTGAATTAGCGTTCAAAATTGGACGTTTTGGTGGGTATGTATTAACAAAAGATACAGATCGTCCAAAAGTAATTATCGGCCGTGATACACGTATATCAGGACATATGTTAGAAGGAGCTTTAGTAGCAGGTCTATTATCAACTGGAGCAGAAGTAATGCGCCTTGGCGTTATTTCTACACCAGGTGTTGCTTATTTAACAAAAGCGTTAGATGCACAAGCAGGTGTTATGATTTCTGCATCTCATAATCCAGTACAGGATAACGGAATCAAATTCTTCGGTTCAGACGGTTTCAAATTAACAGATGAGCAAGAAGCAGAAATCGAAGCTTTATTAGACAAAGAAGTTGATGAACTACCACGTCCAACAGGTACAAATCTTGGACAAGTGAGTGATTATTTTGAAGGCGGACAAAAATATTTACAATATATTAAACAAACTGTAGAGGAAGATTTCTCTGGTTTACATATCGCTTTAGATTGTGCGCATGGTGCTACGTCTTCTTTAGCTCCATACTTATTCGCGGATTTAGAGGCTGATATTTCAACAATGGGAACTTCACCAAACGGCATGAACATTAACGATGGAGTAGGTTCTACGCATCCAGAAGTATTAGCTAAATTAGTAAAAGATAAAGGCGCTGATATCGGTCTTGCCTTTGATGGTGATGGTGACCGTTTAATCGCTGTAGATGAAAAAGGAAACATCGTTGATGGCGATCAAATTATGTTTATTTGTGCGAAGTACATGAAAGAAACTGGTCAACTAAAGCATAATACAGTCGTTTCAACTGTTATGAGTAATTTAGGTTTCTACAAAGCACTTGAAGCTAACAATATCACAAGTGATAAAACAGCAGTTGGTGACCGTTACGTAATGGAAGAGATGAAGCGTGGTGGTTACAACTTAGGTGGAGAACAATCGGGTCATATTATCTTACTTGATTACATTACAACTGGTGATGGAATGTTAAGTGCACTTCAACTGGTAAACATCATGAAAATGACGAAAAAACCATTATCTGAGCTTGCAGGTGAGATGACAAAATTCCCACAATTACTAGTAAACGTTCGTGTAACAGATAAAAAACTAGCATTAGAAAATGAAAAAATTAAAGAAGTTATTCGTGTTGTAGAGGAAGAAATGAACGGTGATGGCCGCATTCTTGTTCGTCCATCTGGAACAGAGCCACTTATTCGTGTAATGGCAGAAGCACCAACACAAGAAGTGTGTGACGCATATGTACATCGCATTGTAGAAGTTGTGAAAGCTGAAGTTGGCGCTGAATAATTCGATAAATTTATTGAAAAGGAGCACAAAAAGTGCTCCTTTTTCATATGTTTTATAGACGATGAAAAAAATTTCATTGACGGTTTATCCATGTTTGTTATAAGATGGTCTTGTTCTTTTTCTCAAAGGAAATATTGTAAATTATAGAAGCGCCAGAACTACAAGTAGTGTAGTTGACGAGGTGGAGTTTATCGAGATTTCGGCGGATGACTCCCGGTTGTTCATCACAACCGCAAGCTTTTACTTAAATCATTAAGGTGACTTAGTGGACAAAGGTGAAAGTGTGATGAGAGAAAAGGAACGGATGAAAACTAGCTGTATAAGTATATACGGACTTAAACCCAATCGAGAGGAAGGTGAAAGCCGTTACAAGCTTACAGGGCTAGCAATATGTAATCCGTTTTTTAGTATAAATAAAAATGGTATCGGACTATGTCGTTACATGTTCGCAGAGCAATGTAAGCATTTGTAACGGCGACTAAACATGTGTGGAATCGTAGGATTTATTGGAGAGCAAGATGCAAAGGAAATTTTATTAAAAGGTTTAGAAAAGCTAGAATATCGTGGATATGATTCAGCAGGTATTGCAGTACAAACAGGTAACGGTGTTGTTGTATACAAAGAAAAAGGTCGTATTGCAAAACTTCGCGAAATCGTAGATGAGAACGTAGCAGCAAGCGTGGGAATCGGTCACACACGCTGGGCTACACATGGTGTTCCAAGCAAAGTAAACGCGCATCCGCATCAAAGTACATCAAAACGCTTTACACTAGTTCATAACGGTGTAATTGAAAACTATGAATTAGTGAAAAAAGAATATTTACAAGATGTAACGTTCGTAAGTGAAACTGATACAGAGATTATCGTACAGCTTATGGAACAACAAGTGAGCACAGGACTAAGTGTAGAAGAAGCGTTCCGTAATACGCTATCTCTTTTACATGGCTCTTATGCAATCGGATTACTTGATGCTGAAAATCCAAACATGATTTATGTTGCTAAAAACAAAAGCCCGCTATTAGTAGGTGTTGGTGACAACTTTAATGTTGTGGCGAGCGACGCTATGGCGATGTTACAAGTTACAGATCAATTTATTGAGTTAATGGATAAAGAAATCGTAATCGTAACGAAAGAAAGTATTACAATTAAAAACTTACAAGGTGAAACGATTGAACGTGCACCGTTTACAGCGGAATTAGACGCAAGTGATATTGAAAAAGGAACATACCCTCATTTCATGCTGAAAGAAATCGATGAGCAACCACTTGTAATCCGTAATATAATTCAAAAGTACCAAGATGAAAATGGCGAGATTGAACTGAATGAAGATATCCGTAACGCAATTTTAGACAGCGATCGTATTTACATCATTGCATGTGGAACAAGTTATCATGCAGGTCTTGTTGGAAAACAATTTATCGAGAAGTTTGCAAAAATGCCAGTTGAAGTGCATGTAGCAAGTGAATTCTCTTATAATATGCCATTATTAACAGAGAGACCATTCTTCATTTACATTTCACAAAGTGGTGAAACAGCTGATAGCCGTGCAGTACTTGTACAAACGAATGAAATGGGTCATAAAGCATTAACGATTACAAACGTACCTGGTTCTACACTTTCTCGTGAAGCTGATTATACACTTCCGTTATACGCGGGACCAGAAATCGCAGTTGCATCAACGAAAGCTTACACAGCTCAGCTTGCGGTACTTTCAATTTTAGCTGCGGACATTGCTAAAGCGAAAGGCGAAGTTCTTGATTTTGATTTAACACACGAATTAGGACTTGTAGCGAATGCAATGGTACAACTTTGTGATCAAAAAGAAGAAATGGACGCATTAGCAAAACAATTTTTAGCAACAACTCGTAACTGTTTCTTCATCGGACGTAGCGTAGACTTCTACGTAGGATTAGAAGGTGCGTTAAAGCTAAAAGAAATCTCTTACATCCAAGCAGAAGGATTTGCTGGAGGAGAATTAAAACACGGTACAATCGCCTTAATTGAAAATGGTACACCAGTTATCGCACTTGCTACACAAGAGCACGTAAACCTTGGAATTCGTGGTAACGTGAAAGAAGTAGTAGCACGCGGAGCAAACCCATGTATCATCTCAATGAAAGGCTTAGAAATGGAAGGTGACAGCTTCGTATTACCAGCTGTACACGAAGCATTAGCACCGCTAGTAGCAGTTATTCCATTCCAACTTATTTCATACTATGCAGCACTTCACCGCGAGTGTGACGTTGATAAGCCACGTAACTTAGCTAAGTCTGTTACTGTTGAGTAGGAGATTGGTAGGTTAATAAATATAGCTTTAAAATAAATTTACGAATTTGTACCCCTTTAGATATTTTATCTAAAGGGGTATTTTTGTGCTGAAAAAGAACATCTAAAATTGGTAAGTGGATAGAACCCTATAGATTAAATTTTAACTTTATCAGATTCACTTTTATTTATCTGAATTTTCCGTTATCATTTTAAGTATTCGTGAACAATTTCCTTTATTACGACAAGAAGAGACAATAGATTCATGGACATTACAAGGGGGCTTATTATATGAAAGTGAAAGCAAAAACATATTTAAGTATAGAAGAGATTATTTCATTACCGGTCTTATCAAGTGCAAACATAAGTGATGATGGCGAAAACGTAGCATTTGTTAAGAAGAGCGCTAACTGGGAAGACAATACGTATAGAAATCATGTATGGATATATGAAGCAGATAAAGGGCAGAGTTATCCACTAACAAATGGGGATATAGATAGTATACATCCATTATGGTCTCCAGATTCCAAGAGCATTGCATACCTTAGCCCAAGCGGTGAGGGGGCTAATACAAATCAGATCTTTGTTAAATCAATAGAAGGTGGTAGTGAGATTCAAATTACGGATGAGAAGGAAGGAGTTAATACATTCAAATGGGAGCCTACTGGTAAAGGTTTTTATTATATTGCACAGTCAAAAGAATGTGAGGAAATAAAGAAACGTAAGGGACTATATGGAGATTTTCACCATGTAGGTAAGGAACATCGGAATAATTGTTTATACTACGTTGAAATAGAAAAAGTGATACAAAATGATAAACAGGAACGGAAAGTTAGCGGTATTTATCAACTAACGAATGGTAAGGATTTTTATATACATAACTTTGATATTTCAAATGATGGGAAAAAGGTTGTATGTATGGCTACACCAAGCTTAAACGATTATATGAATGGTGATATATATATATTAGATGTTAGAGCTGGGGAACTACAAAAGATGAATATAGATAAGTTGTTAGGAGCGAGCGTCTGCTTTTCTCCTGAGGAAGATAAAATATGTTACGCAGCAAGCATAAGAGAGAAGGATTACTATAGAAATCATATACAAGATAATACATTAGAGATATATGATATGAATACTGGAGAGGTAATTCAACCTTTAACAAATTTTGATAGTACGGTTATGCCATTACAGTGGACAGCTAAAGGGATTTTAATTAGATGGCAGGATAAAACGAATTATCGTATTGGATTGCTATGTGAGGATGGCACTGTGGAAATGTTAAGCGAAAAAGTAGATGGCTTTATAATGGATGCCTCTATAACAAGGGATGGCAATCATATAACCTATAATAAGGCTATAACGAATGAAACCTTTGAAATCTATTTGGATGATAAAAAAGTAACAAATGAAAATAGCTTTTTCGAAGGAAGGCTTAAAAGTAACAGAGAAATCATCTCATGGAAAAGTAGTGATGGACTGGAAATAGAAGGAGTTTTATCAACCCCAGTAGAGTTTGACGCAAATAAAAAATATCCCTTATTAGTAGTAATCCATGGTGGTCCGAATTGGGCGTCCTTTCCGATATTTTCAGACTGTTTTAATGAGAAATATCCGATTGAACAGTTTATCGAAAAAGGCTTTATCGTTTTAGAGCCAAACTATAGAGGAAGTTCTGGTTATGGTAATGAATTTTTAAAAGCAAACTATAGAAAACAAGGACTTGCTGATTATGATGATGTTATATCTGGAGTGGATGCACTAGTTGAAAAAGGGATTGTAGATAAAGAGAGAGTAGGGGTTATGGGATGGAGTAACGGAGGATATATATCAGCTTTCTGTTCTACATGTAGCAGTAGATTTAAAGCTATTTCAGTTGGGGGCGGCATTACGAACTGGAGTACCCATTATGTAAATACAGATATCCCTTACTTTATTAGCATGTATTTAGGAAATACTCCATGGAATGATCCAGAGGTATATAAGAAAACATCACCAATGACATATATTAAATCAGCCTGTACGCCTACCTTAATTCAACATGGGGAAAAGGATGTAAGAATTCCAATTACAAATGCATATGAGCTATATGAAGGGTTAAGAGATATGGAAGTTGATACGGAGTTAATTATATTTAAAGGAATGGCATATAGTTCGAATCAGCCAGGAATGAATGTGGCTATTATGAAGCAGAACTTGATGTGGTTTTCACACTATATTCTTGGAGAAAGCATGAAAGATTTTCGTACTATATAATGGATATCCGCACAGGGATTTTTCGTTGTGCAATTGTATCAGATTGTTGTAAACTGTATGCAAACCATTATTGAGAAGATTTAAATGATTATAGGGAACGGAATTCGGAGGACTAATATGACAGAGAATAAAAATGAGTTATCTGTAGAACAACGTGAAGAACTATTAAAAGTATTACAAGCTCGTTTTGAGAAAAACATGAACCGCCATGAAGGTCTTGAATGGGATAAAGTTGAAGTGAAGCTGGCTACTAATACTGAAAAATTATGGTCAATTTATGAAATGGAAGTAACTGGCGGTGAGCCGGATATTGTTGCTTATGATGAAGAGAAGGACGAGTATACTTTCTGTGATTGTTCAAAGGAGAGTCCTAAAGGGCGCAGAAGCCTTTGCTATGATCTTGAAGCGTTAGAGTCAAGAAAAAAACATAAACCAGAAAATAACGTTATTGATGTGGCAACTGCTATGGGTATTGAATTATTAACGGAAGAACAATATCGAGAGTTGCAACAGCTTGGGGATTTCGATATGAAATCATCAAGCTGGGTACAAACGCCTTCAGATATTCGAGAACTCGGTGGTGCTCTATTTTGCGATTATCGATTTGGACACGTTTTTGTGTACCACAATGGAGCAGATTCATATTATGCTGCTAGAGGATTTCGTGGCTCGTTAAGAGTTTAAATTTGGAGTAAATAAGAAAAAGAGCCTATACTTAGGCTCTTTTTCTTATTTATATTTTAAAAATAAACTGTTACTACGCAGTTTTACTTAATTTATATGTTTTATGGTTGTTTTTACGGAAAAGTTTAGGGAAAACATAGCCATCTAATCCAATACGTCCAGCGTTGTGACCTGCAACTAAAATGAACATAGTTAAAATAAGTAGATTTGGGTTTACACTAACAGTTCCACTTAGTAAAAATGAAAGATTCATTATAATTCCAAAGAATGCAGCAGTTTTTGTTAATCCACCTAAAATTAAACCTAGACCTACTAAAATTTCTCCCCATTGAACTAAAAAGCTAAATAGGTCTGCGTTTGGAAGAACAAAGTGTTGAAGGAAATCTGCCCACCAATTTTGTACGGCAGGGTGGTCACCTGACGCTTGAGCGATAGCACCCTTTAGAAAACCACTTGCATCAAAAGATTGTCCGAAAACTTTTCCTATCCCAGCAGCGAGCCATGCATAACCTATGTAAAATCGTAAAAATAATAATATGAAAGCAGCACGTTTATCAGTTCTTAAAAAATTGATAACCATTGAAATCCCTCCAATATTCTATTTACATGTTTATTATATATCCATTGTGAAAAAATTCACAATGGATAAAGTGTGAACAAAAATTATGATTTTTTATTTGTACATAAAGTATTTGTAAATGAATTGTTTGGAGGGTGAACAATTCATGAAGGGAGCTCTTCACTAAAATATGTAGCTCCCATAGTAAACAGATTCATGTATGTTCTTTTAACTAGCTATTATTAGTTTATCTTGTCTTTTCCTTATTATTTCTCCGGTTTTATATAAGGAACAACTTGTGCAGTAACCCCTACAGAAGCACCGCGAATAAAGTCTTGGTTTTCTAATGCCTTAAAGTTTTCTGTTTTTCCTGTTAGCATAACCCCTAAGATTTTCACTTGATCGAATGGTTTGTCCTTGTTTGATTTTAAAAACTTCTGGATATCTTCGTCATGTCCATCGTCATCGTATTGGTTAAGTGAATCAACGAACTCTTTGTACGCTTCTTCAGGGGACTTGTCTGGATTAAATCCGTAAATTGGCATACCAGCGGGTCCTTTACTTTCATCTCCAATTGGTGAGGTCATGTATAACCATACAATGTTTAAGTTGTCTGGAATCTTCTCTTTAATTTCTTGTAGTGTGTAGGGCTGGTTGAAAGAGATAGCAACTTCGGCAACATAGTTGTTCATTTGTGAAACTTCCCCTAATTCATTTTGGACACCATCAAAATATTCCTTAATAGCGGGATTATAAAATGTTGCAAATTTTTTCTTTGTTTGTTTATCGTACTCATAGAACTCTTTATTGGACCAATAAAAACCAGGCGTTAATTCATTGGAATCGATATTGATACGGATCCAACCATAGGAGCTTGTTAATGTATTCCAAGGGACTACGTAACCATTAATATTTTTAGAACGATTTGATATAATATTGCCGCCAAACATGGATGAATTACTCGTTACTTGAGAGTTAATTTGTACATTCGGTTCTGCAATTGCGTTATGTAAAAAGAGTCGTTCGTGAAGCTTCGTAGAGCTTTTTGCTGCGAAGTAATTGCCAACTTTATAAAGTATAGGGATAAGTATGATTACAACGATCATAGAGGTAATGATACTTTTAAATAAATGTTTCCTTTTAGCTTTTTTTAATGCATCTTTTAAAGAAGTATCCATTAAGATTTTCCTCCTATTTTTGAGTGAACTGCTTTACGTGCACGATGTAACTTTTGTTTGACACTGTTTACTTGAATATCTAGTATTAGGGCGATTTCCTCATATGAAAAGTTGTAGTAGTACTTTAAAAAGAAAGCTTCTTTATATTCTAGTTTTATATCTTTTAATAGATAGAAAATCTCATCTTTATTTAAAACAGCGTCTAATTCTCGGTCTGTATATTGTAATTTTGAATAAATCTCTTCAGTTAAATAAATGTTTTGTTGCTCTTTTTTCCTTTTCAAGTCAATGTATTCGTTTAATGCGACTCTGAAAAACCATGGACGTATGTTACTCTCGGTTAGATTATCTAGCAATGTGTATACTTTATAGAAGGTATTTTGGATGATGTCTTCTGCATCTTCTTTTATAGCCCCTTTCGCTAATAGTAGTTTGAACACTTCCTCCCCTAAATTGATAAGATAGGAGGTCAATATATTTTCTTTTCCCATCACTTTTCCTCCCTACACTTATACAACGGATAGGTAATGATAAATGTATACACTTAAATTTAAATTTTGTTCTTTATACAAATAGAAAAGGCATATAACAATCATATGTTATATGCCTTTTCTAATATATACTTAGTAATTTATTTAGGTAATGTAAATTTAACTTTTTTACCTTGTGAAATATCTTTAGCTTCTTTATTTCTCATAGGTCCTAACTCAATCTCAAAGCTTTTGTCTTTCCAAATCTTTTCATACTGCTCTTGATCTAAAATATATACTTGTAGTAACTCTCCGGATGTTCCTGTTTTGACTGAAGCATTATAGTCATAATTTAATAGCATACCTTCATTAATCGTATATTGTGTACCATCATTCACTCTTAATGTAGAGCTTATAGGAGATAGTGAAACGTCTTGAGCATCTTTGTTATCAAGCTTGAATTTTACTGTTAACAGAACAAGACCGTTTTTAAAATTTGCAAAGCGTGGAGCTTCGACGGAATTTGGTGTGAATTGAGTGAATTGGTATCCGTCTAATGTAACATTAACAGCGCCTAATTCTTGGCTGTTATTAATACTTGATTTCTCTTTTAACATTTTTTTATCGCCCATGTTATTAGCTGTAGCTTTATCTTGGTAGAAAGTGTTATCTGTTGCAACCTTTTCAGCACCTTGTTTGTTTAAACTTAATGAAAAGCTTCCAGGACTTCCGATTGGAGCATCAAATTTTCCTTTATTAGCTTGTGCAGTTGGGACTGTGACTGAGACTGTTGAGAGACTTGAGATTTTCGCTAGATCATCTTTTCCGAATGGATACGCGATATAACCAGAAATAGTTTCCCCTGCTTTTACTAAGTAATCATTCGTTGGAGCAAGCTTAGTTGGTAGCTGATCTTCTTTTGGAATTAAATCTTTATAGTTACTATACGCTTTCTGCGCACCAGTAAATGACATGTCCAATGCTGGCATATAATAAATATCTTTAGCTGAACTATTTTTTACGCTGTAGTTCACAAGAATAACTCCGCCCTCTGTTTGACGATTAAACGGAATGTCGAAGTTTGTATGGAATCCATTTAATTCAACTAATGTGTAACCATTCATTGATACTGAAACATCTTCAGCTTTATACACTTGTGGTTCCTTATTTTCAAAAAGAACTTTTGTTTTACCACCTGTTTCTTTTTCCATATAGGAAATCAGCTTAGAGTAATCGCTTGAGCTAGTAGCTGTATTTTCAGGCTTTTTATCTTCAGTTTTTTTATCTTCGGATTTTTTTTCTTCAGGTTTATTTTCTTTCGTTGTATCCGTTTTTTCTGTTTTGCTTTCTTTTGTTGTATTTTCTTTTTGTTCTTTATTTGTCGTATCGCTTTGACCACAGCCGGTTATTACAAACGCTGCTACGATTACTGTAGAAAATAAAGAAAGTAATTTTTTTGACATGTTTCTTCCCCCTATTTGTGTAAAACTAGACTCTCACATTAGCCCCACATTTTATTATAAAAAATGTAGCCAGTATTTACCAGTGTTTTTCTAATTATTTTAATTATTTAGTTATTGTAATATATTAAAATTAGTGGAAGATCGCCATGGAATATCGATTTTTATTTTTTTATCATTTGAAATATTACATCATATTGGTATGATAGAAATAGAGATATATGGAAAGGGGACAAGGACTTAATATGTGGATGAGCTTGTAATGATTAGAAAATAGATAGATAAATTTTTCTCTCATAAGTGAGGGTTTATTTAGTTATCTGTAAATCATTCAAGGACTGCATATTTGGCTTGTACATCCCTTTTGTAAGGATAATGTGTAGGGAAATTCATATCTCTTATATAAAGTATGCGTCCTTTAAATTGGAGGAGTATATGATGAATCAATTAAAAAATAAAATAGCAGTTGTTACAGGTGTAAGTCGTCTAGATGGTATAGGCGCAGCGATTTGTAAAGAATTAGCTGGAGCAGGATATGATATATTTTTTACGTATTGGACAGCGTACGATAAAGAAATGCCTTGGGGCGTTGATCAAAGTGAACAAACACAATTAAAAGAAGAGTTACTAAAAAACGGTGTGAAAGTATCGAGTATGGAGTTAGATTTAACTCAGAATGATGCACCGAAAGAGCTTATAAATAAAGTTACTGAACAACTAGGCTACCCTCATATATTAATTAATAATGCAGCGTATTCTACAAATAATGACTTCTCTAATTTGACTGCTGAAGAATTAGATAAGCACTACATAGTAAATGTTCGTGCAACTACATTGTTAAGTAGTCAATTTGCCCGAGGATTTGATAAGAAATCTGGTGGTAGAATTGTGAATATGACGTCGGGACAATTTCAAGGGCCTATGGTTGGAGAGCTAGCGTATGCAACAACGAAGGGAGCTATTGATGCCCTTACGAGTTCGTTGTCAGCTGAAGTCGCCCACCTAGGTATAACAGTGAATGCAATTAATCCAGGTCCAACTAGTACAGGCTGGATGACTGAAGAGATAAAGCAAGGATTAAAGCCGATGTTTCCTTTTGGTAGAATTGGTGAGCCGAGGGACGCGGCAAGACTCATTAAGTTTTTAGTAAGTGAAGAAGCAGAATGGATTACTGGACAAGTTATTCATTCTGAAGGTGGATTTAAAAGGTAAAAAGAAGGTATCTCACCCTAGTGAGATACCTTCTTTTTTAATCTTTCTTCAATCTTCGTGCAACACCATTTCCTAAAGACTGCAACCCTTGAACGAGGATAATTAAAATAAAGACTGTTGCATACATTACTTCAGGTTCGTAGCGTAAGTGCCCGAATCGATATGCTAAATCACCAAGACCACCAGCACCTACAAGTCCAGCCATTGCTGTTGCGCCAATTAAGCCGATTGTTGCGATTGTTAACCCAAGTACAAGGGAGGGACGAGCTTCTTTCACCATAACGTGCCAAATGATTTTTATAGTAGAAACGCCCATCGCTTGATAAGCTTCAATAACACCACGATCCACTTCTAATAAAGCTGTCTCCATTAATCGTGCAATATAAGGGGCCGTGAATACGACAAGTGGTACGATGACACCTTGCACACCAATGGATGTTCCCATTAGAAACTTTGTAAAAGGTAAAATAAAGAATAGTAGAATGATAAATGGAAGAGAGCGAATAACGTTAATAATTGTATTAAGAATTGGATAAATGATTTTATTTTCGTGCTGTCCACCAGGTCTCGTTAAAACAAGCGTGACGCCAAGTGGTAGTGCAATAAGGATAGAGATGAATAGTGAAATAGATGTCATTTGAAATGTTTGAATGGTTGCTTCCCATATGACTTTACCCCATTCATCCAAAAAGGACTTGTTTCCCATAATCTATTCTACCTCCTTCTACGATGATCCCTTGCTCTTGTAAAAATGATAAAGCACGGTCTATTTCAGTTTTTTCACCTTGCATATGAATAATCAGTTTCCCATATGCTTCATGTTTTAGCTGTGTAATATTACCGGATAAAATATTCGGATACACTTGAAAGCGCTTTGTAGCGATAGCTAACGCTGGTTCGCCAGAAGAGTTCCCTATAAATGAAAGTGTTACGATTTCACCGGTTCTTTGTAGCTCTTTCTGTACGTCTTCAGGAATCTTCGCTGCAAATGCACTATTTACGAATTTTTTCGTTGTTGCATGCTGTGGGTTTGTGAATATATCCTTCACAGTCCCGCTTTCAACTACTGCTCCATGTTCCATAACAGCAACTCGGTCACATATACGCTGGATAACATTCATTTCATGTGTAATTAATAAAATTGTGATCCCGATTTCTTCATTAATCTTTAATAATAGGTCGAGAATAGATTCAGTTGTTTCTGGATCCAAAGCACTCGTTGCTTCGTCGCTTAATAACACTTCCGGTTCATGTGATAGTGCACGTGCAATGGCAACACGTTGCTTCTGGCCGCCAGAAAGTTCGCTCGGATATGCATCTTTTCGGTTAAAAAGATCGACAATACGTAAATACTTTTCTACCCTTTTTTCAATTTCATTTTTGGGAAGACCAGATAGACGTAACGGTAATGCGATATTTTCATAAACTGTCACAGTTTTAAGTAAGTTGAATCCTTGAAAAATCATTCCGATTTTTTGTCTCGATTTTGCTAGTTCTTTTGCTGATAAAGTTGTTAAGTCTTGGCCGTTTACAATGATATTTCCTGTCGTTGGTTTTTCTAATAAATTTACACATCGAATTAATGTACTTTTACCAGCGCCACTATATCCAATGATTCCAAATACTTCGCCCTTTTTTACTTGAAGGGAAGTAGGTTTAAGAGCTTCTACATTCCCTTTTTTTGTTGTAAATACTTTGGATACATTTTTTAATTCAATCATTATCGTCAGCTCCTACCAAGATGGTAAAACTGAAGCATCAAATTTTTTCTCGATAAATTCTTTTACTTCTTTAGATTGATAAGCTTTCTTTAATTTATTTACAACAGCATCATCTTTATTTTCAGTACGAACAACGACCCAGTTTACATATGGTGAATCTTTTCCTTCACGGAAAATAGAATCTTTCGCAGGGCTTAATTTTGCACCTAATGCAAAGTTTGTATTAATTGCAGCTGCTTTCACTTCACTTAGTTGTGTCGGTAATTGAGATGCCTCTAATTCAATAATTTTTAATTTCTTTGGGTTTTCAATTACATCTTTCGCAGTCGCTTTTTCTGTAGCCTTTGGATCCACTTTTAAAACGCCTGCTTTTTCAAATAGTTTTAAAGCTCGAAGTTCATTCGTTGGATCATTTGGTACAGCGATTGCGTCGCCCTCTTTTAAGTCTTTTACATCTTTTATGTCTTTAGAATATACGCCCATAGGGAATGTTACTGTTGAAAATACTTCAGTTAATTTCATATTGCGTTCAGCTTTAAATACGTCTAAATAAGATTTCGTTTGATAGCTATTTACATCGAGGCTTTTTTCATCTAAAGATACGTTCGGTGCTACATAATCATTAAATACTTTTACATCAATTTCGAGACCGTCTTTCGCTGCCACTTCTTTTACCTTTTCAAAAATTTGTTCATGCGGTCCACCCGTTACACCGACAGTAATCTTTTTCTCATCTAATGCTTTTACCTCTTTATCAGAATTAGCACCACATGCACCTAACAATAATACCGCTCCACTTACAATGCTCAATAATACTTTTTTCATCTATAGTTCCCCCTTCATATACGTTCCAAAATAAAAAGCACCTCTCAAAAATAAGAGAGGTGCCGAATAGACAAAATAGGTTCCTCTCTTATCTTCCAAAACGAAAACTCGTTTTGCAGGAATTAGCACCTTAGCTTATACGTCATAAGCTCGGTTGCCGGGCATCATCGGGCCAGTCCCTCCGCCACTCTTGATAAGAGTATGTGTATGTAGTTTTTTAATATGGTACTAATAGTAAATCTTACAAATAGAATTGTCAATGTTATTTTCTGAATATATTTTATTTTAAGGTAATGGAAACATTCCCTTTTTTATGTCCCTTTTCCACATGCATATGAGCTTCAGCAATTTCTTCTAATCGGTAAATTCTATCAATAACGGGCTTTAGTTTTTCCGTTTCGACTAGTTTTTTTAATAGAATCATATCCTCTTTACTTACCTTGGCCATCATTCCATTAACAGATACATATTTTCCATTGGATGTTAATGTATTTGTACAAAGGGATTTTTTATACTTCCCAACTGCATCAAATATAATATCGTAGCGCTCGCCCGGCTTAGTAAAATCTTCTTTCGTATAATCAATTACTTTATCAGATCCTAAAGATTGAACGAGTTCAAAATTTGAATTACTACAAACAGCCGTAACGGTCGTACCGAAATATTTAGCAAGTTGTACAGCAGCTGTTCCTACTGATCCGGAGGCACCATATATGAGCACTTGTTGCCCTTTTTTTATACGGCCCTTTCTCAGGAAATGCAATGCTGAAGTTCCACCAAAAGGAATAACTGCCGCTTCTTCATACGTCACATTGGTAGGTTTTAATGTTATTAATCCACTTTCATGTACACATGTATATTCAGCATAAGCACCAGCATGAAGGCCAGTTAATGCAAAGATAGGATCTCCCTCTTTAAATTGAGTTACATCTGTTCCTATTTCTTCGATTTCACCGGATAACTCTACGCCGAGTATAGGATTTCTCGGTTTTCTGAAACCTAATATGATCCGCATAGGAATCCAAAATAAGAGGGGACTATTAAAACTGCGTATTCTACAATCTCCAGTCGATACACTTGTTGCGTGAATTTTAATTAATACTTCGTTCTTTTTAGGTGTAGGTTTCTCTATATTTTGAAGCTGAAGAACGTTAGGTGGTCCATACTGTGTGCAAATGATCGCCTTCATAATGACCTCCTGAAATGAGTTGTTGTTATTTACATCATATTTAAAACCTTCATTAAACATGTCGCTATATAGCGAATATAGATTAAAAATTATATAGATTTCATAGGAAAAGAGGTGATATTATTTTGGGAAAGGGGGCGACATTATGAAAAAAATTATTTTTGTTTCAAGTTTAGTACTTGCAATCAGTCTAGGGGTAGGGTGTAGTAATGAGAAAACAGCAAAGACGGATGAACCGAAAAAAGAATCAGTTCAAAAAGAAAAAGAATTAGCAGCGAAGGATGTTTTCAAGAAAACGAACGAAGCTTTTAAAAATGAAGAGCATGTAACGATGACATATGGTGTAGGGGTAAAAGCTGAGGGAACAGAGATGGATATATTAAAGGCTAAGATGCAATTAGAGCCAAAGACAAAGAATTCTCGTTCTGAAATGAATATTTCCGGTACAGATGTTGTAGTGTATACTGTGGATGGTAAAGTTGCTGGTGAGGTAAAAAACCCTAATACAGGAGAAGTTATAACCGTACCAGAGGAGCAATTAAACGCTGGTGGAATGAAAGCGACTCAAGATATTATAGATAAGTTAGAAGTACCAGCAGTAGTTTTAGATAAAATGAAGATGGAGAAAAGCGGAGATAAATATAAACTGAAATTTACATTAAAAGGGCAAGAAACAGAAAGTATGTTAACTAGCATGGATGAAACACAGAAGAAAATGTTACAAGCACAAAATGCGAAGATAGAAGAAGTAGATGCAGAATATATCATTACAAAAGATTTTAAATATGAATCAGCAAAGATAGACATGATTATGAGTAGTAACGGCAAGGATAAAGCACACATTATTACGAACGCAAAATATACGTCTTACGAAAAGTTTGACCCGATACAATTGCCGGCAGCAAAGTAATAGTTTTGATGAGGGGGGACCTAAAATAAGGTGCCCTCTTTTTTGTATACTTTCTTCATAGGAAAATAGGTACAATATGAAGAGGGAAAACTGTAGAAGAGGAGAGTGTCATTTGAAAAAAAGAAAGATAGCGGTGGTCATTGTGGCTTATACAGTGTTGCTTGCAACATCTGTAAATACATATAAAGAGCAACTAAAGCACCCTATTATGAGCGATGTAGGAAAGTTGCTTCCGACGAAAATTAAACGTGTTGAAAATGCTGAGGATGAACGTTCATTAAAACAGGTAGTGAAAGATGCAAATACTTCCGGAGAGAAAATTTCCATTGCAGGTATGCAACATAGCCAAGGAGGACAGACGTATTATCCGAACGGCACGATGCTTGATATGAAGGGGTATAATAAAATATTAGAATTTGATCCGGAGGAGAAGAGGATTAGGGTGCAAAGCGGTGTCACATGGAATGACATTCAAAAGAAAATCAATCCATATGGTCTTGCGGTTCAAGTAATGCAATCTCAAAATATTTTTACTGTTGGTGGTTCATTAAGTGTGAATGTACATGGGCGTGATATTCGTCATGAAGCATTGATTGATACAGTAGAGTCATTCAGATTGTTAATGGCAGATGGTACGGTACGTAATGTAAGTAGAGAAGAAAATGCAGAGCTATTTCCATATGTCATAGGTGGTTACGGGTTATTTGGTGTCATTTTAGATGTGACATTAAAGTTAACTGATGATGAATTATATGAAATGCATACGAGAATGATAGATTATAAAGAATACACATCTTATTTCAAAGATAAAGTGAAAAGAGATGAAAATGTTCGTATGCACTTAGCCCGTATTTCTGTTGCCCCCAATTCATTTTTAAAAGAGATGTATGTGACAGATTATACATTGGCGAAAAATCAAAATATGAGGGAAGAGTACAGTGAATTAAAAGAGGAAACTATTATAGCTGCACCGAAATTTTTACTCGGATTATCCCGTTATAGCGATTGGGGAAAGAATACATTTTGGGATATACAAAGAAGTTATTTTGAGCGTACAGATGGAGCGTATGAGACGCGAAATAATGTTATGAGGTCAGATAGTGCCTTTATGGAATATGAAAATCCGAATAGAACAGAAGTGTTACAAGAATACTTTGTGCCTATAGATTTCTTCACGGAATACATAGATGATTTACGTAACGTATTAAATGAAGAAGAGTTTAATTTGCTCAATATTACGATTCGTTATGTGGAAAAGAATGAAAATGCAGTTTTATCCTATGCGAAAGATGATATGTTTGCGCTAGTTCTTTTAATTAACCAAGGACGCTCAGAGGGTGAAATAAAGAAAACAGAAGATGTCATTCAGAAAATGATTGATGTTACTTTAAAACATAATGGTAGTTATTATTTACCGTACTATTCGTATCCAACGAAGGAGCAGTTAAAGAGGGCATATCCTCGTATAGAAGAATTTCTTCAGAAGAAAAAAGAAGCGGATCCAAAAGAGAGATTTGTGAATTTATTTTATAGGGAGTATACGAAATGACATATAGAAGATTTGTAGCGTCACAAAGCATAATTATGATGGCGGGAAGTATGGTATTTCCTTTTTACATTCTATTGCTTCGGAATGTTGGGAATAGCTTCTCGCAGTTTGGCTGGGCGTATGGCTTATTTGCTTTAACTTCAGCACTTGTATATCCATTAGTAGGAAAGATGTCTGATCGAGTAGGCGATCAAAAATTATTAATTATATATGCTTGGTCCATGGCAATATTAATGCTTTGTTTCCCGATTGCCACGGAAGTCTGGCATGTGTATATTCTTCAAATTGTAATGGGAGTTTTAGGTGCTGTGCAGCGTAATACCGAGAAGACGTCGTTAGCACGAAAGGTTGTGCAAGAAAATGCTGGTTATGAGATTGGAAAATATCATGTGTGGACATCGATTGGAGGAGCAATAGCAATTATTGCAACGGGATATTTAGTAGATTTCTTTACGATTGGCACCATTTTTTATATTGCATCTATCTTATATGTAGTGAGTGGGATTGTATTAAGTAGTAAAAAAATATAATCATCCCCATTTTTACCTGAATACCCTTTATTTGTTATACTAAAAGGGAAAATAAAAGAAAAGGGGACATTGCCTTTGATGAAATTTTTAATTTTAGCTATTCTCACTTTGTTTTTGATTCCATGGACAAGAAGCGGTAGTAAACTTCGAGCAGTGGATAAGAAAGGGGATGAGAAGGTTGTAAAGGGTAAGAAATCATCCATTTTAGTTATTCCTGTATTATTTTGGATAGGTATTGCAATCTATGAATATCTTTGGCTAATCGATGATCGAGCAGATTCGATTCTTACTCATTATGCCGTTGCAGTAGCAGTTTTAATTGGGCTTGTTTTATTTTCACAAAATCAAATAGGGAAATTAGAAGGTACGTTAAAGGGACTTCTAATGTTTGTTTTACTCGCAAGTTACGGCTATTTTGGTTATTTACACGATATAGTAATCACGCAAAAAAAATATGATTCTGTTGTGAAGATCGAGAAAGATATTTCAGAGCCGTTTACTGAAAATGATCAACCGTTTACAGTGCCGCCAAAGACAGCGGAGAATAAAATGAAAAAAGTATTTGGGGATATTCCGAAAGTAGCTTATTTTGAGCTAGGGGAATTAACGCCACAAATGGTAAATGGTGAGGCTTTATATGTAGCACCGATTGAAGTTTCAGGCTTTTTTAAAGCACGTAAAGCTGAGACAATTCCAGGGTACGTAACGATGTCAGGTACGAATCCTGATGCGGAAGCGAAACTGCATCTTGGTTATAAAATGAAATATGTGCCGAGCATGTTCTTCGGGAATAATTTAGAGCGTGTTGTAAGGCAAGCAGAACCAAATCTAATCTTTAAAGGGAAACCTAAATTTGAAGTGGATGATAAAGGGAAACCGTATTATACAATGACGTATGGTGAATTTATTTCAGGAAGATCTGGATTTGAGGTAGAGGGCGTTGTAGTAGTAGATGCACAAACAGGTGAAGTGAAAAGATATGATAAAGGAAAAGCGCCTAAATTTGTTGATGGTGTATTAAATCACGAGACCGCATCTACATTAAATACATACTTCGGTAAATATATTCACGGATTTTGGAATACGAAATTCTCGCAAACGGATATGAAGATTCCGACTGAGTGGGGAACGAAAGAAGGAGTTACACCAATTTTCGGTAAGGATGGAACGTTATATTACTTTACTGATTTCACCTCTCCAAAAGAGGGAGTAGATTCTGCGTTAGGTTACTCGCTTATCGATGCGCGTACAGGTAAGTTGTATTACTATAACGGAAAAGAAGTGAAGGGGATTATGGATGGTTCAGCTGCTTCGGAAGTAGTGGATAATTCCTTTAAGAGAGAGAAATGGCATGGAACGATGCCGGTTATTTATAACGTGTATGGTAAACCTTCTTGGATTGTACCTGTTATTGATGACGGGGGATTAGTACGTGCTCATACAGTTATCTATGCTTCTAATGCGAAAATATTTGCAACAGGTTCGACGCAAAAAGAAGCGCTTGAGAATTATAAAAATGCGCTGAGTGGAAGTGGGGATTCATTTAGACCGACTTCAAATGGTAAAGAAGCACAAAAAGAAGGCGTTGTACAACGTGTATATAAAGAAAAATCAGGTGAAAATACAATTGTGTATGTACTGTTAGAGAATGAACAAAAAGTATTTATGATACCGGTGAAGAAATTCCCATATGCTATGTTTACAGAAGTGGGAGATCCAATTCAAATCACATATTTAGATACAGGAGAGGCGATGTCTTCCGTATCTAAATTTACAAATAGCAATTTGAAAAAGTAAAGCGATAGAAATTCTATCGCTTTTTTTTACGGTATGAAACAGGAAAATGAACTATACTTGACGTATGTTTATGTTGTAACTATAATTGTTACGATTTAGTATTTATCGGAAAGGGTGAACGGAAAAGTGAATGGAGTTAATCACGAAATATATAAACCTGTCAAGACAAATAGGTTATGGATGATTCTTGTATTAGGGACACTTACGGCGATTGGGCCATTATCTATTGATATGTATTTGCCTTCTTTACCAAAATTAACAGATGATTTACAAACAGGCGCATCTCTTGCACAGCTTACATTGACAGCATGTTTGCTTGGGCTTTCAGTAGGACAATTATTTGTTGGTTCAATTAGTGACATTTACGGAAGGCGCAAACCTCTTATTATCGCTCTTATTATTTATGTTGCTTCTTCTTTACTTTGTGCTATTGCACCATCTATTTGGAGTTTAGTGTTATTGCGCTTCTTACAAGGGGCTTCAGGATCGGCCGGGATTGTTATATCACGTGCAATGGTACGTGACATGTATTCAGGTTCTGAAATGACGAAGTTTTTCTCACTGCTCATGTTAGTAAACGGAGCAGCGCCTATTTTGGCACCGATTATAGGGGGACAATTACTACAGTTCACAACATGGCGCGGTGTCTTCATCGTTCTCGGAGCAATTAGTGTATTCATGTTAATATCAGCTACTTTCGTATTACGTGAAACATTACCTCCTGAAGAAAGAGAAACAGGTGGTTTGTCAGGGACATTGGCGACGTATGGAAAACTGTTAAAAGATCGTTTGTTTATGGGATATGCATTATCACAAGGGCTAGTAACGGCGGCAATGTTTGCTTACATTTCGGGCTCACCATTTGTGTTGCAGAACATATACGGAGCATCACCACAGCAATTTAGCTTATTCTTTGCGATTAACGGTATCGGTATTATTATTGCTAGTCAGGTTACGGGCCGTTTAGCAGGGAAAGTGAATGAGAAAACGTTATTCGTTTCCGGTATTATTATTGCAGCCGTTGGTGGTTTATCTTTACTACTGACAATCTTACTAGGAATAGGTTTAATTGGTGTTTTATGCTCGTTATTCCTTGTCGTATCAAGTGTCGGGGTTGTATCAACAACTGGGTTCTCATTAGCGATGAGAAATCAGAAACAAGCTGCAGGAACAGCGTCGGCTTTATTAGGTTTATTACAATTTATTTCAGGAGCACTTGTTGCACCGTTAGTAGGTATTGGTGGAAGCAACACCGCATTACCGATGGGGGTTGTAATAGCTCTTTGTGAAATTGGTGCTGTATTATGTTATCTATTTATGGCCAGAAGAAGTGAAAAGCAGTTTGAACTACAACAAAGACAAAATTTAGAGGCTTAACAAAAAAGAACTGATTCAAAGGGAATATTTGAATCAGTTCTTTTTTTCATTTCTTTGAAATACCTCATACATATTATTCATGATCGTATCATATAAAACAGCAAGTTTATCCCACACCCAGCGATTACTATCGACTTCTTTTTCCCCGCAGTCGATAATATCGGTATGGTCGGTAATTTTATACGCTTTTTTAACGATAATAGGAGCAATTTTCGGTATACGTGGGATTTCTTTTAAGATATCTGCGAAGTTTCCAATGTAGACATGACCGATGATTTCGATTGTTAATGATTTATCTGATATATTTAGCACGGTATGAAATTGATTTGTATGTTGTTGTTTTAAATATTGGGCTAACTTAAATGGAGCATGTTTCTTTTTTAATACGCGGCGAAGGCTCTCTGTATTTTCGATATGAAGTGATTTTTCACGAATAAGGACACGAATATCTTCTCCCATAAAAGGCATTGTGTTGTACATAGATGATTCTCCTTAAAAACTTACATATGTTTGCGTTATGCATATGTAAGTCTAGCATGGTTTGTTCTTTATGTGTGCTTACAGTTTTGTAAGGTGATGTAGTAAAGCAGTGCAAAAGTTATTTGCATAAAGTGACGATACTGTGACAAAAATGTAGGCATGTATATTAAGGTAGCGTCTTAAGTGTAAAAAGTAGGATGTTCTCGGTATAATAACAAGTGGAGATAAAAGAAACTATAATGAGTAGTAGCTGTAGATAAAAGGAGAAGAAGAGATGAAGAAGGTTTTGGGTATTGCTGTAATGGGAAGTATGATCCTTCTAGCAGGATGTAATGGAAATAAAGATACGAAAGAACCGAAAGAAAAGGTAGAGCAATCTACTGAGCAAACAGAAGAGATGAAAGAATACCGTGCAGTACATGAAAAATACGATATGAAAATGAATAAAGAAATTAATAAAGCACTACAGTTATTTGAAGTGGCAAAAGAAAAGGGCGGTAAGGAAATAACGAATGCTACATATAAAGAAGATGTGCAAAAGGTAACGACTAGCATGTTAGAAGATATTGATAATATACGTAAAGAAATTCGTGTTCCAAAATCGAAAGAGCAAGAACATGAGTTATACGCTGGTTTCTTGAATGAATCGGAACAAGCAATGAAAAAATTACAGAAGTTAGCTAAAGAAGAAGACTCATCATTGATTCGTGATATAGAAATTAACTTTGCAACAGCATCAACATACTATAAACGTTTTCAAGCAGAAACGAAAAAATAACCTTGCGTACGCGCAAGGTTATTTTTTCTTCTTACCATCTCCGTCTTCATCCCCGGATACTAATACATTTTGTTTTTCGTGAAATTCAGAGATTGTTTGTCTGGTAATATTATCTATCGAATGGAGTATAAAAAGAAGTGATACGTTTCTTTTTAATAAAGAGTTTATCCCGCTATTTGCCGGGCAGTAAGACCCCCACCTCAAAATTCAGTGAAAGCAAAGAAGTTAGGTAGGGGATCCACTGCCCCTAAAAGCCCGATTGGTTCAACTAATAATCAGTGGGGGATGCCCCCCACTGATTAAAGTTTCACTTTATAGACCCCGATGATGACAAGTATAACGATTGTTAATGGTAATCCTATAGTAGCAAGAAGCAAGGGATCCATCTTATAACTTCTTTAATATTATTTCTTTTTATTATAAGAGAAAACTGTAATTTCGATAAAAGGAGCGAAAACTGATTTTTCTAAATATATCCAATTTGATTGACTTTTCATTTTTTCAGAATTATAATTCAAAATATACAATTTGAACCAAATAATAATATAGCAATTTACTTATCCAGAGAGGTAGAGGGACTGGCCCTATGACACCTCAGCAGCGGGTTCTGTAACAGGAACACCGTGCTAATTCCAGCAAGCAAGTCTTGAAAGATAAGTGATGGGCCTTCGTTTATTAAGCCTTGATCTTATTTTTTAAGATCAAGGCTTTTTGTGTTTTAAGAAGCGGAAAAGTAATAGGAACAAATATGTCAATAAAACAAAGTAAATACATTTGTTTAGGGGGTTATTGAAGTGTATGTTATTAAAAAACTATCGGTTATGGTGTTCACGCTATGGGTCATTACAACAGTAACATTTTTGATTATGCATATCATTCCAGGGGATCCATTTTCATCAGATGCGAAAATCTTTCCTGAAGAAGTGATACAAAACATGAGAGCGAAGTATCACCTTGATGAACCGTTATGGAATCAATATGTTGCTTATTTAGATGGCGTAGTTCATTTTGATTTTGGTGAATCTGTTCAATCCACAGGTCAAGGTGTATCAGAAATTATAACGACAGGATTTGGTCCATCAGCGATTATTGGTTTACAAGCACTTGTTATTTCATTATTAGTCGGAATTGCAGCAGGTACATTTGCAGCTCTATATCATGGGAAAGTAATTGATTATAGTGTGAGCTTACTTGCGATTTTCGGTATTTCTATTCCAAGTTTTATTTTAGCACCACTATTTATACAAGTATTTGCTATACAATTTGAACTTTTACCAGTAGCGTCTTGGGGCACATTCGAACATACGGTATTGCCATCCTTCGCATTAGCGTTAGGACCAATCGCGGTTATTACAAGATTTGTTCGCTCTAATATGATTGAAGTTTTGCAGAGTGATTATATTAAGCTAGCGAGAGCGAAAGGCATACCAATTAAGAAAATCATTATAAGACATGCTCTTCGAAATGCGATTGTTCCGGTACTTACATTTGTTGGACCGTTAATGGCTGGACTTTTAACAGGAACTTTCGTTATTGAAAAAATATTTTCCATTCCTGGTCTAGGAAAATATTTTGTAGATAGCATTTTTAACCGGGATTATCCGGTCATTATGGGAACAACGATTTTCTATAGTGCATTATTAATTTCTTGTATTTTCATTACAGATATTATTCACCGTATTGTGGATCCGCGTATTCGTTCTATTACGTAAGGAGGGGGGCATTTAAATGGGAGCTTATGAAATCAATAAACAGTTATTAACGAATGAGGAGAAAAAAGAATTAACGATAAATAAAGATCAGCAAACGATTAGTCGAAAGAAGGAAGTGTTTCGCAAGTTTATATCAAACCCTATAGCAGTTTTAGGGGCAGTGACGTTATTACTAATTATTATTTTCTCACTGGTTGGCGAAAGTTTAACGGCATTTACTGCGAGTGAACAAGTAAAAGAAGCAACAAACCTCCCACCTAGTAGTGAGCATTGGTTCGGAACAGATGATTTAGGAAGGGACATATGGGCGCGCACCTGGGCTGGAGGGAAAATTTCACTAACAGTTGGATTAGTGGCAGCGGCTCTTGATATAGGAATAGGTGTACTAATCGGGGGCTTTAGTGGATATGTGAGAGGACGTAGTCGCCTTGGAACGTTAATTGATGAGTGGATTGTACGAGGGATTGAAGTGTTATACGGTATCCCATATTTATTAATTGTTATTTTATTATTAATCGTTATGAAACCAGGGCTTTTTACAATTATTATTGCCCTTGCATTAACAGGATGGATTGGCATGGCACGTCTCGTTAGGGCACAAGTATTATCTTTAAAGCAAAGAGAATTTGTTATTGCAGCAGAGCGATTAGGTACATCGCATATGAAGATTATATACGGACACATCATTCCGAATTTAACAGGCATTATTATCGTAAATTTATCATTTACAATTCCAGCAGCTATTTTCTCAGAATCATTTTTAAGCTTTATCGGACTCGGAGTACAATCACCAGCAGCGAGCTGGGGAACGATGACGAACGATGCACTCGGGACATTACTAAGCGGAGAATGGTGGCAATTATTCTTCCCAGCAATCATGATTGCACTCATTATGTTTGCATTTAATGCAATTGGTGATGGTTTGCAAGATGCAATTGATCCGAAGATTGTAAAACGGAATCGAAAGGAGAAAAAACATGGGACAGCTCTTATCTTTAGAAAACGTAACATTGGTCGTTGAAAAAGAGAGTAGTAAGCAAGCAATTGTGAAGCATGTTTCCTTTTCTATTAATGAAGGTGAAATCGTTGCACTTGTAGGAGAAAGTGGTTCAGGAAAAAGTGTTACAGCACAATCTATTGTCGGATTAAATCAAGAATCTATTCACATTGATGACGGAAGCATCTCTTTCCAATCTCAAAGGTTGACGAATTTACAAGAATCAGAATGGAATCAAATTCGAGGGAAAGATATTTCATTTATCTTTCAAGACCCTCTGTCCTCTTTAAATCCGACGATGAAAGTAGGAAGGCAAATTACAGAAGTGATTTTGCAACATGAGAAAAAATCGAAAAGAGAAGCAAAAGAAATTGCGATTAACTTATTAAATGATTTAGGGATACATGAAGCAGAGAAACGTTTTGAACAGTACCCACATCAATTAAGCGGAGGCATGAGGCAACGTATTTGTTTAGCAATTGCGTTTGCGTGTCACCCAAAGCTCGTTATTGCAGATGAGCCTACAACTGCATTAGATGTAACGATTCAAAAGCAAATTATGGGGTTATTAAAAGAGCGCAAAGAAAAACAAAATACGAGTATTTTATTAATTACACATGATTTGGCGCTTGTACGTGAAGTAGCTGACCGAGTAGTTGTGATGTACGGGGGACGTGTTGTTGAAAAAGGGACGATAAAAGAAGTGATAGGTTCACCTAAGCACCCATATACGAAAAGTTTATTGCAAGCTATTCCGAATATGGATGATTCCGAAAAGGTACTTAGGGCCATTGAGGGAACAACACCATCAATTGAAACGTTAAATAGCTTTGGGTGCCCATTTGTAAATAGATGCCCAGTAGCAATACAAGAATGTGTTCATCGTTTCCCTGATAGAACAGCATATTCTGGGGAACACAGTTCACATTGTTGGCAACATGTTCTAGAGCATGACCAAGCGAAATCAAAAGAGAAGGTGAATGCCTCATGACGACAGATTTAATTACTGTAAAGCAAGTAACGAAAACGTATGGAAGTAAAAAGAAAGAAATCATAGCGCTAAAAGATATATCACTTTCTATCCCGAAAGGAACAACGCTTGGCATTATTGGAGAAAGTGGTTCAGGAAAGACAACACTTGGTAAGCTCATAGCTGGGATTGAGAGCCCAACGTCTGGTCAAATTGATTATAACGGTCAAGTTGTTCACAAGTTGAAATCAGCTCATAAGCGAGATTTCTTGCAGAAAGTACAATTCATTTTTCAAGATTCAACAGCTGCATTAAATCCGCGCTGGAAAGTACGCGATAGCGTAACAGAAGGATATATTTCATTCGGTTTAGGTGATAAAGGATTGAAAGATGAGGTAGCAGGTGATGCGCTAGAACGTGTTGGATTAGATAGACGATATACTGATCGATACCCACACGAATTTAGCGGAGGACAACGTCAACGGATTGCTATTGCAAGGGCGTTATTATGTGAGCCAGAAGTATTAATCCTGGATGAACCAATTTCAGCGTTAGATGTTTCACTTCAAATCCAAATTGTGCACTTGTTGCAAAAGATTCAAAAGGAACAAGGCTATACATATTTATTTATCGCGCATGATTTGCCGATGGTTCACTACTTATGTGAAAAAGTGGCTGTCTTATATAAAGGAGAACTTGTTGAATTTGGAAATACGGATGAAGTATTCCGTAATCCACAACATTCTTATACAAAAACATTATTAGCATCAACACCAAAAATTTCGGGTTAAAGGAGAATGTAGGATGAAGAAGTTTTTATTATTTGTCATTATGACCGTATTAGCAATTACTTCTGTCGCTTGCGGTAAAAAAGAGGCGCAAAAGGCGAGTGCTGGTAAGGGAGAAGGAGATCGATTAGTAACGAATATTGGTAGCGATCCATATACACTCGATTCCGCTATTGCAACAGATAGCACATCAGGTTATGTAATTGGACATTTATTCTCAAGCTTATATACGCAAGATAGTGATGGGAAATATCAAAATGAATTAGCAGAGAAAGAAGAAGTAAATGCAGATGGAACTGAATATACAATCCATTTAAAGAAAGATATTAAATGGTCAGATGGTTCTCCTATTACAGCAAATGATTTTGAATTTGCATGGAAGCGATTATTAAATCCGAAAACGGGTTCTATGAATGGGACAGAAATGTACTTTATTAAAGGTGCAGAGGCGTATAATACTGGAAAAGGTGAAGAAAGCCAAGTTGGTATTCAAGTTGTTGATCCTCAAACATTGAAGGTAACACTTGAGCACCCAGTTGCTTCTATTAAACAAAAATTAGCGAGTTCATTATTTATTCCATTATCTAAAAAATCAATTGATGATAACAACAAATTAAAAACAGATCCAAAAGAGTTAATTACAAATGGACCATTCACGTTAAAAGAATGGAAGCATAACCAAGCAATTACAGTACAAAAAAATAAAGAATACTATGATAAAAAGGTAACATTAAAAGAAATTGAGTTTCGTATTATTCCAGATTCTAAAACAGCGTACCAATTGTACAAATCAAAAGAATTAGATTTACTAAGTGGTTTACCACAAGAAATGATTGAGAAAGAAAAAGGAAATAAAGAATATAAGCGTGTTGCGGGATTCTCATCTTATATTTATTCGTTTAACGTAGAAAAAGAGCCATTCACAAATGCGAAAGTACGTAAAGCATTCTCATTAGCAGTTGATCGTAAGTTTATCGTTGAAAAACTGTATAAAAACAATGCGCAAGAAGCATATGCATTCGTTCCAGAAGGAGCAAAAACACAAAGTGGTCGTGATTTCCGTAAAGAAAAAGGTGATTACGTAAAATTTGATACAACAGAAGCGAAAAAATTATTAGAAGAGGGTATGAAAGAACAAGGTTGGTCTACATTACCTGAAGTAACATTAAAATTCACAACGGATACACAGCATAAAAAAGTAGCAGAAGCAATGCAGGAAATGTTTAAGAAAAATCTTGGTGTAGATATTAAATTAGAAAATAAAGAGTGGAAGAGTTACATCGATACATATAAGCAAAGTGATTTCCAATTAGCTTATATGGGATGGGGCGGTTCTTTATTAGACCCAATTACTAAACTAGATTTATATGCAGGTGATGGTCCAAACAACTATGCAAAATGGCATAATAAAGAATTTGACGCTTTAATCAAAGAAGCAGAAGTTGAACAAAATGAAGATAAGCGTTTTGATTTATTGCATAAAGCAGAAGATATTATGTTTACAGATTCACCGTTAATTCCAATTATATTCCCTTCTGATTCTTACTTACAAAAAGGATCAGTATCTGGACTTCAATATTATGTTGGATCTAAACCAGATTTAAGATATGCAAAAATAAAGAAGTAGGCAACCGCCTACTTCTTTATTTTATTTCTCTTTTATATTCTTTTTTCGTTCCATCAGAGAAGACAACTTCTAAATCAAACTTTTGGTAGTCTTTATCAAGTTTGAACACATTTACTACTTGATCGATTACTTCTTGGTCGGGAGTATCTTTATTAAATTTTAATTCTTGTAGAAGTGGGCTTAATTTTGTGATAGCCTCGTCTCCTGTTAATTTTACATCTGCTTTATGATCTTCAATTTTTGCTTCCATTTTTTTATCTGCTGCTACATTTTTATAGTCAGCTTCGTAGTCTTTCTTTGTATCTTGGTAGTCTGCCTTTAAATCGAATTCATTGAAGTTTAGTTTTAAATCAGCAGGAGCTTCATTCTTTGCCTCTTCTGTAGTCTTTTTATTAGAAGTTGTGTCTTCTTTAACAGGAGCTTTACATCCTGTTAATGCAGGTACTAGCATAAGAGCTAATAAAACTGATAGTAAAATTCTCATTAAAAATTCCTCCTTATGTAAATTCGTTCTATACAAGTTTTTCCCAAAATCATGTAATTATGTATGAGGTGAAAATAAATTATTACCCTATAGCCACAAGGGATAATCCGCAATTTAAATCAAAAATGATTTGTATGTATATGGTAAATTGAAGTTGTGAGGGGGTACTAACATGCATGAAGAATATAAAGAGATGATAAAACAAGCAATTGAATATATAGAGGATCATTTACATGAGGAGCTTACAACAGAAAGAGTGGCGTCTCACAGTGCAGTATCGATGTACCATTTTCATCGCATCTTTCAAAGATATGTTGGGATGAGTGTAACGGATTATATTCGAAAGAGAAGGTTAACT
Organism: Bacillus sp. K2I17; assembly: GCF_002209985.1. Classification (NCBI taxonomy): domain Bacteria; kingdom Bacillati; phylum Bacillota; class Bacilli; order Caryophanales; family Bacillaceae; genus Bacillus; species Bacillus sp. K2I17. The sequence goes on from NZ_NJGF01000020.1 coordinate 34,664, forward strand.
TATGCTGCGCAAGCCTTAGTGTCAACGGAGAGGGCTGTTATTGATATTGCAGTACAATACGGCTTTTCCTCACAAGAGGCATTTACGAGAGCTTTTAAAAGAATGTTTCAATTGCCACCAAAGAAATATCGAAAGTACTTCCAGTCATTTTATATAGAAAGAGAGGGTATTTCAATGCAAAAAGGTATACCGAAAGGATGGATCTTAAGTGGAAGTCATCCTGCTGAGTATGAGATGGGCTTAGATTATGAAGTTGCACATCAAGGAAAAGTATCTGCATACATAAAAGCAAAAGAGAATGTTACGCACGGAGGATTTTCAACATTAATGCAAATGTTCCGAGCAGATAAATATGTAGGTAAAAGATTACGTTTAACAGCATTTGTTAAGAGTGAGAACGTAAGAGATTGGGCAGGATTGTGGATGAGAGTAGACGGAAAAGATACAGAACCACTCGCTATGGATAACATGCAAAATCGCCCAATTAAAAATACGAATAACTGGCAATCGTACTCGGTTGTATTAGATATAAAAGAAGAAGCACTTGGTATAGCATTTGGTGTCTTATTATCAGGGGAAGGTTGTGTGTGGCTAGATAGTATTCAATTTGATGAAGTGGATGAAAAAATTCCTTCAACAGATTTGGCTGAAAATTTTTATGAAACACTACTAGAAGAGCCAATAAATCTGCAATTTGAAGAGATAGAAAAGTAAGGAGAAAAGATATGTTCAAATATGCAAAACTAATAAGTATTAGTTTAGTAGTATCGTCTTGTATTATGGGAATTAACTATTTCATTAGCTATCTGTGGTCGGGACATATACCTTCTTTGACGTGGAGAACATATTTGATGTTTATGTTTATATTTATAATGAGTTTTAGTTCGATGCAAAAAGAAGGGGAAGAGGATTATTGACAATAGTCTTCTTCGCCTTTCTTTCATTAACACAAATGTTCATAACTGTTTTCGGAAATGCAGGTATGATCTTTAATATAATTTCACTATCATTACAACTTGTAAGTTCGGGTGTAATTGTACCACATGAGATGCTTTCTAAAACATATCAAACAATCGGTGAATTATTTCCCGCAACATATGCAGCGAATGGCTATTATACAATAATATTTGGGGGGAGTAAGTTTAGAGAAAAATATTATTTCATTATTAGTCATTATATTAGTTACACAATTGGTAGCAGTAATTACTGTATCTATAAAAGGAATAGTAAAGAGAAGAAGCTATGTAGTTAAAGAAGTATAAAATAAAAAAGGTATCCTGCGATTGGATACCTTTTTTATTTTATTATTTTGTAACTTCTGTCCACTTGTAGTTAAATTCACCACCGAAGTCAGTTGTTACAAGCCCTTTAATAAATCCGCGTTGTAGGTAAGAACGACCTTGTTGGTATAAAGGAGCGACAGCACCGTCTTGTAATAGGATTTTTTCAGCTTGCTTCATTGCTTCAAAGCGAGCCTTTTCATCGCTAGCTAAATCTGTTTTCACTTTATGAATGAGTGCATCGTACTCTTTGTTAGAGTATTTATCGAAGTTATAAGCACTATCTGTTGTAAATAAATCTAAGAATGTAATTGGATCAGCGAAGTCAGGGCCCCAGCCATCAATACCGATTTCATAGTCACCACTTAATAGTAGTTTCAGCTGTTGTTTACGTGGTTGTGGTTTTAATGTCACTGTTAATCCATCTAGGTTCTTTTCTAGTTCACCTTTTAAATATTCACCAGTTTTTTTAGCTAAAGCATTATCACTTGTTAATAGTTCGATTGTTACTTTGTCAGTACCAAGTTCTTGTTTCGCTTTTTTCCAGTTTTCTTTCGCTGTTTTCACATCATCTTTGACTAGGTTTCCGTTTTCTTTACGGAAGTCGTTACCTTCTGGACTCTTTGCGAATTTCGCAGGAACCATTCCTTCAGCTGGAATAGCACCGTTATTTAAAATTGTTTCTACGTATGCTTTTTTATTCATTGCTCCGTTAATAGCAAGGCGTGCATGTTGATTTTTTAATGTTTCATTTTTTTGATTTAGTCGTAAAAATTGAATGCCAACTTCAGCGCGGTCTTTGAAGTTTGGATCGCTCTTATATTTATCAACAAACTCCGCAGTTAAAGCAACGCGATCAATTTGTCCTGAATCATATAAGTTAACTTCTGTAGATTTATCTTTAACGACATTGAAGTTGATTTCTTCTAATTTTACAGTTTTAGCATCCCAATAGTTAGGGTTCTTCTTCAATTGGAAGCTTTGCTCGTGTTTCCAGTTATCTAATATGAAAGCACCGTTGTAAATTAAATGATTTGTTTCTAAACCATATTTATCGCCCTGAGATTTTAAGTAATCTTCATTAATTGGTAAGAATGTTGAGAATGTCGTTAAGCTTAAGAAGTAGGGAACAGGACGGTCTAGTTGTACTTCTAACGTTTTATCATCAAGAGCTTTGACACCTAGTTGATCAATTGGCAATTGTTTTTGGCTTATTTGTTTCGCATTCTGTATATCGAAGAATAAGAATGCATATTCAGCTGCTGTATCAGGATTTACGGTACGTTGCCAAGCGAAGACAAAGTCCTTTGCTGTAACTGGAGTACCGTTTGACCATTTTGAATCACGCAGGTGGAATGTATATTTTGTTTTATCGGGACTAAGGTCAACCGACTCAGCAACACCAGGAATTGGTTTGTTATCTTCTCCCATTGCATATAAACCTTCAAAAACATTGCGCATTACGCTCATGGATTCCCCATCCGTTGCTTTTGCAACATCCATTGTTGGAATTTCTGAAGCGAATGATAAGTTAATTGCCTGTTTATCAGGTGCTTTATCATTTGCTTTCGCTCCGCTTGCATGATCTTTATTTCCTCCGCAAGCAGTTAGTAATAGACTTGCCCCTAAAACAGATGCAACAACAGGTACAACTTTTTTCTTCATTGTTCGTTCCTCCCTAAATGTGTTGTTCGTAACGTCGTAATGTCCACGTTTTGAAGTGTAGCTATAGAAGAAGAGAAAACCTATTATAGATATGTGCATGTAGGTAATCAGGTGTTCTATATGTATATACATGTTGAGCTATAATCTATCGTTATATGTTTCAACGTAGTAGACGTTATATTTTGATGGTGAAATATTTTGTTTCTTTGATTATTTAGAATATTAACACTGGAAAGAACTATATGTCAATAATAAAAATAGATTGTTAATTTCTTAGAATAATATATTAAAAAAGCAGATTTCCTCGCATTAGGGAATCTGCTTTTAATATGTTTTGCTAAAAAAACAATTGGTGTGGGCTAATAATCAGTGGGGGATGAAGAAAACCCCACTGATTAAAGTTTCGCTTTATTTTTCAATTTTGGCCCATTTGAAGTTTAATTGACCTGCAAAGTCTACTTGCACAATTCCTTTCACATAAGAACGTTCTAAATAAGATTCGCCTTTTTGGTAAAGAGGAGCGATAACAGAGTCTTTAAATAATATTTTCTCGGATGCTAGTAATGCTTCCCAGCGAGCTTTTTCATCACCGGCTAAAGTTGTTTTCACTTTTGCTATTGTTTCATCGAACTCCTTATTAGAGTAATGATCTAAGTTGTAAGGGTTATTCGTTGTAAATAGCTCAAGGAATGTAATTGGATCTGCAAAGTCAGGGCTCCAGCCGTCAATTCCAATTTCGTAGTCACCTTTTAATAAAAGTGAAACTTGTTGTTTACGTGGTTGCGGCTTTATATTTACTGTTAAGCCATCTAAATTCTTTTCTAATTGTCCTTTTAAGAACTCACCAGTTTTCTTTTCAAGGTCACCGTCACTTATTAATAGTTCTAATGTTATTTTTTCAGACCCAAGTTCTTGTTTTGCCTTTTTCCATAATTCTTGAGCAGATTTTGTATCAACCTTTGTTAAATCGCCGTTTGCAGCACGGAAGTCTGTTCCGTCAGGTCCTTTTGCAAAGTTTTTCGGCACGAGACTAGAGGTTGGTGTGGAGCCGTCATTTAATAACGTATTTACAAAGGATTTTCGATCAATTGTTTGATCGATTGCTTGGCGTGCAGAAACGTTTTGAAGTACTTTGTTTTGTTGATTCATACGTAGAAACTGTACCCCTACGTTTGGCCGTTCTTTAAAGTTAGCATCCTTTTTATATTTATCAACGAAGTCAGATGTTAGTTTGATACGATCTAATTGTTTTGACTCGAATAAATTTACTTCTGTAGATTTTTCTTTTACGACGTTAAAATTGATTTCTTCCAGTTTGACAGTATCTTTATCCCAATAGGTAGGGTTTTTCTTAAATTTAAAGCTTTGCTCATGCTTCCAATCGCTTAGTGTAAAAGCTCCGTTGTACAAAATTGTATTGTCTTCTAACGCATACTTATCACCTTGTGCTTTAAAGAATTCCTCGTTAATTGGTAGAAATGTTGGGAATGCTGTTAGGCTTATAAAGTACGGAACAGGACGTTCTAATTCTACCTCAAACGTATGGTCATCAATTGCTTTTACACCAAGTTGATCGGCTGGAAGTTCTTTGTTGTTAATTTTTGTTGCATTTTTAATATCAAAGAATAGAAATGCATATTCAGAGGCTGTTGCTGGATCAACAGCTCTTTGCCAAGCGAAGACAAAATCTTTCGCTGTGACAGGAGTGCCGTTTGACCATTTTGAATCTCGCAGGTGGAATGTGTATTTCGTTTTATCGCCACTTACTTCATGAGATTTCGCAACGCCAGGGACAGGTTTGTTACCTTCACCAAGATTATACAAACCTTCAAATACGTTTCTCATTACTTGACCAGAATCAGTATCTGTAGCACGGGCTGTATCCATTGTTCGTATTTCAGTAGGTGAAGATAAGTTTAAAACCTGTTTACTAGGCGCCTCGTCTTTTGCATTTGCTCCGCTTGCTTCGTTTTTATAACTACCGCAACCAGTTAATAAAATACTTACTCCTACAACTGATGCAATACCGGGTACAAACTTCTTTTTCATTTGATTTTCCTCCTAAATAATTAAGTTTGGATGATGATGAGGGAAATGAAAAATAAAAAATCCCTCTTTTCATATTGAGAAAGAGGGATTTTTACGTACAAGTTATGCACCCGTATATAAACGAAGTCCCTCATTCTATCTTTCAAGCACAATGCTTGCAGGAAGTGGCACAGTATTCAAAATGAACCTGTTGCCGAGGTTTCAAAGGGCCAGTCCCTCCACCTCTCTTGATACAATGAGTAAACGAATAAATTTTATTAATTTTTGTGTTTCTTTGATAATTCAAAATCTTACACCTTGGATGATGAAGTGTCAACTAATTGAAATATAGTTTAAATTTTCAGTTTTATTTAACGAGAAAAACCACTGCATATGGCAGTGGTTTTTCTACTAGAAGTTAAAGTTATCTGGATCTGGACCAACGCGACGATCTTCATTTAGAGCTTGAATTGCTTTCATGTCATCAGCACTTAATTCAAAATCGAATATATTTGCATTTTCAATAATGCGATGTTCTTTAATAGATTTAGGGATTGTTACAACTTCATTTTGTAAATCCCAGCGTAAAATAATTTGTGCAGTTGATTTATTATATTTTGTCGCAATGTCTTGTAATGTGGAGTTATCCAGTAGTTGTCCCTGCATTAATGGTGACCAAGCTTCAAGCTGGATGTTATGTTCTTTACAGAAAGCGTGTAATTCTTCTTGTGCTAAACGTGGGTGGTATTCCACTTGATTGACCATTGGCTTAATTTCAGCGATTTCAAATACGTCTTGTAAGTGGTGAATGTGGAAATTACTCACACCGATAGCACGAACACGGCCATCTTTATAAAGTTTTTCTAACGCTTTCCATGATTCAGTATATTTCCCTTTTACAGGCCAATGTACTAAATATAAATCTAAATATTCTAGACCTAATTTTTCTAATGTAGTTTCAAATGCTTGAAGTGTTGTTTCATATCCTTGATCGCTATTCCATACTTTTGATGTAATAAATAATTCTTCACGTGAAACACCTGCTTCACGGATTGCTTGTCCAACGCCTTCTTCGTTTTGATAGATTGCTGCAGTATCGATGCTGCGGTAGCCATTTTTAATTGCTGATTTTACAGACTCAATTACTTCTGAACCATCTTCTACTTTAAAAACACCTAAACCGAACCAAGGCATTTTTACACCGTTATGTAATGTAGTATAGTCTTTTAAACTTGTTAAACTCATATTATTTCCCCCTAGCTTTTTTGTTTGTTGCTTCTACTGCTTTTTGAACCGCCTCTGAAAAATTATATTCATATAAAGCTTTGAGACCTTCAGCTGTGGAACCACCTGGCGTTGTTACTTGTTCGCGGAGGTTAGCCGGATCTTGCGTTTGTTCAAGCATAGAAGCAGATCCAGAAATCATTTGAATGACAAGGTGTTTTGCGGTTGCTTCATCGACGCCATAACTTTTTGTTGCTTCAATCAAGCTTTCAGCAAAGTAATAAAGGAAAGCTGGTGCACTTCCAGTAACTGCAGTAAGCTGATGAACTTCTTCCTCAGTGCAAAGTTGCGAAGTACCAATGCCTCTTAAAAGCAGTTGCAAGGTTTCTTGATGCATCTCGTTTACTGATTGTCCTGTTGTATATAAGGAGATTGACTTCCCAATTTCAGCAGCTGTATTTGGCATAATCCAAGCAACAGGCGTGTCCTTAGGGAGTCTAGCTTCTAAATAAGATGGACCAATGCCAGCAGCTACCGTTACGACAAGTTGATTCGATAGTAACGGAGATAGCTCCGCTAATAATTCTTCATGTGCAGAAGGCGGCATTGCTAAAACAATCGTATCAACAGATGTAACATGCTGCTTCCAATCTGTTGTGATAGACACATTATATCGTCCTTGTAATTGTTCTAGCTTTTCTACGTTGCTGCGGTTAGAAACGATAATTTTTTCGATGTATTCTTTGCTTGTTTTAAGTAATCCGGAAAATATAGCTTCTGCCATACGACCAGCACCAATAAATAGAATTCGATGTTTAGTTAGCATATCCTTTATTCCTTTCTAGTGGAGATATGTTATAAAAAACGATACCATCTTTAAGAGAATTTTGTAAAAAGAAAAGACTTACCGTAGATGGAATGGATAACGAGAAGGAGGAAATTCATGGTAAAGGAAAGAGCTATTACTTATACTGGTGATAGGGAATTTATTATACATCTGGGGAGAGATGATCATGGTCAGAAGTCCGCTTTTTTTATTTATTTCTAGTATTATTTGCGTATTGGTTGGATTTTATATTCAATCGAGTTATATTGAAATTTTCGCATCGGTTATGGGGATTATTAATGTTTGGTTATTAGCGAGGGAAAAGGTATCTAACTTTTTGTTTGGCATGATTACGGTTGCGGTATTTCTGTATATTTTCATTACGCAAGGTTTATATGCAATGGCAGTATTGGCAGCCTTTCAATTTATATTTAATGTATATGGTTGGTATTATTGGATTGCACGTAGTGGGGGAGAAGAGGTAAAAGCAACAGTTCGTTTAGGGGTAAAAGGGTGGACTCTGTATATAATCTTTATGTTAGTTGCTTGGATTGGTTGGGGCTATTATCAAATCCGTTATTTAGAATCAACTAGTCCATATTTAGATGCTTTAAATGCTGTACTAGGATTAGTAGCTCAATTTATGCTAAGTCGAAAAATTTTAGAAAACTGGTATTTATGGATTTTGTATAACGTGGTTAGCATTGTGATTTATATTTCCACAGGTTTATACGTCATGTTAATATTAGCTGTTATTAATCTCTTTATATGTGTAGCTGGTTTACTAGAGTGGAAGAATAACTATAAAAGACAGGGGGATGTAAATAATTATATTTAGAAAACAATTGAAAGAGAAAAACCCCTGAAGCATATATGCTTCAGGGGTTTATTAATAGATTATAAGTTTATGCTTTTGTCATACCTAATAATACAGCGCCGCCGATAATTAAAACACTACCTAGTGCAATAAAGATCAATTGACGTTTTGTTTTCTTTTCACCTAAGAAGACAATCGCACCGAATGTTGAGATAACGATTCCAGTTTGAGATAATGGGAAGCTTGTTGCTACTCCGACACGTGGTAATGAAAGAAGTAAGAATAAGTTTCCAGTTCCCCATAGTAAACCAGATAAAGCATTACGGATTGCATATTTGTTAAATGGTTTATGTTTAGATGTCAATACAACCGCACCGACAAACATACCAACTGCTTGTGGTAAAATAGCAGACCAACCATCGATATTATACCAACGAATAATAATTACATATACAAGGTAACCGAAAGTAGAAACAATTAAAGTAAGAAGTCCTTTTTTCAATTGTCCTGGTGGCTGTGCATTTTCTTTGTCATCTAGTGATGTGAATACAACACCAACTACGATTAATAGGATTGCAATCGTTCCCAGAACAATCGTTGTTGTAGTAGTCCACTCACGGAAAGCGATAACCCCAAAGATAGAAGTTGCAACAAGTTGCATACCAGTAGAAATCGTTACAGTAGTTGAAACACCTAGTTTTTCAACTGTTTTTAATTGGTTTACTTGTCCTAAAGCCCAGAATAAACCTGAAATAAAACCAACAATCAAGACTGTCATTGTTAAAGCTGGTTGAGTAAATACATACATAATTGTTGCGAAGAATAGAGCACCGATTGTCATACCTACCGTTTGGCTATATGCACCACCGCCCATTTTTACGCTTACTAATAAGATGTTTCCCCATGCAATTGCAGGAAGAAGCGCTAATAAAATGTCCATTACAAGACTCCCTTCGGTTTTCTATACCAATATAATTACATATCGTTCTAACGATCGGTAATGCCCCACTACTAGAGTAGAAGATTACCGATCGCTAAAACAGGATGAAGAATTCACGATATAAATGCGTTTTCATTTCTTCATTTTTTGAAACACCTCCATATAATAACAGGAAATTGCCTATTTTAGAAAGTGAATTCAAATAAAATGTATATTTTAATAAAAGGTAAAATTCAGTTATTTCCCGATGGTATATTTTATTTCCTAAGAAATAAAGAAGCAGCTTCGATAAAAGCTGCTTTAAGAGTTGGTAATTCTTTTATTAATAAGCTGAATACATAGCAGAAATAGGAGTGACATACTAATAGTGATAACTACTAGTGTCCAAGCGAGTTGCATATTACTTGCATCAATCGCCATATAAATTGCAGTTGGGATTGTTTGAGTTTTACCAGGAATGTTCCCAGCAAACATGAGTGTAGCACCGAACTCACCGAGCGCACGAACAAAGCTCAAAATCATTCCGCTTAGTAAGGCGGGAAATGCAAGCGGAAGTGTAACGTGCAGAAAAACTTGATATTCACTTGCACCAAGGTCGCGAGCACTTTCTTCAATTTGTATATTTGCAATAGAAAATCCCGTTTTTGCTGATTGATACATGAGTGGAAATGCAACAACTGTAGAAGCGATGATCGCAGCAGTAGATGTGAACATAATGGACTGCTGAAATATTGATTCTATCCATGTTCCAATGGGACTATTATTTCCAAAAATGATAATGAGAAAAAAGCCGATTACAGTTGGTGGAAGTACCATTGGTAATAAGAAAATAGTTTCTAATATTATTTTATATCTCCATGAGGAGCGTGCTAGCACTCGCCCGATAATCGTCCCTAAAATTGTAACGATAATGGTGGCGCATGCAGCTACTCGTAAAGATAGAAAAATCGGTGACAAAAGGGCATCAAAGCTCATGGCAATTATGATAGGACTGTAAATCCATATTTCTTAAAGATAGATTGTGCATCTTTTGACTGCAAATACTCATAAAATGAAGTCGCCTCTTTCTTATGCTTAGATTCCTTTATAACACCTAAAGGATAGTGGATTGGCTCATGCGAAGTAGCTGCTGCTGTCTCACCAATCTTTACTTTTTTTGAAATAAGAGCATCTGTTTTGTATACAATACCAGCATCGACATTACCTGTTTCTACATATGTTAACACTTGGCGAACATCTTTTGTAAATACGATTTTATTTTGAATGTCATTCCAAAGATTTTCATGCATGAGAGAAGCCTTTGCGTATTTTCCCGCGGGTACAGATTCAGGTGTACCAAGTGCGATTTTCTTAATTTTTTCATCTTTTAAATCTTGAATTTTCGTAAGAGAACTATCTTTTGGGATAACTAGAACAAGTTCATTTCCAAGAAGATTTTTCCCTTCTTTTTCATTAATGAATCCTTTTTTTACAAGAGTTTGGAATTTATCTTCGGCTGCTGAGAAGAATAAATCAGCAGGCGCGCCTTGTTCAATTTGTTGTTGAAGTGCACCAGAAGCACCGAAGTTAAAAGAAAGTTTAATATTAGGTTCTTTTTCTTTATATTTTGTTTCAATTTCTTTTAGTGCATCTTGTAAGCTTGCAGCAGCTGATATAGTAAGTTCTACTGCTTTTCCTTCTTTAGCAGTTGATTTCTCTTTCTTTTCGCCGCTTGTACATGCGGCACTAAATATAAGAAGAAAAGAAAGTATAAGTGCTCCGATGGATCGTAATGTAAACTTGTTCATAAAAAAATCCCCTTTCGTTTTGATATATTCAATTATAACTAATTATATCTAATTATAACTAGATATGATTAGTTATAATTGAATATAATTTGAACGATATAGTTGTTTTTTAATATAGGAGAAATATTCTTTTCTTTGTTACAATGAAGGAAGAAAGTGAGGAATCGTCTATGGATCATCATTCCTACACAACGGAAGAAGTAGCGAAGCGATTAAAGGTATCAAAATTAACTGTATACGATCTAATTAAAAAAGGAGAACTTCCTTCTTATAGAATTGGTAGACAGATGCGCATTGATGCAACAGATTTAGAACAATATATAAAGCGAATGAAAACAGGGAAAATACAAGGTACTCCTGTAAAGAGCGAAGATAGTAGGGGCTTGGATACATGTATTATTAGCGGACAAGAAATAACGTTAGATATGTTGGCAAAACGTATAGAAAATCGCCTGCCAAGTTCAAACATATTAAGGGCATATCAAGGTAGTTTAACGAGTTTAGTAAAAATGTATCAAGGAGAAGGAAATATCGTTAGCTTGCATTTGTTTGATGGAGAAACAGGTACATATAATGTTCCGTATGTAAAACGTATTTTAGTGGGACAACCATGTACGATGATTAATTTATTAGCAAGAAACGTTGGGTTTTATGTGCAAAAGGGAAATCCGAAAAATATAAAAACATGGGCTGATTTATCTCAATCATCTATACGATTTGTAAATCGAGAAAAAGGTTCTGGCATTAGGGTGTTAGTGGATGAACAATTGCGCATTCAAAAATTAAATAAAGAGCGTATTAGTGGATATGAATGGGAAGAGTCGAATCATCTTGGTGTTGCCACGCAAGTCGCAAATGGAAAAGCTGACGTAGGAGTAGGTTCAGAAAAGTTTTCACAGATTGTAAATGTAGACTTTATTCCAATCATGAAAGAACAGTATGATTTAGTGATTTTGAAGAATAAAGAAAATGAAGAGCTGATCGAAGTCGTGAAAGATATTCTGCAATCGGAAGAATTTCATAATGAATTAAAAGCGATTGGCGGATACGATATGACGAAAACAGGTCAAGTTATATATGAAATAAAGTGAAACTTTAATCAGTGGGGGGTTTCTTCATCCACCACTGATTATCAGCCCTCACCAATCGGACTTTAATGGGCAGCCCCACCCCCACCTAAATTCTTTGCTTTCGCTGAATTTTGAGGTGGGGGTCTTACTGCCCATTAAAGCGGGACAAACTAAAAAGCTGCTTGTCTATAAGACGAGCAGCCTTTTCTATATATAAAGGGGTTTGGGGAAACAAAGTATTAAACAAGACCTTGAGCAAGTGTGTAAATGAAGGCTGTAAGAAGAGTCGCTCCACTTGCAAGTCCGATAAAGTCTGATTTGTTAAATGTAATGTTGTTCATTATAATCTCTCCTTATTTATTTAATGTAGTTGCAACAGCTTTTGCATCGACAAGTGCGGATAGCACCATGCCCATTGTATTTAAAAATTTGTTTGATTTCATTTTGTTCATCATGCGTATCCGCTCCTTTTCGAATTGTTGTTGCCCTGCTTTATGTCTTAATTATAGGAAATATGATCGCCTGCAACTATCGAATTAGCTTACGGGAGACTTACATTTTTGTAAGAAAAAAAGACATTCATGTAAGAATGTCTTTTAAAGCATATTGATATGATGATGCTCTTCAATTGTTTTTAAAAAGCTACGCATTGAATTCGTCATATAACTATCTTTACGGCGTATGAAAACCGTTGAAATACTACCATATTTTTCAGGGATTGCATGACAATGTACTTTACCAGCTTTAGAAAGATGGTGGACAGCAGACTGTGGTACGAGTGTAATTCCAAGGCCGAGTGCAACACTGTTTAATATCGTTTCTAATATATTAAATTCCATAATTCTTTTTGGGAGCAAACCTTCATCTTTAAGCCATCGTTCTAGTTTGGAACGATATCCACATCCTTGGTTAAAAACGAGTAGGGGCGTTGTTGTAAATTCTTCTATATGAAAAGCTTTATTTTGTGTTACAAGCATTAATTTTTCTGTACTAACATCGTATTGTTCAATTAGTGGGTGTTTAATAGGCCCTGATATAAAGGCACCATCTAATTGATGATCAAGTACTTCTCTAATCAATGCTTCTGTTAGACCCGCTTGTAATGATAAATCGACATTCGGATAGCGTTTATAGTAAGAAGATAAAATGGTAGGTAATGTACTTACTGTTTCGACTGTACCGATTTTTAATATGCCAGAGGGAGTTTCACTATCTAAAAATACTTGTTTTAGCTCGTCAACATCTTGCAAAATTTTATTAACATAAACGAGCATTTTTCTTCCTTCAGCTGTTAAAGTCATGCCTCGTTTATGACGATAAAAGAGCGGTGTTTTTAGTTCGTTCTCTAGTTGTTTAATACGTGCAGTTACATTTGATTGTACGTAATTTAATTCCTTTGCTGCGCCGCTTACACTACCTTTGTCGGCAACGTTCTGGAAGATTTGTAAATCTCTTAATTCCATAATGTGATCCTCCTTGATGTTAACTATCATTATAAATGATAGTTAACATCATTTTGAATCATTTTACGTGATATATTTTTTCTTTTACAATTCTCTTTGTGCAAATAGAAAGAAGTGGGGGATTGTGGTGAAAAAAGGTCAAATGATAATAGGGGCTTTAGCATGTTTAATTGCAAGTATGTCGTGGGGAGCAATGTTTCCGGTTGCTGATCATGCGCTAGAATACATAGATCCATTTTATTTTTCGCTTATTCGCTATGGAGCAGTGGCGATCGTACTGATTGTATTGTTGTTAATGAAAGAAGGAAAACAGGCATTTCGTTTAGAGGGAAGAGGAAAGTTACTCGTCTTTTTCGGAACGATGGCGTTTACTGTATATAATGTACTTATATTTTTAGGTCAAATGTTAATGGGAAAATCAGGTGTGATGGTAGCCTCCATTATGGAAGCACTGATGCCGATGATTTCTATTTGTATTCTATGGGGATATAAGCATGTAAAACCGAAAAAGTATATGATAACGAGCATGATTATCGCTTTTGTAGGGGCTGTATTCGTTATTACGAAAGGTGATATGAGTTTCTTTTTAACATTGAAAGATAACATGTTTTCGCTGGCCTTTATATTTGTTGGGGTTGTAGGTTGGGTTATTTATACGATGGGTGGTCAAACGTGTAGCGATTGGTCAACATTACGTTATTCTACGTTGACGTGTGTATTCGGTACGACTGTCACAGGGATTATAACTGTAATCATTACATCGTTTGGATACGTATCGGTTCCGAGTATGGGAACGATTTCTATCGTGAAATATGATTTATTGTTTATGATGACATTACCAGGTATCGTAGCTTTACTTGCTTGGAACTATGGTGTGAAAATTTTATCGTCCATTAATGGGATTTTATTTATTAATTTTGTACCAATCACGACTTTGGTTATTATGATGATGCAAGGATATCGAATAACAATGTTTGATATTATAGGGACTTTACTTGTTATTGCAGCACTTATTCGCAATAACGTTTGTCAGAGAAAAGAAGAAAATATAAACAAGCGAAGTTTACAAGAAGAGCAATTACGTCAAGCTGTTTAATAGGCAATTGGAGGATTTCACATGTTAGAAAGTTTATTGTTTTTCTTCGCCGTCGGAGTTGCCTGCGAGCTTGCAGCAATTAACCGAAATGGTCGTAAAAAGATAAAACAACAAGCTGAGCTGATACAGCTTTTAAAAGAATTGAAAGAAAGAAAAATGTAAAAAGACGACCGGGCATAGACGGTCGTCTTTTTCTATATAAAGGGGAAAGGGGACACAAAGTTATACAAGCGTAGCAGCGTAAATAAAAGCAGTAAGAAGAAGAGAGCCACTAGCTAATCCTAAAAAATCTAATTTGTTAAAAGTGATGTTATTCATGATGCATTCTCCTTACTTGTTTAATGTAGAAGCAACAGATTTTGCATCGATTAGAGTGGAAAATACCATGCCCACTGTATCTGAAAAATTGTTTGATTTCATTTTGTTCATCATATGAATCCGCTCCTTTTCGAATAGTTGTTGTTTCTTTCTGGCTTAATTGTATGAAATATTTGGGGAAGTAACTATCGAATTAGCTTACAAGAAAATTACACTTTTGTAAGAATTGAAATGTAACAATTAATACTTAAAATTATTACCAACTCCTAAAACTTAGTGTTATAATCGTTATAAGAAAATGATTATAATTCGGATATTCAGAAAGGAACGAAACAAATGTATAAACCAATTACATTTTTGTTGAAATATATATTTAAAACAGCTGGGAAAGTAGAAGTGCAAGGAAGAGAAAAGTTACCAGAAGGTGGCCCATATGTTGTTGCATGTACACATACAAGTTTTATGGATGTATTAATGTTAGCTACAGGGATGTACCCGACCCAAATTCATTACATGGCAAAAAAAGAGTTATTTGAAGGGAAGTTCAAAAATTGGTTCTTTAAAAATGTGAATGCATTCCCTGTAGATCGTGCGAATCCAGGACCGAGTACACTCAAAATTCCGTCACGCCTATTAAAAGAAGGGAAAGTAGTAGGGATTTTCCCAAGTGGAACACGATCAACAGAAGACGTTTCATTAAAAGCTGGGGCTGTTACGATTGCATTGCGTTCTAATGTCCCGTTAGTACCGGCAGCTTATGTTGGTCCATCAAGTGTAAAAGAATTAATAAAAGGGAAAAAGGCACAATTAATTTTTGGCGACCCAATTCAAATTGATGCTGAAGAACAAATAGATCGAAAGACAGCTATGAAAATGATGACAGATCAATTAAATGAGAAGTTTGATGAGCTAAAGGGAACTTTGCAATCAAATCAAAAGTAAGAAAAGACGACCGGGCATAGACGGTCGTCTTTTCTATTACTATTTATAATAAAGGGGAAAGGGGACACAAAAGTTATACAAGCGTAGCGGCGTAAATAAAAGCAGTAAGAAGAAGAGAGCCACTAGCTAGTCCTAAAAAATCTAATTTGTTAAAAGTGATGTTATTCATGATGCATTCTCCTTACTTGTTTAATGTAGAAGCAACAGCTTTAGCATCGATTAGAGCGGAAAATACCATGCCCATTGTATTTAAAAAATTGTTTGATTTCATTTTGTTCATCATATGAATCCGCTCCCTTTCGAATAGTTGTTGTCCTGTTTCTGACTTAATTGTATGAAATATTGAGGAGAGTAACTATCGAATTAGCTTACAGGAAAATTACACTTTTGTAAGAAAAACGAATGAAGGTGTAATGATGAGAAAGTTTGACATATGTTCGTGGAATTCATTAAGTTAAAAGTAGAGGTGAGTGTATGGCCAATATTAAAGATATTGCAAAGATGGCGGGAGTTTCAGTTACAACTGTTTCGAGAGTGTTGAATGATCACCCATATGTAAGTGAAGAAAAAAGGAAAGCGGTTATGGAGATAGTTGAGAAGTTGAATTACTCACAAAACGCAAATGCCGTTCATTTATCAAAAGGGAAAACGAATATTGTTGGTGTAATTTTACCGTATATTAATCATCCATGTTTTGATGCGATGGTGGGCGGGATGATGGAGGTGGCGTTAGCTCATAATTACAGAGTGCTACTTTGCCAAACGAATTATAATAAAAAAGAAGAAATGAAAAGTTTACATATGTTAAAAACAAAACAATTGGATGGCCTTATTATTTGTTCTCGTGCGAATGATTGGGAAACGATAGAGCCGTATGCTTCCTATGGGACAATCGTTGCTTGTGAAGATAATGATATTTCAAATATCTCAAGTGTATATACGAATCATTCGGCAGCTTTTCAATTAGGAATGGATTATTTGATTGAGAAAAGTTATAAAAAAATTGGTTATTGTACGGGGAGGAAATTAGGTCCGAGTAGTCAAAAGCGTTTTGATGTTTATAAACAGCAATTGCAATCTATAGATGAAGAAGTGAATGAAGAATGGATTTTTACAGAATGTTTTACATTAGAAGATGGTGTGAAAGTGGCTCATAAATTAAAGGGGATGCAGCATCTTCCCGAAGCATTAATAGTAGCAGGAGATGAAGTTGCGATTGGGGTTATGACAGAAGCTGAAAAATTAGGTATTCAAGTTCCTGAGGATTTAGCGATTATTGGCTTTGATAATCAACCTATTTCGCAAGTGTTACAACTTACAACCATTGATCAAAATTTAAAGGAGATAGGTAAAAAGGCTTTTGAAATGTTTTATAGGCAAATAAGTGGTGAGAGTTCTAAACAAGAAAAGGTGGAAATTCCATACGAACTTGTGGAACGCTCTACTGTTTAGTTTTAATCCGTTATGTGTAAATTGCATAACGGATTATTTTTTTGAAATATCTTTGACAGGAAACGCGTTTCATACTTTATAAAGGAGTTACACCGGTCTGTAATAATCCATGGATTCTTTTCAAGAATAGTATTTGGAGGGATATGCATGAATGAACTTTTATTGAGTATGAAAAAGCATATAGAGGATGATGAAAAGATTTTGGCTTTTGTCGTAGGGATATTTGAGAAGGATAATTTTACGCTATCGTATCAACAAGGGATTTTTGCTGCTACTACTAGACGTCTTCTCTTTTATGGGAAATTTCCATACTATCCTGCAACATTTAAAGATTATTCATATTTGCATATAGATAGCATAGATTTTCGTCCGCATTTCGAATGTACTTGTAATCATGAAACCATTCGAGCTAAGTATATTCAGAAGGGGAATGTGGAGCGATTTGTCCGTACAGTTAGAGCGAATATGAATAATTAATCACCCCTTTGTTTAAACATAATATCCCGATCTGTAAGAGTAAAAATGCGCAATAAAAACAACTTCTAAACCTCTAGGAGATAGTGATACAATGTCAAATGGGGGGAGGTATGAACTATGGTTAATCAACGTATAAAGGAAATAACACTAATTACAATTGGTTCATTATTATTCGCAATTGGTATTAATTACTTTGCAATTCCAAACCGTTTATCAGAGGGTGGAATTATTGGTTTAACGGTTGTTACGTACTATTTATTTGATTGGTCACCGGGGATTGTAAACTTTGCTATAAATGCAATTTTACTAGCTATTGGTTATAAATTTTTTGATAAGAAAACGATGGTTTATACAATTTTAGGGATTGTAGAAACATCCTTGTTTTTATATGTTACGGAACATATTGAGTATCATGTAAATAGTGATACGTTATTAGCAGCTCTATTCGCTGGCTTATTTGTCGGTGTCGGATTAGGCTGTATGTTCAAAGCTGGAGGTACATCAGGAGGATCGGCAATTTTAGCTCGGTTAGCCAATCAATATTTAGGGTGGAGCGTTGGTAAAGGCGTACTTATTATTGATATTGTGGTAATTGCTGGTTCTGTATTTATAATAGGGCAAGAAAAAGCAATGTACACACTTGTTGCAGTATTCATCGGAGCGAAAGTGATTGATTTCATTGTAGAAGGAATGGATACAAAAACAGCTGTTACAATCATTTCAAATCAACCGGATTTAATCCGTGAAACTATTACGAAAAACATGACACGCGGTGTCACTGTATTAGAAGGACGCGGCGGATATACTGGTAAAAATAAAGAAGTGTTATATGTTGTTATAAATAAACAAGAGCTTGTTAAGTTAAAGCAGGTTATTAGTCGAGTAGATGAAGATGCTTTCGTTGTTATTCATGATGTACGCGATGTACTTGGCGGTGGCTTTAAAGCGAGCTAAAAGGTGAACGAGTAAATTCGTTCACCTTTTTTAATTCTTACAATAATGTAAGTGTAATGTAATGAGATTCAATAGTAGATTTTATTCCTTCTTTTTAAAATGGATGTATATATATCCTGCAGAGGAGGAAGATTGATTATGAAGAAAAAAATGATCACTACTATAATAGCGATGATAGTGATAGTAGTAATGTTACTGCCTACGAAACTTGGACCAGTTATCGATAAATATAATCCACTTTATAAGACGAAAGAATACTATACGGTCGTGAATACAATTGGCCAGCATATTGGTGATGAGTGGTATGAATATGAATTTATTGCATTTGACGAACGTGGAAGAGAACAAAAAATAAAGAAGACTGTTAAGCATATGTTAAAGAGAGATGAAGCGTTAAAGGTGTATGCAAAAGGACGCTACGGAGAGGCGATTGAAGAAATTGAAGCTGTAAATATTCCTATTAATGCGAAGAGTAAACTTTTAACGATGAGATAGCAGATTATACCCCCACCTATTTTTTGTCGAAAATAAAAATACTAGGTAGGGGTATTTTGGGGTTCATGAAAGAGCCCTAGTCCATATGGACTAGGGCTCTTTTTGTTATATAAAGGGGAAGGGGGTACATTGTAGTAGCATGAGTGAAAGGTATAAGAAGAGTAGCTACTAGCAATGTAATTTGGTTATGTGAGTGTTCTTCTTATTTGGCTTGCTTTCTAACTTTAGTGTACGAGATATAGGTAAGAGAAACTATCGAATTACATTACACATAGCTTACAAACATGTAAGTCTTCTGTAATGTAATTCGATGGTTAAAAGATAGTGAATTTCATATAGTGTAATTAGAAAGTCTCACTGTATTACTTTCTGTTTGTAATATTAATGAAGAATGAAAAACCAACTACTTTTTAATAGCCCTCATCTGTATTTAGATGAGGCTCTTTTTATAAACCTTACAACATTGTAAGGTTTACGTAAGTTAATTCGATAGTAAATTTGTCATATTTTTTGCATAATAGATACAAATAGATAAAATAATTAGGGATATAGTAAGAAGGGAGAAAACTGGGATGCGTAAAGAAGAAGTAGTGAAGTTTCCAATTAAAGATTTCTGTAGCTACTTTACTGTTGCCGTAGTATGTATTGGATTATTTGATATCATAACAAACTTAATTGTTAAATAATATAGATGATAAAACAAGAAGGGAGATCCTTTCTTGTTTTTTTTATGGGGGAATAAAGATGAAATGGATTGATAGTCATATACATGTTGACCAATATAAGGATGAAGAAAAAAGTAGATTACTTAAAGATGTGGAACATAGTAAAGAGATACAGGGGCTTATCGCGGTATCTATGAATTATCAATCATGTAAAGAAACTTTATCTTTAGCAAAGCGATATCCTTTTGTACATCCAGCAATAGGTTTTCATCCGGAGCAACCGATTCATAAAGAAGAATGTGAGCAAATTTATAAATTAATTGAAGAGCATGTAGAAGACATAGTTGCGATTGGTGAAGTAGGCTTACCGTATTATTTAAGAAAAGAAGATGAGCGTATTACTATCAAATCATATATATCAGTGTTACAACGATTTGTTGAACTAGCTAGTAAATATGATTTACCCATTATATTGCATGCAGTGTATGAAGATGCTGATATTGTATGTGATTTACTAGAGAAATATAAAGTTTCATGTGCACACTTTCATTGGTTTAAAGGAAGTGAAACAACAATGAAACGGATGATGAGGAACGGTTATTATATTTCTATCACACCAGATGTTTTACATAAGGACAAAATTAGAAAAATTGTTTCGTATTATCCACTTGAATATATGATGGTAGAAACAGATGGACCGTGGGAATTTCACGAGGATGTTATGACGCATCCGAGAATGATTCGAGAGGTATTAAAGGAAATTAGTGTTATAAAAAACGTATCTGTTAATAAGGTTGCGAAAACGATATATGAAAATACGATTCAATTTTATTTGAAAGGATAGGAGCGTTACTCTTATCCTTTTTATTATGAAAATAATCAATGGGTTATTAATAACATGCCACGTTTTAGTTTAAGTTAAAAAAACCACCAAGCAAAATGCTTGGTGGTTTTGTATTAAGATTCTAATTTTTTCCCACGTCTTAATAACAATAGAAAGACAATGACGAAGAAACCAAGTATAAGGAAGAATCCATATTGTTTTATATAATCCATTACGTCACTTGCGCTTGTTGGCTTTTCAACGTGAATGCCATCTTTATTAGTAGTGATATGAATATCTTTCATTTTCACTTCATTTGTTTCTTTTTGTAAATCAATCCATTCTATATTTGGGATGCTTTCTAGATCCTTTAGTACTTCTTTTAATGGTTTCACACCTAAGTAAGGATGATAGAAGGCACCAATAACTCCATCGGATAATTTAGCAACAGATACAGCATTTGCTTTCATTTTCGCAATAGCTTGTGGCTTATCTTCTTCAATAAAGCCAACTGTTTCAGGCATTAATTTCATCCCGTGTAAAAATGATGGGGTACTTCTGTATGCTGGAGAGTGCATGGATTTCCAAGTTGTATCACTTAACTGTAGTTGTCCTACATAAGTTGAAAAGTACCTTGATAATATTTCATATCCTTTTTGAGACATCGTGTAATGAGGTGCTTCAAATGCGACAGGATATAGTTTGGCATTTACAAGTTCTTGAATACCATTTTCAATATGATCAGTCGTATACTTTTCTTCAAACTCTTCCCCTTTTTTTACATATGCATTATATGCTTCGATATTAGGGAAGTCATCTTTTGTTTTTGGTTTTTCATGCTTCGGCTGACGAATTGGTTGATCTGTTTTTACGTCCCAAAATTCAAAACCTTCCCCAGTTTCACTATCATAAAATTGATGCGTATAACCATGCATAATAATTGCTGCACCATCATCTTGCATAGAGCGTAAAAGATCGACTAGTTCGGGTTTATCTTTTAAATGCAGTGTTTTACCTGTATCAGGATCTTTATATACAGGAATAACAGTGATCATGTAAGGAATCTTTTTCTCTTTTAGTAATTCAGCAATTTCTTTTAATTGATTTATATCTGCGGCCGGATGAACGTCCTCAAGACGCAAATAAGCCTCTACTTTATTTGTCGTTGGCTTTTGTCCAAAGTAAGAAAATAACATTTCACCAACGTAATGAGACATCCAGTCAAAGAGGTGTGGCGTTGCGACGTAATAAGATGTTTCATGCTGAACGATTAGTGGGTTCTTGCTATTTGAACTTACAGCGTTAGCAAGAACAGTTCCATTTGTATCAAAAGATTGAATCAATCGTTCCTCTTCTAAAGTGTTTTTAAGCTTATGGCTTGGATATTCGATTTTATTAACTCGTATATCATCAGCCTTTAGGGTAATGAAAGAAAAGCGATGAGATAATTGTTCAACATTTTGTCCTAAAACTAATATTGGGCCTGAGAAATTTTCTAGAAGTTGCTTTGTTTCAATAGGAAACTCTTCTTTTTGTTCACCGATATAAACAATATGTGTATAAGAAGATGAATTAGTAATTTCATTAGCCTTTTTTAAACTTTTCGTAGTTATATCGTTTGTAAAATGTCCTAATTGAGTATTAAGGATTTGAATATTATTTGTAATTTTATCGTCTTGTGTACTGTATAAAACAAGTACTTTTGGTTTTGATGATGTTTGTGCAGAGGTGTGGATAGGGATAAGTAGTAAAATGCTGAACAAGAGTATGATGCACTTTTTCATTTGGTCTGCTCCTATTCTATATGTAGAGTTCAATTTAAAATTATATACAAAAAATACGTTGTAGTCTATGAAAGTTACATTTTTGCACGTATTTACCAGCTGTTTTTTCACAAAATCGGTCTAAAGCATGATGATAATATATATAGTTATTTGCTATGATAAAAGGGTAAGAGAATGATAGAATGTGGGTAATTGTAAAGGGAGGAAGGCTGAAAGGGGACAAATTTCAGCGGAGAAAGAGGTAGTGGTAGTGAAGAAATTCTTTGTAGGATTTTTAGTTGTTCTTGGGGTGTACTTATATTTCCAAGGAAAGTCTGAAGGAATGGGCAAGTTAGTGAATGAGACAAGCTATGTTGACTCAGAAGAAGCAAAACAAATGAAACAAATTATTATAGAGGAAGCAAAGAAAGTCAATCTTCCAGAATGGATACCTCTTACAATTGCTGAACATGAAAGCCGGTTAAATCCAAGAAGTATTGGAGATAACGGAACTTCATTCGGACTGTTTCAATTGCACCGTGGCGGTGGGCTTGCACCAGATCATTTAACTGATGAAGAGTTGAAAGATCCGCACACAAATGCGCAAATTGCAATGCCGCATTTAATGAAAGGATATAAGCGCGGGGTGCAAAAAGGTTTGACTGATTTTGCATTACTAAAATATGTAGCAAATACATCTGGATGGCCAGGAAATTTAGGGCCAGAGTGGACGGATAATAACATGAAGTATAACATTGGATTAGAAGATGTGTACTATCGAAATAAAGGTGTAATCAAAGAGTAGGTTTTCTATACCTACTCTGTTTTTTTATGAATAATTGCATCTTTTTCGCTCGTGAAGTACTGCGCGAGTTGTATTTTCACGTCTTTTAGTTTTGTAGAAACTTGCGGTATTTTATATCCTACATATAATGGTGAAACGACGAACCTAGGAACAACTTTACAAATGATTTTTCCGTTTAAGTAATAGAAGAATAAGTTATAACTACTACATCCTTTATGGAAATCTGTCAGTATGTAACGTACAGTTTGCTGAATATAATTTGCCAGTTCATCTATGTATCCAATATCTGCAATAATGATATTAAATTCAGTAAAACCGATAATAGGACGATCTGAAATATTGAGTTCAATGCGTTCGTTTTTTTGTACAATGACTCCTCGGAAGTTGTCCTGTTCTACGTTACCGAGATAGTCTACATATTTCATTCCGATAATCTGCATGTGTGCATGATGCAAACTCCCGCCTGAGAATGGACCGTGATTTTTGTATAAAATCACAGATGTGAATTCTTCATTCTTCTGTAAGTCTAACCAATGTTTAATGGAGAAACGAATTAGCGATCTCATATGTTCTTCTGTATATGTTGCAATGTGGTCTTTACAATTATCGGTTTCGATTAGCACCGTTTGAAATGTATCTTTTAATGTAGGGAATTTGTTTTTCAGCCAAATAATTGAGCCCTCAGTTGCTAAAATATCCGTTAAATTTTCTCTGTCACAAAAAGGACATGCAGCGCTTCTATTCCGAATGCTTTCTGGTTTTTGTTTGCCAATATCGTTTAAAAAGTATAGTTGTTGTGTATCCATTTGTATATATGCCCCTTTAAAATATGTGTAAAAATCCCGCTTAATACATTCGGGAAAAGGAGAAGGAAATCCTTTAAAAGGAATAGGAAAAATAAAAGACAAGATATCCTCATTACAATAGGGTACCTTGTCTTTTATTTTTTCTTTAATAATGTGTATGGATAATATAAATCATTTTTATTAGGTTTCTTTTTTCTATTTTTTATTGTGTATAAGGCAATTGCTGTACTTGCAATTACAATAATGGCTTTCTTCATATTCATTTACCCCTTTTTTATTGTTGGTTTAATTCTTGGCTAACTGCTTTTGCATCAACTAGAGCATGTAAAATCATTTTTACCATGTTCATCATATTCCTTCACTCCTTTTTATAGTTCATTTAGTTCTTTTACAACTGCTTGTCCGTTCACTAATACCTCAAAGATTGCTTTTACGATTTCTTTCATCATGATCGTTTCCTCCTTTTGTTTGGCTCTCTTGTGTACATCTTTATTGTATAGGGAGGCATCTTTTCGTACTATCGCTTTCCATTACGTGAACATAACAGTTTTGTAAGATTTGATGTCACTTATTGAAATGTTTAGTCTATCTTCATTATTTTCAGAAAAATGACTATTCAAACATGAAATGGGAAAGTATAATAAAGAAGTAAGTATTAAATTCCGTACGAAAGAGGTGAATGAGATGAAACGTTCTTTAGCTGCACGTGCCAAATTTTTAGATTATATCTATTTTTGTCGTGCGATTTTTCATGATGTAGTTGTTAACGGGATACGTCTGTCCTTTTTTAATAATTGCATAGTAGCTATTGAACGATAGAAATCTCTTCACCCATTTTTAATAAAAGTGTGAAAAGGGAGCTATTTGGCTTCCTTTTTCTATGTCGAAAACCATGGGGAATGTTTCTTTCCCATGGTTTTTTATATTGAAAGGAGTACGGAAAATGACAATTTGTAGTGTGAATAATGTAATGAAATCTTTTGGTGGAAACATCATATTTGAAAATATATCGCTTGAAATAAAGAATGGTGAACGTGTTGGATTAGTTGGTCGTAACGGTAGTGGGAAGACAACAATCTTTCAGCTTCTAACTGGAATGGAAAGTTTGGATGCAGGAGCCATTCATATGAAGAAAGGTACACGTATTGGTCATGTGGCACAAATTCCGAAATTTGATGAGGGTATGACTGTATATGATGTATTGAGTTCCGCTTTTAAAACAGAAAAGGAATTGGAAAGAGAAATGCGTGCTTTAGAAAAAAATATGGCGGAAGAACGGGAACCATCTGCTTTACAAAAATTAATGGAGAGATACGGAGTAATCCAAGAAAAGTTTGCGTTTCTCGGTGGTTATGAAATAGAAGCGAATATGATGAAGGTAGCAAATGGTCTACAGGTGACAGAACTATTTCCACGATCATTTTTGGAGTTAAGTGGTGGGGAACAAACAAAGGTAAGTCTTGCATACATGCTATTGCAGAAACCAGATTTACTTCTATTAGATGAACCAACCAATCATTTAGACTTATTTGCCGTAGAGTGGCTAGAGCAATTTTTAAAAGAATACAATGGAACAGTTATGGTCATTTCACATGATCGCTATTTCCTTGATGAAGTTGTAACGAAGATTTTTGATTTAGAAGATGGAGAGATTCACGTGTATCATACGAACTATTCTCAGTTTGTTGACGAAAAGGAAGAACGGTTGCTTCAGGAGTTTCAGGCTTATCAAGAACAGCAAAAGAAAATAAAGAAAATGAAAGAAGCAATTAAGCGACTACGTGAATGGGCAAATCAGGCGAATCCTCCGAATGAAGGATTGCATAAGAGAGCGAGAAGTATGGAACGTGCACTGGAACGTATAGAGAAACTAAAGAAACCTATTTTAGAACGAAAACAAATGGGACTTCAGTTTGAAGGGCAAGAGAGAAGTGGGAAAGACGTTGTTTTAATGAAAGAAGTGAGTAAAGGTTTTGCTGGCCATCCTTTATTTAACGAAGCGAATTTACATGTTCGTTTTCAAGAGCGTGCGGCGATCGTTGGCCGTAATGGTACAGGAAAGACAACGCTACTAAAGTTATTATTAGAAGAAATAAAACCAGACGCTGGAGAAATTCGAATTGGTAGTAGTGTGAAAATCGGTTATTTATCACAGCATGCGTACGGAAATATGAAGAGTAATGTATTAGAGGCTTTCAGAGAATATGTAGCTGTAACAGAGGGAGAAGCGAGACATATATTAGCTAAGTTTTTATTTTATGGTCCAGCGGTGTTTAAGAAAGTAACGCAACTGAGCGGTGGAGAAAAAATGAGATTAAGACTTGCGCAACTTATGTATCAAGATATCAATTTTTTAATTTTAGATGAGCCGACAAACCATCTCGACATTGAATCAAGGGAAGTTTTAGAGGAAGCTCTTGAGCAATATAATGGGACGATTTTAGCTGTTTCACATGATCGTTATTTTTTAAATAAGTTATTTGAAAAGACGTATTGGATTGATGAGCATAAATTATTTGAGTTTGCAGGGAACTACGCATGGGCTCGTCAAAAGTGGGAAGAAAAGCTCGAGAAACAAGTAATAAAGCAGCAACGCCAAGGAAGAAAAAGTATGGAAACAGCTCCTGTAAAAAAGAAAGAAGTTAGGAATGTTGAGGATATTGAAACGGAGTTAATGCATGTAGAAGAAGATATATATATGCTTGAGTGTAAGATGGAACATGTAGTTGATGTTGAAATGCTTGAACAATTGTATGAAGAAAAAACGAAGAAAGAGTTGTTACGAGCGGAGTTATATAATGAGTTAGAGAATATTGTGGAGTAAAAAGTAGAAAGCGAATCCCTTCAGCAAAGCTGAAGGGATTCGCTTTTTTATACTGATATTTTACTTTAAGAGAAAAATAAAAATTGTGTTTCACGTGAAACAGTAAATTTGATACATCTTTGTTCCGTAATTTGCATAGATTGTAAAACATAGATGATATTAGTTTTTTTTGATTGGTTACTTATTTCCCGAGACATAAGTATGTGTAACAGCGAATCAGGATTGAAAATAAAAAAACAGAGTTACAGCTTTACACGCTGAACTCTGTTTTCTTTTTGTGTCGTATCTTCCCTTGTTGAAATGATAATAGCGATCCCGAGCATAATAAAAAAAGCTAAAAAGAGGACGAACTTTGGGAAGAATGGGAATAGTAATAGCGCCCCGACTACCATAATTGTTAATAATACGTAGTGCAGGACGTATTGGAATAGGTTGTCCATATTTTCGCCCCCTTTTTGGTAATTGGTTATTAGTAGTCTATGTTTCATATGGAACGAATAGAAGTGAATTTTTAATTTTTTAATAAGAAATAAAAGAGAGTGATTGACATGTTTAAAGGAAAGGAATAATCTTGAAATTAATTCATACTATTTTTATAGGAAAAATAAAGATAGTTACAGAAAGGAGGCCTATGTTCCTACATCTTTAAAAATTAGGAAGGTAAAGGTGAGAGTGCAATGAAAAATGTTTTTAAAGGAGCACTTGCTACATTTCTTAGTGTGTCAGTATTACTAGCCGGATGTGGTCATGAGGAAGCAAGTACAAATGAAGCCGGGAACGTACCAAAAGTAAAAGATGAATTTATTAAGGCGAGTGACAAAGCAAAAAGTCCTACAAAAGTAAATGAAAGAAAAGATACTTTTGTAGTTGGAATGCCGAGTCCGGGAGGGATATTCCTTCCGCACTTTATGGAGAATGGATGGGATGGTAACATAACGCAAGCTATCTTCGCGCCCCTTGTTGGGCTGGATAAGAAAGGAAAGCCAATTCCAATATTAGCGAAAAAGTGGGAGATTTCGGAGGATCAGCTTACATATACATTCCATTTGAAAGATGATTTAAAGTTTAGTGATGGTTCACCGTTAACTGTAGATGATGTAGCATTTACATTAACGTTATTACATGATCCAACTTATAGTGGTGCGACTGATATAAGCCAAACAGCAATAAAAGGTGGGCAAGCTTATAAAGAAGGAAAGGCAACCTCTATTGAAGGAATTCAAATCATTGATCCGAAAACAATTACGATTACGACTGAAAAGGTAAATGCTCAAACATTATCATTAATCGGTGGAGAAGTTATATCTAAAGCTTATTATGGGAGAGAGTATAAACAAGGACACTTGGAGTACTTAAAAGAGTTATATGGAAAGCCGGTGGGAGCAGGAGCTTATAAATTGGATAAATATATTTCTGGTCAAGAGGTTCGATTTGTAGCAAATGAAAATTATTTTGAAGGAAAACCGAAGATTGAGCACTTTATTTATAAAATTACAAAGGGTGATACGAAGTTACAACAATTTCAAGCAGGAGAAGTAGATTATGATGGTTTTACGACAAACGTGGAGACCATTGAGCAATTAAAAGATTTAGGTTTTGCTAATATTAATGTGTATACAGGAAGCTCTTATGGCTACATTAAAATGAATTATAAGAAGCCATATTTTAAAGATAAACGTGTCCGCCAAGCATTTATTTACGGATTAGAGCGTCAAAAGGTTATTGATACGTATTTCCAAGGATATGCGTCACTCGTTAATGTACCGATTACGCCAGTTTCATGGGCGTATACAGAAGAGGGCATTAATAAATATGAGTATAATTTAGAGAAGGCGAAGAAATTACTGGATGAGGCTGGATGGAAAGCGGGTTCGGATGGAATTCGTGAAAAAGATGGACAAAAATTGAAAGTAAGTTATTTTGCCTCATCAGCAAGTAAAATAAATGATGTAATGATTCCTGTGATGAAAGAAGATTATAAAAAGTTGGGTGTAGAGTTTAACCCAGAATATATGGACTTTAATACGATGATTTCAAAAGTGATAAAAGGTGATTATGATTTAGCGATGGTATCTACGCCAATGATTGATGATCCGAGCGGAACGATTGAAGAGTTTGTTTCAACAAGTAAACGAAATTATGATGGATATTATAATCCGAAAGTAGATGAATTAGCTAAGCAAGCATTAGAAACGTTGGATATTGAAAAGCGAAAAGAAATTTATAAAAAGTTATATCAAGAATTAAGCGAAGACCCGCCTGTAATCTTCTTGAATAATAGCAAAGTGGTGTCTGCACATAATGCACGAATTCAAGGATTACAAGAAGATAACTATAACGGTATTTTATTAAGTTTACCTAAATTAAAGATAGAATAAAAATTTTCAAAATATTTATTTAGAAAGAATTGACAAAATATAACTGACGATATAAGCTAATAACCATAAAGTCTACCGGAAAGGTCGGAATAGGATTGTTACCCCTCAAAAACATCTATTTTTTACGATTAAAACCGACTTTTCCGATTGACTATAAAATATTGCTGTGGGAGGCATACATAAGGCAAGCAATTCATAAGGTTTAATTATTAAAAAAGTTAGGGTGGGGACAATGAAGAAAAAGACAAAAAAATGGGCTGGTGTGTTTTCAGTATTATTGAGTAGTTCGCTTGTGTTATCTGCTTGTGGGGGACAGGAAGATACGGCTTCTACAGAACCGGTAAAAAAGCAGGATTTAAAAGACGCTAAGATTGAATCAATTCCAGCTACAGATAAAAAGAAAAGTCCAGAGAAAGCAAATCAGCGAAAAGATACTTTTATTACAGCCATTTCTAAACCAGGGGGAGTTTTCCTTCCATATTTCCAAGAGAATGGTTGGGATGGAAATGTAACGTCTGTTATTTTTGCGTCACTAGTAGCAACAGACAAACAAAGTAAACCTATTCCGGATCTTGCAGAAAAATGGGATATTTCTGCTGACCAGTTAACATATACATTCCATTTACGTAAAAATCTAAAATTTAGTGATGGTTCGCCTTTAACGGCGGAGGACGTAGCATTTACATTAACACTACTTCATGATAAAGCGTATGAAGGTGGAATGGATATTGCTCAGTATGCTGTTAAAGGTGGAAAAGAATATAAAGAAGGAAAAGCAACTTCTATTGAAGGAATTCAAGTTGTTGATCCACAGACAATTAAAATTACAACTGAAAAAGTTAATTCACAGGCGCTAACTAATTTAGGTGGCCCAGTGCTATCAAAAG
Organism: Bacillus sp. K2I17; assembly: GCF_002209985.1. Lineage (NCBI taxonomy): Bacteria > Bacillati > Bacillota > Bacilli > Caryophanales > Bacillaceae > Bacillus > Bacillus sp. K2I17. Next base: position 64,449 of record NZ_NJGF01000020.1, read on the forward strand.
CTTATTATGGAAAAGATTATAAACAAAATACAAGTTTAGACTATTTAAAAGCATTATATGGGCAACCAATTGCAGCGGGTCCATATAAATTTGAAAAATATGTTCCAGGTCAAGAAGTACGCTTTGTTGCTAATGAAAATTATTATGCAGGTAAACCAAAAATCAAAAACTTTATTTACAAAATCACATCAGGTGATACTGGATTCCAATTATTCCAAACAGGTGAACTGGACTATAGTGGATTTAGAGCAAATCCTGAGAATATAGACCAATTAAAAGGATTAGAGTTTGCAAATATTAATCTTGAGTCATCAAGTGATATTGCTTATATCTATGTAAATAATAAGAAATCGTATTTGAAAGATAAGAAGGTACGTCAAGCACTTACTTATGGATTAGACCGTAAGAAGTATGTGGATACAGCTTTACAAGGATATGGATCTGTTGCTAACGTACCAATTGCGCCAGTTTCATGGGCATATACAGAAGAAGGTATTAATAAATATCCACACGACGTAGAAAAGGCTAAAAAATTATTGGATGAGGCTGGTTGGAAAGTAGGTTCTGACGGGGTTCGTGAAAAAGATGGTCAAAAACTAAAATTAACATACTACGCATCAAATACAGGTAAAACAAATGATATCTTTATTCCAATTGCAAAAGAAAGTTACAAAGAAATCGGTGTTGAATTAAATCCAGAGTTGATGGACTTTAATACGATGCTTTCAAAAGTAGGAAAAGGTGACTACGATTTAGCGGCAGTTTCAACACCAGGAATTAGTGATCCAAGTGAAGTTGTAAGTGATTACTTATCAACTAATCCAAAAAGTGATACGGGTTATAACAACCCGAAAGTAGATGACTTGATTGTAAAAGGTATAGGGACGACAGATATTGAAAAACGTAAAGCAATTTATAAAGAACTGTATAAAGAGTTAAGTGATGATCCACCAGTTATTTTATTAAACTATCGTAAACTACTTTATGCTCATAATGCACGTATAAAAGGAATTGATCCAGAAAAGTACGATAGCATTAGTTCCAACTTACCAGTGTTATCTATTGAACAATAAGGGTTGACCTAAATAATAGAAGGCGTTTTTTCATACAGCGATGGGATAGTAGCTGTTTTGAAAAAATGTTCTTCTATTTTTAAGTAAATAGGATTGGGGAGACAAAAGGTGAAAACATATATCGTTCGTAGGTTCCTTCAAATGATCCCTACATTGTTTGGTACATCTATTATTATTTTTTTCTTATTTGCACTTTTGCCGGGGGATTATATTGATTCAAATCCTAAGTTAACACCAGAGAGAGCTCAAGAGTTAAGGGAATTGTATGGCTTAAACAAACCAATTATTGAAAGATATTTTCAATGGTTAGTGAATGCTTTGCATGGTGATTTTGGATTTTCTCTACAGTATCAAGAACCTGTAACTTCATTACTTAATAAATTTATTTGGAATACATTTATCGTTGCTGTTGCAGCTTTATTTTTCACTTGGATTATTGCTCTTATTATTGGGGTTATTTCTGCAACAAAGCAGCACTCTTGGTTTGATAGATTGGTAACAATCGGTGTCTTTGCAGCAATGTCATTTCCATCATTCTTTATCGGATTATTTTTAATTAAATTATTAGCAGTTGATTTAAAGTTATTACCTATTGGTGGCATGATTGATATTGGAAGTAACTCAACAGGAATAGCATACATATTAGAAGTATTACGTCATATGATTCTACCTGTATTTATTTTAACGCTTCTTGGTGTAGGATCATTAACACGATATTTTAGAACTAGCATGTTGGATGTTGTTAGGCAAGATTATATTCGTACTGCTCGTGCAAAAGGTTTAAAAGAAAGAACCGTTATTTATAAACATGCATTGAAAAATGCAATTTTGCCAGCAATTACATTACTTGCTTTTGAATTACCTGGTTTATTTTCAGGAGCGATTATTATTGAACAGATTTTTAATTGGCCAGGGATTGGGAGTATTCAATTAGAAGCATTAAACTTCCGTGATTATACGGTATTAATGGCCTTTACAATGTTTCTTTCTTGTTTAACAATTATGGCTAATTTCTTAGCTGATATTGTATATGCGTTTGTTGATCCAAGAATTCGATTGAAGTAAGGGGGGAAAGATATGGAGACTATTACACCAATAATAGAGAAAAAGAAAGAACGAAAAAAGAGAAATGAATCATCACCATGGCGTCAAGCTTATAAAAAAATTAAGAAAAATAAGATGGCACTGTGTGGCTTATACGTTTTAATATTTATGTTTTTATTTAGTTTTATCGGTCCAATCTTTTCGCCGTATGCTGATGGGAAAGTACAAGTAACACAAATTAATAAACCACCCAGCCTGTCACATTGGCTTGGAACAGACCAATTGGGACGGGATATTTTAACTAGACTTATGCAAGCAGGGCGTATTTCATTAACAATTGGTTTAGCGTCGATGCTATTATCCGTTATACTAGGAGCTTTATTAGGAGCAATTGCTGGTTTTTATCGAGGGGTTGTAGATCATTTAATTATGCGTGTTGCGGATGTGTTAATGTCCATTCCGGGATTACCGCTACTTATTATAATGGGAGCAATTTTATCAGAATGGAAATTACCATCGGAATACCGTTTATATGTTGTAATGATTATTTTAAGTTTAGTAGGATGGCCAGGACTTGCCCGGCTTGTGAGAGGACAAATTTTAACATTGCGGGAGCAAGCCTTTATGCAAGCAGCAGATGTATTAGGATTAAAGGATTCTCGGAAAATTATTCATCATTTAATTCCTAACGTCTTTCCGTTGCTTATTGTTGTAGCAACTTTGGGCGTTGCAGGTTCAATTTTGAGTGAATCCGCACTAAGCTACTTAGGTCTCGGCGTCGTCCCACCTACACCATCATGGGGGAATATGATTAGCGCAGCTAACTCATTAATTGATTTCCAAAAGCGTCCGTGGTTATGGATTCCGCCTGGTTTTGCAATCTTTATAACAGTTGTATCAATTAACTTACTTGGTGATGCACTTCGTGATGCGTTAGATCCAAAGATGAGACGGTAGGTGAGAAGGTATGAGTAAAGCGGTAGTAGAGCTGAAAGACTTACAAACACACTTTCAGACAGAAGAAGGAACAGTAAAGGCTGTGAATCATGTTAGTTTTACAGTTCGAGAAGGTGAAACGGTTTGTGTTGTAGGCGAATCGGGTTGCGGGAAAAGTGTAACAGCTTTATCTATTATGGGACTTATTGCTGAATCAGGCAGTGTAGTAGGTGGAGATATCTTATATGAAGGAAAAAGTCTTTTAGGAATGAAAGAGAAAGAGCTTCGTAGTTTACGAGGAAATGATATTGCGATGATTTTCCAAGAACCGATGACATCGCTAAATCCTGTCTTCACTGTAGGTGAACAAATTGTAGAGACGTTAAGAGAGCATGAATTACTTAGCAAAAATGAAGCGTATAAGAAGGCAATTGAGTTAATTCGTAAAGTTGGTATAGCTCGTGCGGATGAAATCGTCCATTCTTATCCGCACGAACTGAGTGGTGGCATGTTACAACGTATTATGATTGCTGTTGCACTTAGTTGTAATCCGAAGTTATTAATTGCGGATGAACCGACAACGGCTCTTGATGTTACGATTCAAGCTCAAATATTAGACTTATTAAGACAAGTAAAAGAAGAATTTAAAACATCCATTTTATTAATTACACATGATTTAGGTGTTGTAGCTGAGATGGCTGATTACGTTGTCGTTATGTATGGCGGGAAAGTTATTGAAGAGGCACCAGTACTAGAAATATTCCAAAATCCGAAACACCCGTATACGAAAGGGTTGTTGAAATCAAAACCAGTGATGGGAAAACGAATAGATAAATTATATTCTATTCCAGGGCAGGTTCCTAATTTAGTTGGTTTGGATGAATTTTGCTACTTTAGCGGTCGTTGTGAGCATTGTATGGAAATATGTAAAGAAGAAGCGCCAAATCTGAATGTACATGATGAGAATCATAAAGTAGCTTGCTGGTTATACGAGGAGCGTGCGGGACAATGAGTGAACCATTATTAGAAGTAAAAAACTTAAAAACATATTTCCCAATTAAAGGCGGCATATTTAGTAGAACGATTGGACATGTGAAAGCAGTTGATGGAGTAAGTTTTACTATTAATAAAGGCGAAGTGTTCGGTCTCGTTGGTGAATCAGGAAGCGGAAAAACGACGATAGGAAAAACAATTTTACGTCTTGTTCAAAAAACGGAGGGAGAAGTGAAGTTTAAAGGACACGATGTTCATTCTCTATCAAAAGAGGAATTGAGAAAACATCGTCCTAATATGCAGCTTGTGTTTCAAGATCCATTTAGCTCATTAAATCCGAGAATGAGAATTGGAGAAGCACTTGGCGAGCCGATGTTGGCTCACGGACTAGCGACGAAAGAAAATGTTCGTGAAAAAGTGACAGAAGTATTAGAGTTATGTGGCTTAGCCCCATATCATATTGACCGGTATCCTCATGAGTTTTCTGGTGGACAACGTCAGCGTATCGTTATCGCAAGAGCTATGGTATTAAATCCGGAATTTATAGTAGCTGACGAACCTGTGGCAGCACTAGATGTATCTATTCAAGCACAGATCATTAATTTATTTAGTGAGTTACAGGAGAAAAAGGGACTATCTTATTTGTTCATTTCACATGATTTAAGCGTAGTAGAGCACTTATGTACGAAAATTGGAATTATGTATTTAGGAACGATTGTGGAAACAGCGCCGCGTGATGAGTTATTTACGAACCCACTGCATCCGTATACAAAAGCATTGTTATCAGCTGTGCCAATACCAGATCCAACAGTGAAGCGAGAGCGGATTATACTAGAGGGTGATATTCCAAGTCCAGCAAATCCACCTTCGGGTTGTCGCTTTCATACACGTTGCCCGTTTGCAACAGATATTTGTAAACAAACGGTACCAGAATTCCGTAATGTTGGTGAAGAGCATTTTGTTGCTTGTCATCATGTATAAAAGAAAAGGACCCTTTCAAATTGAAAGAGTCCTTTTTTTATTTACTAGATGAAGTTTGTTTCAATACAAATTTCTCGATTGCGTGAGCAACACCATGCTCATTATTTGTTAATGTTACGACATCACATAGTTTTTTTACATCTTCTTCAGCATTTCCCATTGCAACTGATAAGCCAGCTACTTGTAACATTGGCACATCATTAAAGTTGTCCCCGATCGCAATAGTATCTTCAATTGGTATATTGAAATAAGCAGCCATTTCTTGTAGACCGTTCCCTTTATGACCGTGCTTATCCATAATTTCTACATTAGTAGGAGCTGATGCCGTAACTGAAATATCAGTGTCTTCTTGTAACATGCTTAATAGCTGTGCACGATGCGCTGCATTAAATGTCAAAATGAAGAATTTAGATATTTCTAATTCTGGATTATTTACAACATCTTCGATTTTTTGGAAATCAGTAATTAAGTTTGATTTCTTTTGTTTTTCTGTAATTCTTTCAAGTTCTTCAAGTGTAACATCTAGTGCATGCTTGTTTTCTTCGAACGCTTGCATGACTTGATCTTGCCATGTATATGGAGAATAAACTCCTTTATTCGTATATAGCTTATAAGGAAAACCTTCAGATTCTAGTAATTTTGCAAGCTTGTATACTTTATCGTTTTGTAAACAACGCGAGTTAATTACTTTTCCATCCACATAAACAATTGCCCCATTGCTCGCTCCAACTGGAAGAGATAGTTTATATTCTTCCAATAATTTTAAAGCATCCTCTTTTGCACGACCAGAACAAATCATGACTATATGACCAGCCTCTTTTGCAGTTTGGATAGCTCGTAAGTTCTCCTTGGAGATTTCAAGATTAGATGATAGTAGCGTACCATCCATATCTAATGCGATTAATTTCAAAATGACCACCTCTTTGCTTTTATTATACATAGTTATATAGAGGAAACATATAAACTTATCTTGGAAAGATCGTATTTTATCTTGCGTGAACCGTCAGTAAAAAGTTGATAGGCGCCATCTTATTACTTTGAATATGCACTTTAATTTGCAACAAAAATAGAGGTGGGTATGAGGGTGTTTCGTTATATGACTGTAATATTACAATAACATTACAAACGTCAACTTAGTAGAAAGTGCATTAAAACAGGGTTTTTAAGGGTGTTTATAAAAAAACGTAAAAAAAGTGTAATAAAATTTACGTAATTATATTGCAACGTAACAATAGTTATGTTACATTAATGTTACAAACGTTACGTTAACAACTTTAATGTAACGCTAACATAAAAACTATGAAATAAACATTTCTTAGAAATTACATATAGATAACTTATTAAAAAGGAGGATACATAAAATGAAAGAGCAAGTATTACAAGTAACAAAAGGTGACTTCGTAGGATCAGCAAGTGGAGCAGTAGTATTAACAGCATTAATCGTATTTCTATCAAGCGTATTAGTATAATAGAAGTTTTGTAATAAAAGAAAAAGAGAGGAGAATGCAAAATGAAAGAGCAAGTATTACAAGTAACAAAAGGTGACTTCGTAGGATCAGCAAGTGGAGCAGTAGTATTAACGGCATTAATCGTATTTCTATCAAGTGTATTAGTATAATAGAAGTTTTAAATCATACAAAATGAAAGGAGAATGAGGAATATGAACAGTGAACAAGTGTTACAAGTAACAAAAACAGATTTATTAGGATCATTAGGTGGAGCGGTAGTATTAACATCATTTATTTTATTCCTTGCAAATGTATTAGTATGAGACATATAAATACAATCATTCAAAAAAAATAAAGACTCTAGCATATTAGTAAGTAGTTAATATGTTGGGGTCTTTTTTGTTTTCCTCTCCTATATACCTTCAAGTATGAATATTCCCTCCGTCATGTAAAGAGAAAAAAGTCGAATTTTATATGTAAGAAAAAAAGAGGAATTTGACAGAAAAGATAGAAAATTTTAAAGGTCAGAATTTGTTAGCTTGCTAACTAATTTCTATTAATTGATGTTGGAAGCGTTTTCGGTTGGTTTTAAGTATGAACCATTTAATCTATTTACAGGGGGATGAGGATTTTATGAAACAAAAATCTATGGATACGCTAGCTGCACAAATGGAGGACTTTTTTCCGGTACGTGATGTAGATCATTTGGAATTTTACGTAGGAAATGCAAAGCAATCAAGTTATTACCTCGCGAGAGCATTCGGGTTCAAAATTGTGGCTTACTCTGGATTAGAAACTGGTAACCGTGAAAAGGTATCTTATGTTCTTGTGCAAAAAAATATGCGTTTTGTTGTGTCTGGAGCTTTAAGTAGCGATAATCGTATCGCAGAATTTGTAAAGACACATGGTGATGGTGTAAAAGATGTTGCTTTACTTGTTGACGATGTTGACAAAGCATATTCGGAAGCTGTGAAACGTGGTGCAGTTGCAATTGCTCCACCTGTGGAATTAACAGACGAGCACGGTACACTGAAAAAAGCAGTTATTGGTACGTATGGTGATACAATTCACACGCTTGTAGAGCGTAAAAATTATAAAGGAACATTTATGCCAGGAATCCAACAAGTGGAGTTTAATATTCCATTTGAAGAGTCAGGTTTAATTGCTGTAGATCACGTAGTTGGTAATGTTGAGAAAATGGAAGAATGGGTTAGCTATTATGAGAATGTTATGGGCTTTAAACAAATGATTCATTTTGATGATGACGATATTAGTACAGAGTATTCAGCATTAATGTCGAAAGTTATGACAAATGGAAGTCGTATTAAGTTCCCTATTAACGAGCCAGCAGATGGAAAGAGAAAATCGCAAATTCAAGAATATCTAGAATTCTATAATGGAGCAGGTGTACAACATCTTGCTTTATTAACAAGCGATATCGTTAAAACAGTGGAAGCACTTCGTGAAAATGGCGTGGAGTTTTTAGATACACCTGATACTTATTATGATGAGTTAAGTGCGCGAGTTGGGAAAATTGATGAAGAAATTGATAGGTTAAAAGAATTAAAGATTTTAGTAGATCGCGATGAGGAAGGATACTTACTACAAATCTTTACGAAACCAATTGTAGATCGTCCAACTTTATTTATTGAAATTATTCAACGTAAAGGTTCTCGCGGATTTGGAGAAGGGAACTTTAAAGCATTATTTGAATCAATTGAAAGAGAACAGGAACGTCGCGGAAACTTATAAGATTTGTATCCACCAGCAAAAGTCTCTTTGCTGGTGGAAATTTCATTTTCATAGGGAGGAATCATGATGAAATTTGTTACATTTCGTCTTCCTTCGAAAGAAATGCGAGCTGGATGGCTTGAAGGTGACAAAGTAATTGATATGAATCTTGCTAGTGATGGAAAATTACCTTCTTCTATGTTCGCCTTTTTAGAGAAAGCGGATGAGTATGTAGAAGTATTGCGTAATATGGAGAATCCGGAAAAGGGTATATATTCCTTAGAGGAAGTGCAATTAGCGGCGGCAATTCCTAATCCGAGTAGTATTCGGGATTTTTACGCGTTTGAACAGCATGTAAAAACGGCCCGCGGCCGGAGAGGGCTAGAGGTTGTACCTGAATGGTACGATATCCCGGTTTTTTATTTTACGAACCATCGTGCTGTAATTGGTCCAGATGATTTTGTAATTGGTCCGAAGAAATCTAAAAAGCTTGATTATGAGTTAGAGATCGCTTGCGTAATTGGGAAAGAAGGAAGAAATATTTCTCGTGAGCAAGCAGAGGAATACATTTTTGGTTATTGTATTATGAACGACTGGAGTGCAAGGGACTTACAAGCAACAGAAATGAAGGTAGGACTTGGTCCAGCAAAAGGAAAAGATTTTGCAACTTCATTAGGAGCGCACCTTGTTACGAAAGAGGAATTGGATGTTTATCGTAACGGTGACCGTTATGAGTTAGAGATGACTGCTCATGTAAATGGAAAGCTATTATCAAAGGGGAACTTCCAAGATATTTACTATACATTTGCTGAAATGATTGAACGTGCTTCGGAAGACGTTACGTTATATCCAGGCGATGTGATTGGTTCTGGGACAGTAGGAACAGGTTGTGTTTTAGAACTGGGTACGGAAGGGTGGCTGCAAGATGGGGATGTTGTAGAACTTACGATTACTGGTTTAGGTACGTTACGTAATACGGTCAAAAAAGAAATGGAAGCAGGTGATGGGCATGTTTTATCGTCACATGGGGGAGCTACCTCATAAACGACATGTACAATTCCGTAAAAAAGATGGGTCGCTTTATCGCGAACAGGTAATGGGAACAAAAGGTTTTTCTGGTACGCAATCTATTTTGTACCATCATTATATGCCAACGGAAGTAGGTCATGCGGCATTATCTCATTCTTGTCAGTTGCAGTATGAAGAAGATGTAGCTCTTGCTCATCGTCATTTTCGCACGAAAGAAAATAAAAAAACTGGCGATGCAGTAAGCGGAAGGAATTTTATGCTTGGGAATGAGGATTTATTAATTGGAGTAGTGGCTCCAACAGAAAAAATGGACTATTTCTACCGTAATGGTGATGGTGATGAAATGTTATTTGTTCATTACGGAACAGGGAAAATTGAAACGATGTTTGGAACGATTCACTATCGAAAAGGTGATTATGTAACAATCCCAATTGGAACGATTTATCGTGTTATTCCAGATGAGGGAGAGACTAAGTTTCTTGTTGTAGAGGCAAATAGTCAAATCACAACGCCGCGTCGTTATCGGAATGAATATGGACAATTGTTAGAGCATAGTCCGTTTTGTGAGAGAGATATTCGTGGTCCTGAAAAATTAGAGACGTATGATCAAAAAGGTGAGTTTGTCGTAATGACAAAGTCGCGAGGCTATATGCATAAACATGTTTTAGGGCACCATCCGTTAGATGTTGTTGGTTGGGATGGCTATTTATATCCGTGGGTCTTTAATGTAGAGGACTTTGAACCAATCACAGGTCGTATTCATCAGCCACCTCCAGTACATCAAACGTTCGAAGGTCACAATTTCGTTATTTGTTCTTTCGTACCACGTTTATACGACTATCATCCAGAATCTATTCCGGCACCATATTATCATAGTAACGTGAATAGTGATGAAGTACTGTACTATGTAGAAGGAAACTTTATGAGCCGGAAAGGTGTGGAAGAAGGTTCTATTACACTTCATCCGAGCGGAATTCCTCATGGGCCGCATCCTGGGAAAACAGAGGGAAGTATAGGGAAGAAAGAAACACTTGAACTAGCTGTTATGATAGACACGTTCCGTCCGCTTCGTATTGTAAAGCAAGCACATGAAACAGAAGATGAAAAATATATGTATAGCTGGATTGAAGAAGGTTCACATACTGTGAAATAGGTAAAAAGAGGCATGCTCAATAAGTGAGCATGCCTCTTTTGTGGAATCGACATGTATAATAATACCAAAAAAAATACGGAAAGATATATAGAAACAACGATAAGGATATTGTATGTTCCGAAAGATTTCTACTTATTTCGACAAAAGTATTGACTGGGGAAAGTGCAATGAGTAAAATAAAAAAGCGAATTAAAAATTTTCAGAAAATTTAAAACTTGGAGGAGCATGCTATGAAGCAAATTTTTCAAAAGAAGCCTATTGCAAAGCTAATGCAAGAGAGTAAGCAAAAGACGTTAGCAAGAACATTGGGTGCATTGGATTTAACTATGCTTGGAATCGGGGCAATTGTTGGAACAGGTATTTTTGTTCTAACGGGCGTGGTAGCAGCAAAACATTCTGGGCCAGCTATTATATTATCATTTGCGATAGCCGCGTTAGCCTGTGCCTTTGCTGCATTTTGTTATGCTGAATTCGCTTCTTCAGTTCCTGTCTCAGGCAGTGTGTATACGTACACATATGCGACGATGGGAGAGGTATTCGCATTTTTAATTGGATGGGACTTAATGCTTGAGTATTTACTCGCTACATCTGCTGTAGCAAACGGTTGGTCCGCTTATTTTCAATCTTTATTAAAGGGGTTTGGGATCCATATTCCTACCATTCTCTCCTCGGCCCCTGGTACAGGAAAGGGTGGAATAATTGATTTGCCTGCGGTTCTAATTATTTTAGTAATGACAGTTCTTTTATCTAGAGGTGTTCGTGAAAGTGCACGAATAAATAACATTATGGTGTTTATTAAATTAGCGGTTGTTCTCATATTTATCTTTGCTGGTTTTAATTATGTAAAACCTGAAAATTGGACACCTTTTATGCCGTTTGGCTTAGATGGTGTAATGGCTGGAGCTGCTACAGTGTTTTTTGCATTCATAGGGTTTGATGCAGTTTCAACGGCAGCAGAAGAAGTGAAACGTCCACAACGTGATTTACCAATTGGCATTATTGCATCTTTATTAATTTGTACGGTTCTTTATATTGTTGTTTCACTTATTTTGACAGGAATTGTTCCATACGGACAGTTAAATATATCAGATCCAGTTGCTTTTGCACTTCAATTTATTGGACAAGATAGTTTAGCGGGAGTAATTTCAGTAGGAGCAATTACAGGAATCACAACAGTAATGTTAGTTATGATGTATGGGCAAGTACGTGTTTCGTATGCAATGAGTAGAGATGGATTATTGCCGAAGCGCCTTGCTAAAGTCCATCCAAAATTTAAAACACCATTTTTAAATACATGGACAACAGGAATTATTGCAGCACTTATTTCAGGATTAATAGATTTAAATGTGTTAGCGCATCTTGTAAATATGGGGACTTTATCAGCCTTTGCACTTGTAGCTGTTGCTGTTATTGTAATGAGAAGAACTCATCCGGATTTACCAAGAGCATTTAAGGCACCACTTGTACCATTTTTACCAGCATTAACGGTGATTTTTTGTTTATATTTAATGCTTCAGTTATCCGGAACTGCTTGGATTAGTTTTGGGGTATGGATGGTTATCGGTATTGCAGTTTACTTCTTATATAGCCGAAAACATAGTGCTTTAAATAATAGTAAAGACGAAGAAGATGCAGCGAATTTATAAGTTGAAAAATCCATTCTAATTCTGTTAGGATGGATTTTTTATTCTGAAAATTTACATTTTTCTGATTGTGTATATAATATAATTGTTGGGGAACTGAGGGGGGAATGTATGAAAAATACGTGGCGTGAGTTAAGGGAGATGGACCGAAACATATGGATTCGGTTTATTGGCGAAACGTTAAATGGAATTGCAATGATGATGTTGATGCCTTTTTTTGCCCTATATTTAAAAGATAAGGTGGATTCGTTATTGGAAGTAGGGGTTATTATGGCACTTTCTCCGATTGCCGCAAGTTTCGGTTCTCTTCTCGGTGGGAGGATTGCTGATATATATGGAAGAAAGCCAATAATGATTTTTTCAATGGTGAGTAATGCTTTGTTCATGCTAGGTTTTTTATTTATAGAAGGATTTATTCCTTATGCTATTTTATCTATTTTTTTAGGGCTCAGTAATTCATTATTCCATCCCGCTGCATCAGCAATGGTTGCGGATGTAACAGCACCTGAAAAAAGAACAGAAGCATATGGTTTATTACGAATGGGGCACAATATAGGTGCTGCAATTGGCCCGATAATGGGTGCTTCAGTAGTTATGTTGTCGAAGAACCTTGTGTTTATTATTGCCTCGTCTACGATGTTATTTTATGCATTACTTGTATTCATTCTTATTCAAGAGACAATGCCAAAGAGTGCGAATAAAGAAGAAAATAAAGAAAAGGAATCAGAGGCGGTTTGGAAAATTGTAATGAGAGATAAGGCACTAATGATTTATTTGTTAGCAGGTATCATTATTTCGATGGGATTTTCTCAAACAGAGGGCATGTTGCCGCTGCACTTTGATAATGAAATGAAAGGCATTTTTGGAACTAACAATCCATATCCATATTTAATGGCTTTAAATGGACTATTAGTTGTGTTGTTCCAATTTCAAATTTCAAAATGGGCCACAGATAAACCTGTCGGAAAGACGATGTTATATGGTGCATGTTTGTTCGGTGTTGGTTTGTTCTTTATAGGATGGTTACCGAAGTGGTTTGGGGAATTTGATGCAAATGCTACGATTATTTTAATAACGTTGCTGTTCGTTTATGCCATATATACGTTAGGTGAGATGATTATGTCGCCTGTACAGATGACGTTTGTAGCGAATTTGGCCCCTGAGCACTTGAGAGGGACTTATATGGGAGCTGCCAGTTTGCAGTGGATTACAGGAGGCGCATTCGGTCCACTTCTTGGCGGTTTTTTATTGGATCGATTACTTGGCCACTTTCTATTTACAATTTTAGCTGTAGGATGTGTAGTTGCAGGTATTGTATATGTTTCTTTAGATCGTCTCGTTGAGCAAAGGCAAAAAGGCACACTGACCAAACAGTCTTCTTAATGAGTAGATGACATACACAAAAAGGGGATTTCTACATATTTTAGGTACATAACTAGATTGGATTACAATTTTATCCCGCTATTTATGGGCAGTAAGACTTCCACCTCAAAATTCGGCGGGAGATAACTGTCCGATTGGTGCGGGCTGATAATTAGTGGGGATGGCCCCTCGTTAATTAAAGTTTCACTGTATTTTAGAATTTAATTTTGTATATTTATGAAGAAAGTTAAGTAGAAAAAGTATAGAAAACCAATAAGTGGTGTCATTTAATTATTTGTGGAAGTTACATTTTATTTCAAATAGGAACTACCTATTTTTATAAAAAGTGCTAAAATAGAAAAATGAAAACAATTGGTTAGGGTGATTTCAGTGACAAAAATTAAATTAGGTTTATTATATGGTGGAAAATCAGCTGAGCATCAAGTTTCGCTACAAACGGCTCTTGCTGCTATTAAAGCATTAAATCAAGATAAATTCGAGATTCATCCAATTTATATTACAGAACAAGGTCAATGGGTGCGCGGTGAGCGTATTGAAGGTGAAGTAACAGATGTTGAAGTTCTAAAAATGAGCGGTGCAGAAAATGCGATTTCTCCGTTATCATTAAGCACAGAAATCATTCCATCTGCAGCTTCTGAGGAAAATGCTATCGACGTTATTTTCCCATTATTACATGGACCAAATGGTGAAGATGGAACGGTTCAAGGATTATTAGAATTAATGAACATTCCTTATGTAGGAAATGGTGTTCTAGCATCTGCTGCTGGTATGGATAAAGTTGTTATGAAAAACATCTTTGCAGAAGCTGGATTGAAACAAGCGAAGTATGCATCGTTTATTCGTAGTGCATGGGAAAAAGATTGTGAAACAGCATACGAAAAAGTAGAAGAAGTTTTAGGATATCCTTGCTTCGTAAAACCAGCAAACCTTGGTTCAAGTGTTGGTATTAATAAGTGTAAAAATCGTGAAGAGCTTGAGAATGCATTTGAAGAGGCATTCCAATTTGATCGCAAAATTATTGTAGAAGAAAATATTGTTGGACGTGAAGTAGAAGTTGGTGTATTAGGTAATGATGAACCGAAATGTTCAGTTGTAGGTGAAATCGTACCGAAAAAGGACTTCTATGATTATAAGTCGAAATATATCGATGGCGATACAGCATTAATTATTCCGGCTGAAATGACAGAAGAAGAGTCTAATGTCATTAAGCGAGATGCAATTATTGCATTCCAATCGTTAGATAGTGCTGGCTTAACAAGAGCTGATTTCTTCTTAACGAAAGACGGAGAAGTATATATTAACGAAGTGAATACGATGCCAGGGTTTACGCCGTTTAGTATGTTCCCTCTACTATGGCAACATACTGGATTACCGTATCCGGAATTAATTGAAGAGCTAATTCGTTTAGCGATTGAGCGTCACGAAGAAAAACAAAAAATTAAATATACAATCTAACAAAAAAGGAGGAAGCACTATTCGCAGGAATAGTGCTTCCTCTATGTAAGGAGTGTTCTCATGATAAATCGAACGTTAAAACAAGTAGAACAGATGGTAAATGGTACGGGATTAGCAGAGCAATATGAGGGAATTACTATACAAGGAGTCTCTATTGATACGAGAAAAATTGAAAATGGAAACTTATATGTTCCGATTCAAGGTGAACGTTTCGATGGACATGCTTTTGTAGATAAAGCCGTTGAAAATGGAGCTGTGGCGACATTATGGATGAAAGATGTAGCAAATCCACCTGAGAATCTTCCCGTTATTTTTGTGGAAGACACGTTATCAGCATTACAAATGTTAGCGAAAAACTATCGCAATCAATTGGATGTGAAAGTTATTGGTGTGACAGGGAGTAACGGTAAAACATCTACAAAAGATATTGTAACAAGTCTTCTTGCGACTAAATTCAAAGTTCAAAAAACAGAAGGAAACTTTAATAACCATATTGGGTTACCTCTTACTATTTTAAACTTAGAAGAAAATACAGAAGTAGCTGTATTAGAGATGGGTATGTCCAGCCGAGGGGAAATTGAATTCTTATCTAAGTTAGCACGTCCAAATGCAGCTATCATTACGAACATCGGTGAGGCACATTTAATGGACTTAGGCTCTCGTGAAGCAATTGCTGAAGCGAAATTAGAAATTGTGACAGGATTACAAGAAGGTGGAGTATTCGTATATAACGGAGATGAGCCATTATTAACAAATCGTGTTCCTGAAATGAATTTAATAGCTGAAACAGTTACGTTTGGTGATGCTAGAGCAAATGATTACTATCCAACGACTGTAACATTACAGGCAACTGGGACACATTTTAAAATGAATAGAGAAGAAAATATTTCATTCTACTTACCAGTATTAGGAAAACACAATGTGTACAATACGCTTGCTTCAATGGCAATTGCGAAATATTTTGGTGTAACGTGGGAAGAGATGAAAGAAGGTTTAGTAACACTTCAAATGACAGGCATGCGTATGGAAATTGTAAAAACAAATAGTGGTTTAACAATTATCAATGATGCTTATAATGCAAGTCCAACGGCTATGGAAGCAGCGTTCCACCTAATGAATGGTTTAGATGGATTTGCTAAAAAAATTGTTGTACTTGGTGATATGCTAGAACTTGGTGATCAAGAAGTACAATTCCATTATGAGGTAGGTAAATTAATCGATCCAGCAAAAATCTCATATGTGTTCACATATGGTAAATTAGGGGCTCAAATTGCTGAAGGAGCGAAAATTAATTTCCCTATTGAGCGTGTAAAAGCGTATGATAATAAAGAGGAGCTAGTAAAAGAGTTACAAGCAGTAGTTGATGTGAAAGATGTTGTATTAATAAAAGCATCTCGCGGCATGAAATTGGAAGAAGTAATTACGATGTTGAAATAATTGGTGTATATAAATAGGGATGATAGATGCGAAAATAGAAGAAACTTATAATAAGCGCTTACAGTAAATATAAAAAAATAAAAGTGAAGAAAAAAACTCTGAATATGAAAATAAGGTAACAGTTGGGTTTGCTTTTTGCACATACAAAACTTATAATTGATAAAGTGTAATAACGTTTAGAAGTATTTTCGCGAAGAATATACGCCCGTTTATATACGTGAGCATTCAGGAAAAGGGCTTTTCCGCAAATTCGGAAAACGCCTTTTTTTAAATGATAAGTATAGGATAGAAAAGGAGAAGTAACATTGACAACATTTCGAGAATTAGGATTAAGTGAGTCTTTACTACAATCTGTTGAAAGTATGGGCTTTGAAGAGGCTACGCCGATTCAAGCTGAAACAATTCCACATGCATTGCAAGGTAAGGATATTATTGGGCAAGCGCAAACAGGTACAGGGAAAACAGCAGCATTCGGATTACCACTATTAGATAAAGTGGATACAAATAAAGAAGCAGTTCAAGGTATTGTTATCGCGCCAACGCGTGAATTAGCAATTCAAGTTGGAGAAGAGCTGTACAAAATTGGTAAACATAAACGCGTTCGTATTTTACCAATCTATGGTGGTCAAGATATTAACCGCCAAATTCGTGCTCTAAAAAAACACCCACACATTATTGTTGGTACGCCGGGTCGTATTTTAGATCATATTAACCGTAAAACACTTCGCTTACAAAACGTAGAGACAGTTGTTCTTGACGAAGCGGATGAAATGTTAAACATGGGCTTCATTGAAGATATTGAAGCGATTTTAACAGATGTGCCAGATACACATCAAACATTATTATTCTCAGCGACAATGCCAGATCCAATCCGTCGTATTGCTGAGCGTTTCATGACTGAGCCTCAACACATTAAAGTAAAAGCAAAAGAAGTAACAATGCCAAACATTCAGCAGTTCTATTTAGAAGTGCAAGAAAAGAAAAAGTTTGACGTGTTAACACGCTTATTAGATATTCAATCTCCAGAGCTTGCAATCGTATTCGGTCGTACAAAGCGTCGTGTTGATGAATTATCAGAAGCATTAAACTTACGTGGTTATGCAGCAGAAGGTATTCACGGTGACTTAACACAAGCGAAGCGTATGTCTGTATTACGTAAATTTAAAGAAGGTGCTATTGAAGTTCTTGTTGCAACAGACGTTGCTGCACGTGGTCTTGATATTTCAGGCGTAACACATGTATATAACTTCGATATCCCACAAGATCCAGAATCATACGTTCACCGTATCGGTCGTACTGGCCGTGCAGGTAAAAAAGGTATTGCAATGTTATTTGTAACACCACGTGAATCAGGACAATTAAAAAATATCGAGCGCACTACAAAACGTAAAGTTGATCGTATGGAAGCACCGACACTTGACGAGGCATTAGAAGGTCAACAACGTTTAATCGCTGAAAAACTTCAAAGCACAATTGAAAATGATAATTTATCATACTACAAGCGTATTGCAGAAGAAATGTTAGAAGAGAATGATTCTGTAACAGTAGTAGCTGCTGCTTTAAAAATGATGACAAAAGAGCCAGATACAACTCCAATCGCTTTAACGTCAGAACCACCAGTTGTTTCAAGAGGTGGCGGTTCTAAAAAACGCGGCGGTAACGGAGGCGGATACCGTGATGGTAACCGTAATCGTAGTCGTGACGGACGCGGCGGTGGCGATGGTCGTAACCGTGATCGCAATCGTGATGGTGGTAGCCGTGGTGGCGATGGCCGTAACCGTGATCGCAATCGTGATGGTGGTAGCCGTGGTCGTAAAGGTGAAGGTCAAGGTCGCCCTGGATCTTCAAATGGACGTGGCGAAAGAAAACATCATAGCCGTCCACAAGCTTAATAAAAAAGAGAATGCCCTTTGCTGGCATTCTCTTTTTTTATTTCTGTAATTGTACATACTACATAATAACTTGTGTAGAAAAGAGGTGCTACATGCTTGTAAGACTTGGATATGTTGCGATGAGTGTACATTTAAAGAATGCATCTCCATCTCAAACGATGACATATGCGCAGTTTCAACGAATTGGTGATCGAGAGGCTGCAATTCGTAAACTCGAAAGAATTGCTAATTCGAATTTAGAAAATTGTTTACGGTTATTAAAGCATAATAAAGGGCATGATATATCTTTCTTTCGGCTTAGTTCCAAGCTTGTTCCTTTAGCGAATCATGAGGAGTTGTTAGAGTGGAACTATATTCGCCCCTTAAAAGAAAATTTAAAAGTACTAGGTGATTACGCTATTCGAATGAATATGCGTATTGATTTTCATCCAGATCATTTCGTTGTGCTGAATTCACCTGAAGAGAATATTTTTAAACAATCTGTAAAGACATTGCAGATGCATAAAAAATTATTAAAAGGTATGGGGATTGAACATAAGCAACGATGCGTATTACATGTGGGTGGAGGTTATAAAGATAAGGAACTCGCATTAGAACGCTTTATAGAAAATTGGTCAAGTGTTCCAAGAAGTATCCAAGAGATGGTCATATTAGAAAATGATGATACGACCTTTTCTTTAGAAGAAACATTGTATTTAGGTGAAAAATTAGATATTCCAGTCGTGTTTGATTTGCATCACCATATGATGAATAATGATCGAGAAGATTGGCATGAAGATTGGGCGCGTGTTGTACATACGTGGGAATCGTCTTTGTTACCAGTGAAAATGCACATTTCTAGTCCTAGAGAGGGAAAAGACCCGAGAGCGCATGCGGACTTTATTGATGTAGATACTTTTTTATCTTTTTTAAAAAAGATAAAGGGAAGTGTTCCGCAAATTGATTGTATGATTGAAGCGAAGAAGAAGGATGAGTCTTTATTTCAACTAATGAGAGATTTAAGTAAACAAACAGATGTAGAAATTGTCGATGGTGCGAGCTTTTATATTAAATAAGCTCTGCACCATCGAATTTTTTTGTTAATAAAGGAGTGCAAATACCACCAATAATCAATCCTGTTAAATGGCTTATAGGGTTAGCGGAGGGATTGAAGAAAGTGAATAGTAGTAATATACATATCATGATTGAAAAAATAGCAATGTCTCTTGGATTGGAAGAACGATATCGACTATACAATAGAAATAATTGTGCACCTAGCAATCCGAAAATACCACCAGATGCCCCGGCATGAATATATTCAAGAGGCATAATGAGATAAGAAGAAATATTTCCAAGAGTTCCAGAAAGGAAAAAAATAATGATGAAAGAAAAGTGCCCTAGTTGTTTTTCAATAGAAGAGCCAAGCACAAATAAACAAATACTATTAGAAAGGAAATGTTGTAAGTCTACATGTACAAGTAAGGAAGTTATGAGACGCCACCATTCTCCTTTAGCGATATATTCATTGTAGGATGCCATGGGAAAGAGAAGAAAGTCGCCTAACATAATCATGACTAATTGTATGAGAAGTAAAGCGATGACGATTGGTTGTAAGGAAATGCGGGCAGAAGGTATTAGCATGTTGTGAGTATCACTCCTTTTGCATCAGAAAGATTCTCTGTTATTCTTACAATATGAAAAAAGAAAGCTAAATAGAAGAAGGGGATTTTGAAATGATTGTAGGGATTGGAATCGATATTATTGAATTGAATCGAATAGAAAAAATGCTAGATGGAAAACTTAAATTTATGGAGCGTATTTTAACTGAAAGTGAACGTAATGTTGCTAAGGAGCTGAAGGGAAGTCGCCTTACAGAGTTTGTAGCTGGAAGATTTGCAGCGAAAGAGGCGTATTCAAAAGCGGTAGGAACTGGTATTGGAAAAGAAGTAAGTTTTTTAGATATTGAAGTAAGGAATGATGATAGAGGTAAGCCGATTCTCGTTACAAGTACAGAGCATATTGTTCATTTATCAATTAGTCATAGTAAGGAATTTGCTGTTGCTCAAGTTGTTTTAGAAAGCTCGTCACGCTAGTCTGCATATTTTATATCTTTGTCTCATATATTTGATGTAGCGATAAGGAAGGTACATCTTCCATTCATTTATAGGGGCAAAGGGGCTGAAGTGATGAAAAGGCGTCTGTTTTTAGTTCTTGTCGGTTTATTAACCGTTTTTGTGTTGGCGGGTTGTATGGAAAAGAAACAAGATGATGTTGTGAGAGATTTAGAGGCGAAAGTAAAAGGGATGAAAAGTTATCAAGCTGAAGCAAAATTATCTATTAAAACAGGGAATGAGCCTCAGGAGTACAAGGTAGAAATATGGCATAAGGAACCTTCTTTTTATCGTGTGAATTTGCAGAATGCGAAAAAAGATCAAAGCCAAATTATTTTAAGAAATGAAGAAGGGGTATTTGTATTAACGCCAGCACTTAATAAGAGTTTCCGTTTCCAAAGTGATTGGCCGCAAAATAGTAGCCAGGCTTATTTATATGAATCCCTTGTGAGAGATATTTTGCAGGATAAGAAAAACCTTACTTTTGAAAAAACAGATAAGTATTATATTTTTAAAACAAAAACAAACTATCAACATCAAAACATGTTGCCGAAACAAGAGATTACATTGAAGAAAAGTGATTTAACACCAGTTTCGGTGAAGTTAATGGATAATGATCAAAATGTTCTTGTGAAAGTAGATTTCTCAAAAGTGAAATTTGATGCGAAATTTGATAAAGGTGCATTTGATACGAAACAAAATATGTCTAGAGCGCAAGTAGATGTTCAAACAACAGCGAAAGAAGACAAACCATTTGCTATTTTGTATCCGCGTGATACGCCGCAAGGTATGGTTTTGAAAGATGAAAAAGAGTTGAAGACAGACAGTGGCAAGCGTGCGATACTCACATACACTGGAAGTAAGAAATCCTTTACTTTGATACAAGAAAAGGCAAAAGTTGCAGAGGCTTCGTCAGCGATAAGTGTGAGCGGAGAATTGGTTGATCTTGACTTTACAATTGGGGCATTGACGAAAGATTCTTTAACGTGGTCGCATAACGGAGTAGAATATATGCTCGTGTCTAAAGGTTTAGAGCCGAAGGAGCTATTAATGGTTGCTCGTTCAGTTACAGAGAAGCAAGTGAAGTAAACTTCTTAGACGTGGTGATATATGTGCACCACGTCTTTTCTTAGTTTGAAGGGTGGATTTCATAAAAGAAGCATATAAAAGAATAAGCTTCGCATATCGTGTATAAGGAAGTGTATTTATGGAAGAAGCACCATTTTACCGTGACACTTGGGTGGAAGTGGATTTAGATGCGATCTATAACAATATTACACACATTAAAGATTTCATTCCAAGTGATGTAGAGATTTTTGCTGTAGTCAAGGCGAATGCATATGGACACGATTATGTACCGGTAGCTAAAACGGCATTAGAAGCAGGGGCGACAAGGTTAGCGGTTGCCTTTTTAGATGAAGCTCTAGTGCTTCGAAGGGCTGGTATTACTGTGCCGATTTTAGTGTTAGGTCCTTCCCCGCCTCGTGATGTCAATGTAGCTGCTGAAAATGATGTAGCGTTAACTGTTTTTCAAAAAGAATGGGTGGATGAAGCGATCAAACTTTGGGATGGTTCATCTACAATGAAATACCATATTAATTTCGATAGTGGTATGGGGAGAATTGGAATACGCGAACGAAAAGAATTAAAAGCATTTTTAAAGAGTTTAGAAGGTGCGCCATTTTTAGAATTAGAAGGAGTTTATACACATTTTGCAACAGCGGATGAGGTGGAGACTTCTTACTTTGATAAGCAATATAACACATTTTTGCAGCAGTTAAGTTGGTTGAAAGAGTTCGGAGTGGATCCTAAGTTTGTCCATACAGCTAATAGTGCTGCAACGCTACGTTTTCAAGGGATTACATTTAATGCAGTACGAATTGGCATTGCGATGTATGGGTTATCTCCGTCTGTAGAAATACGCCCTTTTTTACCGTTTAAATTAGAACCAGCGCTATCACTGCATACGAAAGTTGCTCATATTAAACAGGTGATTAAAGGGGATGGGATTAGTTATAACGTCACTTACCGAACGAAAACGGAAGAATGGATTGCAACTGTTGCGATTGGATATGCAGATGGATGGCTTAGAAGATTACAAGGGTTCGAAGTGCTTATAAATGGTAAAAGGGTACCGATTGTAGGTCGAGTAACAATGGATCAATTCATGATACACCTTCCTTGTGAAGTGCCGCTTGGTACGAAAGTTACACTCATTGGAAAACAAGGTGATGAGTATATTAGTGCTACTGAGGTTGCTGAATATTCTGGGACTATTAATTATGAAATTATTGCAACGATAAGCTTCCGAGTGCCGAGAATATTCATACGGCACGGCAAGGTTGTAGAAGTAATCAATTATTTGAACAATATATAGAAGGTAGTATGGTTTGCTTCTTGTCATTTGAGAGGACTGTTCATTGGTTAAGAATAAGCTCATTTTTGATGAGAAGCTTTTTACTTATCATTACTTTTAACATAATTTAACGTAAATTTTGCTGGGAAACTCTTTCGTGTCTTGTTTGTAATAAGATAAAAATAAAAGAATATGAATTTTTTGTTTGTGAATTGGAAAACATAAGCAAGGAATAAGGAAGTCTTTGCAACAGGCTCCATACAATGGTATTATTACAATAGGTGTCATATATATATTTGGGTGTGTAGTTGACGGTGGAGGTGTATTTTTGTGTCCGAATCAAGTGTAACTACTGAAATCGTGGTTCGGTTGCCAAAGCAAATGGTAACGGAATTGGACGGAATTGGAAAACAAGAGAATAAGAATCGCCATGAACTAATTTGCCAGGCAACACAACTGTTATTGCGTCAACATAAGACGAAGAAACGCTACCAACATGAATCAATGCGACGTGGGTACATTGAAATGGGAAAAATTAATCTTGGTATTGCATCGGAAGCTTTCTTAGCAGAGTATGAAGCAGCTCATACAGTAGAACGCTTAGTTAGCGGGGGGTAATATTTTGATTGTAAAACGCGGCGACGTGTATTTTGCAGACCTTTCCCCAGTTGTTGGTTCTGAGCAAGGAGGCGTTCGTCCGGTTCTTGTCATTCAAAATGACATCGGAAATCGTTTTAGTCCAACGGTGATTGTAGCGGCTATTACTGCACAGATTCAAAAAGCTAAATTACCCACTCATGTGGAAATTGATGCGAAAAAGTACGGTTTTGAGAGAGATTCTGTTATTTTACTTGAGCAGATTCGAACAATCGATAAGCAGCGCTTAACGGACAAAATCACTCACTTAGATGAAGTGATGATGATTCGTGTAGATGAAGCGCTACAAATTAGTTTAGGACTAATAGATTTTTAAATCGGCAGTTTAAGTTGCTCTCTTTACAGGGCAACTTTTTTTTATTATAGAGGAGGTTACGGTTGTATATGGAAATGGTAGATAATCGACAAGCGTTAATGAAAATGTTAGTGAAGGAATTAGGCTTTACCGAAAAGCAAGTTCGTCATGTTATTCAATTAACAGAAGAAGGTAACACAGTTCCATTTATTGCTCGTTACCGAAAAGAATGGACAGGCTCTTTAGATGAAGTGCAAATTCGTACAATTTTAGAGAGATGGCAATATATGATGCAGCTTGAAGATAGGAAAGAAGAGGTTCTTCGTCTTATTGATGAGAAGGGGAAACTGACAGGAGAGTTACGTCAGCAAATTGTTAAAGCTGTAAAGTTGCAAGAAGTAGAAGATTTATATCGTCCATATAAAGAGAAAAGAAGAACGAAAGCAACGATTGCAAAAGAAAAAGGACTAGAGCCGTTAGCTGAATGGTTATTGTTATATAAGAAAGAAGATCCAAATCAGAAGGCAGTGGAGTTTATTAACGCAGAGAAAGAAGTGCAATCTGCAGAAGAAGCATTACAAGGTGCCCAAGACATTATTGCAGAAATCGTTTCAGATGAAGCAGCTTATCGTAGTTGGATTCGGAATGTTACTTTTAGAAAAGGTGTTATGTCTTCGTCCGTAAAAGATGAAGAGAAAGATGAAAAGAATATATATGAAATGTATTACAGTTATGAAGAACCGTTGCAGAAAGTAGTACCGCATCGTGTATTAGCGATGAATCGCGGTGAGAAAGAAGATATATTGAGAGTTTCTGTTGTTCCACCAGTAGATGAGATAGTAACTTTCTTATATAAGAGAGTAATTCGTGATAACGATTCTAAAAGTGCGCATTATGTAAAGTTAGCAATTGAGGATGGTTATAAACGATTAATTCAATCCTCCATTGAAAGAGAGATTCGAAAAGAATTAACAGAAACAGCTGAGGAACAAGCGATACATATTTTTTCTGAGAACTTACGTAATTTGTTATTACAACCTCCAATGAAAGGAAAGGTTGTGTTAGCTTTAGATCCTGCATATAGAACGGGTTGTAAATTAGCTGTTGTAGATGATACTGGGAAGGTTCTATATATTGATGTTATTTATCCGCATCCACCTGTTCGTAAATATGAAGATGCAAAAATGAAAGTTCTTTCTATTATAGATAAATATCAAGTTGAAATGATTGCGATTGGGAATGGTACAGCTTCTAGAGAATCGGAAGAATTTATAGTTGATGTATTACAAAATGTGAAACAAGAAGTCTTCTATATTATTGTGAACGAAGCTGGTGCGAGTGTGTATTCGGCCTCCGATTTAGCTCGTGAGGAATTTCCGAATTTACAGGTTGAAGAAAGAAGTGCTGTTTCTATTGGGAGACGTCTGCAAGATCCACTTGCTGAACTTGTGAAGATTGATCCTAAATCAGTTGGGGTTGGACAATACCAACATGATGTATCTCAAAAGAGGTTGAATGAATCATTAACATTTGTAGTAGAGACGGCAGTTAACCAAGTCGGTGTGAATGTAAATACAGCTTCAGTTGCGTTATTGCAATATGTTTCGGGTTTATCGAAAACTGTTGCGAAAAATATTGTGGCAAAGCGTGAAGAAGAAGGGAAATTTACAAAACGAACAGACTTAAAGAAAATACCGCGTCTAGGTGCGAAGACATATGAACAATGCATAGGTTTCTTACGTATATTAGAAGGGGCAAATCCGTTAGATCGAACGGGTATTCATCCAGAACAATATAAAAATGTTGAATTGTTATTGAAGAGTCTAGGGTTATCAAAAGATGACGTAGGGCAATTGCAATTACAAAAGAGCTTAGAAGAAGTGGAGATTTCTAAGTTATCGCAAGAAACGGGAGTTGGGGAGCCAACATTAGTTGATATTATAGATGCGCTCATTAGTCCAGAGCGAGACATGAGGGATGAGTTGCCTAAACCGCTTCTGAAAAAAGGGATTTTGAAATTAGAAGATTTAAAACGTGGTATGGAACTGGAAGGAACAGTTCGTAACGTTGTTGATTTTGGTGCTTTTGTTGATGTAGGTGTAAAACAAGATGGTTTAGTACATATTTCTAAACTAAGCAAACAGTATGTGAAGCATCCGTTAGATATTGTATCTGTCGGACAAATCGTCAAGGTATGGGTAGATGATATTGATACGAAAAAAGGTCGCGTTGCACTATCCATGTTGCCGATTGAATAGTAAGAGAAGAGAGCAGATGAAACTGCTCTTTTTTTATGGGATAAAACGTGTAATGGATTATGAGCTTTGATGTATTTTGCTATAATAAAACCAGCATTCATTTAGTAATTTAATTTGATACCGGTTTTTTTCAAAATATGCGCGTTGCATTTGTTTTTTTAGCCACGTAGGCATAGGAATCCCTCCTTGTTTAATCCTACTCTCAAAAATGTAAGGTACTATTGATGAGAGGTTGGTGAGTGGATTTCTATTCATGCTATATTTTTAGAAACCACGCTTCTTGAATGAGGATGGGTATATGTACTATTTAATATATGTATAAGGGAGGAGAAAAGTGTAAAAATATTTTTTAGTTTAGGAGGAATGAGAGTGGATGAGCAAGAAATACAGCGTCTGGTGGAAGAAGTATCACTACAATACTTCGGAATGCCATTTTTACATAGAGCTATGTTCAATAGTAGGTTGCGTACAACTGGTGGACGTTATCTATTGAATACACACAACATTGAACTGAATTATCGATATTACGAAATGTATGGGAAAGAAGAGTTAGTCGGAATCATTAAACATGAGCTTTGTCATTATCACTTACATATTACAGGAAGGGGCTATAAGCACCGGGATAGAGATTTTCGTGAATTGTTAAAAGAAGTTGATGCGCCACGCTTCTGTAAACGAATAATTAATGAAGAGAAGGAAAAAAAGGTTTATACGTATGAATGTATGGGCTGTTTGCTTCAATATGTAAGAAGACGTCAAATAAATACAAAAAGATATGTCTGCGGAAAGTGTAAAGGGAAACTGAACCTGATAAAGAAAACATCTTGACAGTGAAAACGCAATCCAGTATATTATAAACATGTCACGTTTGTACAAGATGTTGAGAAAAAACATCTTGACTTACGATAAGAAATTTTATAAGATACAAATTGTCTTTATTATTCCGCAGTAGCTCAGTGGTAGAGCTATCGGCTGTTAACCGATCGGTCGTAGGTTCGAGTCCTACCTGCGGAGCCATACAGAGAAGTACCCAAGTGGCTCAAGGGGCTCCCCTGCTAAGGGAGTAGATCGCTAACGCGGTGCGAGGGTTCGAATCCCTTCTTCTCTGCCATACATACTGGCCCGTTGGTCAAGTGGTTAAGACACCGCCCTTTCACGGCGGTAACACGGGTTCGAATCCCGTA
>NZ_NJGF01000021.1:0-87592 GCF_002209985.1 Bacillus sp. K2I17
AGGTAACACGGGCGCTACCGGTGCCACGGGACCTCAAGGCGTTCAAGGACCAACAGGTGCTACTGGCGCCACTGGTATAGGAGCTACTGGACCTACTGGACCTTCTGGTGGACCTACTGGACCAACCGGGCCTACTGGACCTAGCTTCCCTGTAGCAACAATTGTTGTTACAAACAACATTCAACAAACAGTACTCCAATTTAACAACTTCATTTTTAATACTGCAATCAACGTAAACAACATTATCTTCAATGGCACAGATACAGTTACTGTTATCAACGCTGGTATTTATGTCATTAGCGTATCCATCTCTACAACTGCACCAGGATGCGCCCCACTTGGAGTAGGAATTTCAATAAATGGAGCAGTCGCAACTGACAACTTCTCTTCAAATCTAATAGGCGACTCACTTTCATTCACTACGATCGAAACATTAGCTGCCGGCGCAAACATTTCCGTCAAACCTACCCTTAGCGAAATTACAATTCCTGAAACAGGAAACACTAACATTCGCCTTACTGTATTTAGAATCGCTTAAATTTCACTATGTATCGTTTATGGCAAATAAAAAAAGAGCGAGAAATTCGCTCTTTTTTTGTTATGTACAATAATTCATTACTACTCTAATTCAATTGAAACATTTTTTTGTGGTACAAATGTAGAAATTGCATGTTTATAAATAAGCTGTTGCTTACCTTCTGTTTCCAGTAGGACTGTAAAATTATCAAATCCTTTAATTAATCCACGAAGCTGGAAACCATTTAATAAGTACAGCGTAACAAACGTATTTTCTTTACGGAGTTGATTTAAAAACTGATCTTGAATATTGATTGATTGCTTCATGTCGAATCCTCCTCTTTTTCTCTACTTACTATTATTCGACTTTAGTTGTAACTTTCCTTCTATGTATCGTAAAATTTCTGACGTTTTTTCACCGCCTGTAACATCAAACCACGTGACATCCATCTTATTACGGAACCACGTTAATTGACGCTTTGCATAACGACGTGAATTCGTCTTTAATTGTGATACCGCTTCTTCTAAAGAGACACGATCCTCAAAATAATCATATATCTCTTTATACCCAATCGCTTGAATAGATTGACAATCTCGTATCCCTCTATTATACAATCCTTCTACTTCTTCTAATAACCCTTGGTCCATCATTATATCAACTCGTAAGTTAATGCGATCGTATAGCATTTCTCGATCCATTGTCAAGCCAATCAAGGAAACATCGTATAATAACTCGTTTTCTTGTTTTTCAAGTTGATCACTCATTTTTTCACCCGTCGTGTGGAAAATTTCTAACGCTCTAATGACACGACGTACATTATTTGCATGAATACGCTCAGCACTTTCTGGGTCTACTTCTTGTAATTTCTTATGTACATATTCCACACCACGTTCTAATGCTAACTTTTCCATTTGTTCTCGGTATATAGTATCGCCAGCATCATCCGTAAACTGATAATCGAATAAAACAGATTGTATATACAGACCAGTTCCACCAACGATAATTGGCAATTTACCACGCTCTGTAATCTCTCGAATATGCTTACGAACACGTTCTTGAAATTCGGCAACAGAAAATGAGTCTTCCGGATTTTTTATATCGACCATATAATGCGGAATTCCATCCATCTCTTCTTTTGTCACCTTTGCAGTTCCAATATCCATCGTACGATAAATCTGCATGGAATCTCCACTTATAATTTCACCATTCAGCGCTTTGGCAAGATCAATACTTAACTTCGTCTTTCCAACAGCAGTTGGTCCAATGATGACAGCAACTTTTTCACGTTGCACTTCTCCCATATCATTCAACTCTCTTTATGTAATGTACTCCATCTATTGATTATATCCAATCTTACCAATTTTAACGGCATGATTGCAAGTTCTTTCATTTCGGTACATGAAATTATAAATAAAAAAGAACATAGTTTGTCCAATTCCGCATATACATGATTAAAAATACCTTCGAGAGGATGAGTTGACTATGAAACAATCCACCATCAATTTTTCATCTTTAACAAAAGATCTTATTTTAGCTACTGCTACAAAAGAACAAAATTGTTCACAAGAAGAATTATATTTCGCCTTAAATTGTTTGCTACGTTCTTTTCATTCTACTCTCCAAGAAACAACATTACATCCAGAAAATAAAAATACAGAGTATATACAAAATCAATTTTGCAGTGCATATAAAATTATTACAGGTAAAACTATTTATCCTTTTCAATGATCCATAAAAGGCGGTTGCTTACACACGTTCAAGCAACCGCCTTTTATATTAATACATATACACTACTCTATAACTTTTACTTTTACAGATTTGCGCCCCCAGCTATCGGCACTACCATCTGAACCGACTAATACATCAATACGATTCCCTTTAATCGCACCGCCAGTATCTCCAGCAATCGCTTCTCCATATCCTTCTACCCATACTTTTGATCCAAGCGGAATTACTTTAGGATCAACAGCAATTACTTTCATATTCGGATTTGCTGTTAAATCATGCCCCATTGCAGTTAATACACGACCACCATACGTACCATTCTCACTTGGATGCGCTGTATACGCTGTCGCTTCTACTGTTATTTCACGTCCACCAGCAGGTGCACTTGTTTCAGTAGATTTCGTAACTTGTTTCGTAGTTGACTGCTGTTTTGCTACAGGTTTACTTGATTCTACATTTTTAACAGACTCTTTGCTCTTAACTACTTTATTATTTTTAACTGGCGTATTTACTCTTACTGGCGCCTCTTCTTGCGTTACAACTTCTTTCTTTTCAATTACAGGTGCCGTCCCTGTTAAAAATGGCATGTGAACATATCCCGTTTTTCCATTATAGTCAAATTGTAACCATTCATTTTGAACTTGATTTGTCGTTTCAATTACATCATCTTTATTCAGTTTACCAAGAATTTCAGAGTCAGTATTCGCTCCAGCACGAACATTTAACACGCCCGGCGTTACATAATATGTACTTTTTGTAAATTCAGCACTTACAAACGCTTCTTTACCATTTAATTTAATTTTTGCCCATCCGTTTTCTGTATTTATAACATCTAATTTATTTCCACTTAACATTTTACCTACAAGCTTTGACTCTACAGTTGGGTTTTCTCTAACATTTAATACGTCTGTTGTTACAATCGTTTCTGCTTTCGCAGAACCTGCAAAAATCCCAAGACCAAAAACTGCCGCCGTTGCTATACCTAATAATTTTTTCATGAATAGCCTCCATTTGCTTTGTTTTCGTATTTTCATTATAGCAACAGATTTTTAGGATTTTTAGAAATCACACAATTACAAACCATTCGTAATACACGATTAATGAGTTGTAACATAAATTTCCATATTAATGAATTCCATTTCTAATAGAATCCCCAATAGTTTTCATATATTTTCCACATACTAGCCCAGAATTTTTTTCCAAAAAAAATTACAGTATTACTTTTTTGTTACAAAAAAACCATATTTCATTACATCTTTTACCAAAATTCATCATTCTCCAATTATTAACTCCTTTTTTGTAATAAAAAAGAGCAGCTAATAAAAGCTACTCCTTTTTCATGTGTTATTTAACTTTCTTTTTCCCAATCCCCATCATAAGAGCTGAAATAACTGTCCCTATGAATATCGAGAAAATATATAGCACCGGTTTATTTACTAATGCGATAACAAACAATCCACCATGCGGTGCTGGTAATGTAATTTGGAATAACATAGATAATGCACCCGCAATACTTGAACCAACAACACAACTTACTATTACTCGAATCGGATCTGCAGCTGCAAATGGAATCGCACCTTCTGTAATAAACGATGCTCCCATAATATAATTTGTTAAACCAGATTTACGCTCTGCTTCAGTAAATTTTGATTTAAAGAAAGTAGTTGCGAATGCAATCGCTAATGGTGGTACCATACCACCGGCCATAACAGCAGAGTGTACGCCAAAGTTCTGCGCTTCTATTGCAGCAATACCAAATGTAAATGCAGCTTTATTAATTGGACCACCCATATCAATTGCCATCATACCACCTAATATAAGACCTAGTAATATAGCATTTGTACCGTTCAAACCATTTAACCATCCTGTTAACATTTCATTCAATGCTACTACAGGCGGAATTACTACTTTTTGCATAACAACTCCTGTAATCAACAATCCAAAGACCGGATATAACAATACAGGTTTAATTCCTTCTAACTGTGCTGGTAATCCTGAAAATAATCTTTTCAATCCTAAAACAACATACCCAGCTAAGAAACCAGCAATTAATCCCCCTAAAAATCCAGCATTCGCATGTGCTGCTAAAAATCCACCGACAACACCAGGCATAAATCCTGGACGATCAGCAATAGAACTCGCAATAAATCCAGCTAAAATTGGTACGAGGAATAAAAACGCACCTGTTTTGCCTCCACCAATAGACATTAACAATTCAGCCAATGGTCCTTCTGCTTTTATACCACCAATCCAAAATGCTAGTGCAATTAAAATTCCTCCACCCACAACGAATGGAAGCATATTACTTACACCGTTCATTAAGTGCTTATAAATTCCTAAACCTTTTTCTTTCTCTGTACTTTCTGTCTTCCCATCTTCCTTTATTCCATTAAAGATTGGCGCGTCTTGTTTTACAGCTCGATTAAGAAGTGTTTCCGTTTTTCTAATCCCATCAGCGACTGGCACTTGAATAACATGCTTCCCAGCAAAACGGTTCATTTCTACTTGTTTATCTGCGGCAACGATAATAGCTGTTGCTCGTTCAATGTCCTCTTTCGTTAAAGCGTTTTTTATACCTGTTGATCCATTCGTTTCAACTTTAATCGCTATTCCTAGCTCTGCTGCTTTTGCTTTCAAGCTATCCGCTGCCATATAGGTGTGAGCGATTCCAGTTGGGCAAGCCGTAACTGCTAGTACGTATGGTTCATTTCCTTCTGGTTTTGCAACTTCAATGTCTTCTTCTTCTTTTTCATTCTCTTTTTCATCAAATAAACGAAGAAGTTCCTCTTCATCCTTCGCTTCTAACAATTGCTTACGAAATCCTTCATCCATTAATAATGTAGATAGGCGCGATAACGTTTCTAAATGAGTATTATTCGCCCCTTCGCTCGCAGCAATCATAAAGAATAAATGTGCAGGCTGCCCATCAAGCGATTCATAGTTGATACCGCTTACACTTCTACCAAAACAAATCGCTGGTTGCTTAACAGCTTTTGTTTTCGCATGAGGTATTGCAATCCCTTCCCCTATACCAGTCGTACTTTGTGACTCTCGCTTTAAAATAGCTTCTTTAAATTCAGCTTTACTATTTAAACGATTTGCTCCGTCTAATTTCTCAACTAATTCATCTATGACAGCTTCTTTATTTGAAGCTGTCAAGTTCATAATAACTGTATCCCTTTTTAATAGTTCTGTAATTTTCATATGTTACTTCCCCCTATCGCTTAGTTACAATTACTTGCGACAATAATTCTTCTACTTTTTCTTTTTCACATAAATCAGCTGAAAATGCTGTTGCACTCCCTGTTGCAACGCCATATTGAAATGCCTTTTCAATATCTTTTGTCTGTTCATATTTACCTACAAATCCTGCAACGAGAGAATCTCCGGCCCCGACCGAATTAATTACAACACCTTTTGGAACAGTTGCTTCATATATACCTTCTGCCGTAAATAATAAAGCCCCATCTCCAGCCATTGATACGATAACGTGCTCTACACCTTGTTCAACTAATTTTCTTCCAAACGGTAAAACATCTTCTACTGTTGAAATCTCTACTCCGAATAACTCACCAAGTTCATGATGATTAGGCTTTAGTAAAAATGGTTTATTTTTAATTACATGCTGCAGCGCACTTCCACTTGCATCAACTACTACGCGAATACCTTTCTCAGCTCCGAGCGCTGCGATTGATTCATAAAAAGTAGTTGAGATAGACGCCGGTACACTTCCAGCTAGTACAACACAATCTCCCTGCCTCATACTTTCAATTTGTTTCATTAATTGTTCAAATTGTTCATTTGTCACATTAGGACCTTGCCCATTTAATTCTGTCTCTTCTTGCCCTTTTATTTTCACATTAATTCGGGAATCACCGTCTACTTGGACGAAGTTTGTTGTTACACCTTCCGCCTGTAATACATCTTTAATAAATCGACCGGTAAATCCACCAGTAAATCCAAGCGCTACATTTTCAACACCTAAACGATGAAGAACACGAGAAACGTTAATGCCTTTCCCTCCAGGAAATTTCATATCTTTCTCTGCTCGATTTACTGCTCCTAAATCGAAGGAATTAACTTGTACTACATAATCAATAGATGGGTTTAAAGTAACTGTATAGATCATTGTTTATCAGCCTCAATTACATTGGTTTGTCTTTTATATTTTTCTAAATCAATTTCTAAATAGTTTGTAATAATATTTGCTTCTTCAACATTGGCAATTTTCGCAAACGCAACTTCTGAAAACTTACTTTCATCAATTAAGAAATATCCTTCGTTTGCTAATGTTAATGCCATTTGTTTTAAAAGTGCCTCTTCTGGATCTGGAGTTGTAAAACCAAGCTGTTCATGCACACCATTCGCTCCTAAGAAACATTTATCAAAACGGTACTTCTGCATGCTTTCCTGTGCCATAGCACCAATTAAAGCTTTCGTCCTACTTTTCATCATTCCGCCTAGTAAATACGCACGAATATTATTTTCAACTAAAGCTTCAATATGCATAAGTCCATTCGTAACGACAGTAACATCTTTATTTATTAAAAATGGAATCATTTCAAATGTTGTACTTCCTGCATCTAAATAAATGCAATCACCTTGTTCAACAATGCTAGCCGCATAGTTAGCAATTTGTTGTTTTATTTGAATGTTTTTGGATGATTTTTCAACCATCGTTGGCTCTTGTCCTTTTCCTGTTAAAACAGCAGCACCACCATGAACTCTTTTTAATAACCTTTGCTTTTCCAATTGCGCTAAATCACGACGAATTGTTGATTCAGAGCTTTCTGTTCTTTCCACTAATTGCTGTAATTTAACAACCTTCTGCTCTTTTACAAGTTGCAATATCATTTGATGACGTTCAGGAGTTAACATTTTATTCACCTCTTCTTTGATTACAGTATAATGAAAACGATCACAAAAATCAACCATAAACATTCACAAATAACCAGAAACAGTCACAAACAGTTATAAACAGTTATAAACAGTTATAAACAGTTATAAACAACAAAAAAGAAACCCATTTGATTGTTATATCAAATGGGTTTCTTTTTTCGATTCACTTATAAAGAAGCTTTATATATACTTAAAACATCGTCTTTATTTAATTTTTTAAAGTTACCAAATTCACCATAAGCCATCGCTTTATCAGCCATTAAATCAATTTCATTTTCCCCAATACCGTAATCCGCTAACGTTACTGGTGCCTCAATTGAAGTCCAAAATTGACGTAACGCCTCAATTCCTTCTAACGCAATTTCTCGATCAGTCTTTTCATCTGTTTCTACATCGAATACGCGAATAGCGAACTGTTTAAAACGACTTACATTTTCATCTACAACACGCTTCATCCAGTTCGGGAATAAAATCGCAAGGCCACCCCCGTGTGGTATATCATGAACTGCAGAAACTGCATGTTCAATATTATGAGTCGCCCAATCTCCTTTTACTCCCATCGCTAAAATACCGTTTAACGCCATAGTACCGCAATATAAAATGGTTTCTCTATGCTCATAATTTTCTAAATCACTTAAAAGCTTAGGAGCAGTTTCAATTACTGTTTTTAAAACAGATTCACAATAACGATCTTGTAATTCTGTATTTGTTCCATGATGGAAATATTGCTCTAATACATGTGACATAATATCTACCATACCGTAAATTGTTTGATCCCTCGGCACAGACGCAGTATGAACTGGATCTAAAATCGAAAACTGCGGGAAAGTAACTGGGCTACCCCAGCCATATTTTTCATTCGTTTCCCAGTTTGTAATTACAGAACCAGCATTCATTTCAGATCCTGTTGCCGCAAGCGTAAGTACCGTACCAAATGGTAACGCCTCACTAGCAAATGCTTTTTTCGTTACAATATCCCATACATCTCCATCATATTTGCTACCAGCAGCAATTGCTTTCGTACAGTCGATTACACTTCCTCCGCCAACCGCTAATATGAATTCGACACCATTATCTTTACAAATTTGAATCCCTTTCTTTACAGTTGATACACGAGGATTCGGTTCAACACCTGTCAATTCAAATATTTCCGCATTTATATCTTTTAAAATAGAAATTACATTATCATAAATACCGTTTCTTTTAATGCTGCCTCCCCCGTATACGAGAAGAACTTTTTTACCGAACTGTGGAATTTCAGTTTTTAACTGTTCCAATTGACCTTTACCGAAAATAAGTTTCGTTGGATTACGAAATACAAAATTTTGCATATCCCTTTACCATCCCTTCTATATGAAAAGCAACTATACTTTTGTATACCATATTTTTTTCATTTCACAAAAATATTTGCCTAACAAAAAAAATCCCAGCCTAAAGGCTGAGATTTTTTATTGATAATAAGGTGAGATCATTAAGTAAACAATAACACCAGATAAACTTACATATAACCAAATTGGCATCGTCCAACGTACAATTTTACGATGACGTGTTAATTGATTTGTAAAACCAAATACAAGTGCAAACAATGCAAGTGGTACAATAATTGCTGCCAGGATAATATGTGTAATTAAAATGATGAAATACACATATTTAATGAATCCTTCTCCGCCAAAATGTGTTGCTGGCGCCAAGTAATGATACGATAAATAAGAAACACAAAATAGCAACGTCGTTGTAAATGCTGCTAAGATGAAACCACGGTGCATTTTCACATTCTTCTTAATAATAGAGTATAAAGCTGCTAATAAGAATACGAACGTAAAGCTATTAAAAATTGCATTTAACATTGGTAAAATTGTTACATCAAAATGTACTTCTCCTTCATAGCCAACAGGTCCAAAGAACAAAAATAAAATAATCGCATTTACAATTACAGAAAGCGTTATCACAATAGGAGCATAGCTTTTCTGATTAGTTGATTGATCCACCAAAATGGTCACTCCTCTTCCTTCAAATATGTATACGTAACCTCACTATTTTAACATATTATTCACAGTGTAAATGTGACAATAGTTTGACACAGTAAGACAGCGCAAAGAAAAAAATCCTTCTTAATAAAACTTCTTAAGAAGGATTTTATCGCTTTATTATTTAAATAGCAATGTAATTAGTTTTTGTTAAAAAATGTATTGCTATATGCTTGATAAATTTCAGACACTTGATATCCCATTAAAGAAATTGCTGTTAATGAAAAGAAACCAATCATAAGAAATCGAAACCACATATAAATCTCCTCCTTGTATTTAGCTTAAAAAGCAGTCGCTATATTACAAGTTGAATGGCACTCTTCATCGTCACTTTCCTTTTTCTTTACAATTGCTGTTATAAATCGAATCATAAAGAAAATCACAAAAGGAAATTGTTCGTAATTTACCTTGGCATAGTTTGGCAACGGCTCGCGCTGCACATCGAACGGAGATGAGAAGGAATAGAACATACCTTGCTCTTCCATATATACAATTACAATTTTCATACAAAACATTATTCCTAAAAATGAAACAATATCTTGCCATTCTGTCGTATATAACAAGTTATACAGCTCTAGTACGTACTCTTCCATCGTCATCCCCCCTTCCTTTTTTACCATTTTGCTCGCCTTCATATAAAAAGTCAAGAAAAAAGTTTATATTCACTATGACAATAGTAATTACTTGTTTCTATGATTATATATGATTCTTTTATAGCAATGATTGGGTGTAACTCTCTTCTAAAACAAGAAATTAGAATCGAACAGATTCCTCATTCTTGCTTTTAGGATTCAACAATGTACTATTTTTATTTCTATTAAAAATAAAATAAGAAATTATTATAAGAACAGTAACAAGCATTGTTAAAAGCGCTTGTGAACGTAAAGATTCAATTGCGAGCATGGCAACTAAAACTGCTATAATCGCAGTAATTGTAACATATGTTACATATGGAAAAAGCCACATTTTGACTTTCAAATTTTGTTGTTCCGCTTTCCCCATTTTTTTACGTATCTTGAAATGTGAAACTGCTATAACGAGATAAACGAGTAACGCAATCCCGCCAGATGCATTCACTAAAAATAAAAATACTTTATCTGGAGATATGTAACTAAAAACAACTCCAATGTAAGCAAAGAAAGTTCCAAATAAAACCGCCCGAACTGGAACACCACTACTATTCAATTTCAAAAATGCCTTTGGCGCGTCTCCTCTTTCTGCCATTGAAAAAAGCATTCTTGAGTTCGTATATAAACCCGAATTTAAACAAGAAAGTACAGCTGTTAAAACGATAAAGTTCATAATTTGTGCTGCCGCTGGTATCCCTATATGTTCCAGCACCGCCACAAACGGGCTTTTTAGTATGTTCGCTGAATTCCACGGAAGGAGTGTAACAACTACAGCAATCGATCCAATGAAAAATACGAGAATACGCCAAATTACACTATTTGTTGCTGTTTTTACTGCTTTTACAGGTTCGGCAGACTCTCCAGCGGCTACTGCGACAATCTCTGATCCCATAAATGAAAATATAACGACGGTAATTCCAAGTAGCACCGAACTTATACCATTTGGCATAAATCCTCCTTGCCCTACTAAATTCGAAGTGCCAGGTGCTTCCGTTCCTGGTACAAATCCTAAAATAACAGCGAGTCCAAGACAAAGGAACAAAACGATACTTATTACTTTAATAAATGAAAACCAATATTCAAACTCTCCAAATGATTTCACCGAAAAAACATTCGTCAATGTTAATAAAATCGTTAATATTAAGCTTAATAACCAGAGCGGGATTTCTGGAATCCAATATTGAATAATACCAGCACCTGCTGTAGCTTCTATCGCAATAACAATTACCCAGAAAAACCAATA
The DNA here is from genome assembly GCF_002209985.1 of Bacillus sp. K2I17. Taxonomy (NCBI): domain Bacteria; kingdom Bacillati; phylum Bacillota; class Bacilli; order Caryophanales; family Bacillaceae; genus Bacillus; species Bacillus sp. K2I17. The sequence goes on from NZ_NJGF01000021.1 coordinate 11,041, forward strand.
TAGCCACCCAATTGTATAACCCGCCCATGGACCAATTGCTTCTCTTGCATATGTTGCAAATGAACCACTTGTCGGGTTAATAGCTGCCATTTCCCCTAGCATTCTCATAACGAAAATGACTAGAAGTCCTGCTAATGCATATGAAACGATAGAACCTGGCCCTGCTGAATGCACAACCGCACCGCTTCCAACAAACAAACCAGCTCCTATTACGCCACCAATGGAAATCATTGTAATGTGGCGTATTTTGAGGTCTTTCTTAAGATTTTTATCCAACTCTTGTACATCCCCTTCCAAACTTAATTTTGAAATTTCCCCCGCATTAACGGGCAGTAAGACCCCCACCTCAAAATTCAGCGGAAGCAAAGAAGTTAGGTGGGAATCTACTGCCCGTAAAAGCCCGATTGGTGAGGGCTGATAATCAGCGGGGGATGAACAAAGCCCCACTGATTAAAGTTTCACTTTATGTAAGAGTATTATGCGAAAAATCTTGTCCTATACTTTAAAATATATCAAAATATTCTGAATTTAACAATCGTAATTCGACCTCCTCCAAAAATTATTACATTAGGTTTAATAATTTTCCATACACAATTGTTGAGAAAATTATAGTCACCTTACAAAAGTTCAAATTTTCAGATATCATGAAATAAACAAGATTATACATCTAGACAACTTTTTGTATAGGAGTGTTGATATGTTAAACAAGTTCAAATTTATTTGTTGTACTTTAGTAATTTTCTTACTGCTACCGCTAGCTCCCTTCCAAGCACAAGCTGCAAACAATTTAGGATCAAAATTACTCGTTGGATACTGGCATAACTTCGATAACGGTACTGGTATTATTAAATTAAGGGACGTTTCACCAAAATGGGATGTAATCAATGTATCTTTCGGTGAAACTGGTGGTGATCGTTCCACTGTTGAATTTTCTCCTGTGTATGGTACAGATGCAGAGTTTAAATCAGATATTTCTTATTTAAAAAGTAAAGGTAAGAAAATAGTTCTTTCAATAGGTGGACAAAATGGGGTCGTTTTACTTCCTGACAATGCGGCTAAGCAACGTTTTATTAATTCCCTACAATCTCTGATTGATAAATACGGTTTTGATGGAATAGATATTGACCTTGAATCAGGTATTTACTTAAACGGAAATGACACTAATTTTAAAAACCCAACTACTCCTCAAATCGTAAATCTTATCTCAGCTATTCGAACAATCTCAGATCATTACGGTCCAGATTTTCTATTAAGCATGGCTCCTGAAACAGCTTATGTTCAAGGTGGTTATAGCGCATACGGAAGCATCTGGGGTGCTTATTTACCGATTATTTACGGAGTAAAAGACAAACTAACATACATTCACGTTCAACACTACAACGCTGGTAGCGGGATTGGAATGGACGGTAATAACTACAATCAAGGCACTGCAGACTACGAAGTCGCTATGGCAGATATGCTCTTACATGGTTTTCCTGTAGGTGGTAATGCAACTAACATTTTCCCAGCTCTTCGTTCGGATCAAGTCATGATTGGACTTCCTGCAGCACCAGCGGCCGCTCCAAGTGGCGGATATATTTCTCCAACTGAAATGAAAAAAGCTTTAGATTATATCATTAAAGGAATTCCTTTCGGAGGAAAGTATAAACTTTCAAATCAGAGTGGCTACCCTGCATTCCGCGGCCTAATGTCTTGGTCTATTAATTGGGATGCAAAAAACAACTTTGAATTCTCTAATAACTATAGAACATATTTTGATGCTATTCCCTTGGAAAAATAATAAAAAACAACAATAGGTTACATAACCTATTGTTGTTTTTTATTTATGTAAATTACTTTTTCACTTCTACATGATGAAAAGATTCTTTTCCATCTCTACATAACTATTTACAATACTTAAAAGTAATTTGCCACGAAACCATTTCGTTATATAAACTTTCCAATTCTTTATGCCATGTTTCTACCATAGAAATTCCCCTTTCCTTTTTAACACTTTAAATAAAAATCACATAACATTCTGTATTTATCCAATAAAAAAAGAGAACTTTCTCTGAAAGTCCTGTTACTACTCTAAAATAGTCTAGTTGCTATTTTGCTTTAACACAAATACTGAAAGTTCAGGTACACTCCAAAATCTAACAGGCATTCGGGTTGTCCCAATACCACGATTTACGTATAAATGTAACGGCTTATTCTTCCCTTCTAATTCATACATACCTTCAACATGACTCTCAGCTAATTTTGTAGTAATTAATGGACCTATAAAAGGAATTTGAACTTGTCCTCCGTGACTATGTCCTGACATTTGAAAATCAACTGGGTAACGAGCTACTTTGTCTACAACATCCGGCTCATGTACTAAGAGCATATTAAAATCTTGTTGCCTTACTTGTTTTAAAGTCGCGTCTATTTGCGGCTTCCCTAATAAAAAATCATCCAAACCTGATATTGTAATATATTTGCCATTTTCCGCATTAATTTTATGCACTTCATTTACTAACACAGAGAAACCAGCTTCCTCCATATACTTTTTATAAAATAAACTACCTCCCCCGCCCCTATCATGATTCCCAAACACTGCATATTTCCCTAAGGGCGCATGTATTTTCTGCAAAATGCTTTGCGCTTCTTCTCTTTCTGCCTTATACGATCCAAACTTATCTATTAAATCCCCTGTAAAAACTACTATATCTGGATGTAACGTATTCATCTTCTCTACCAAATTTTCTAGTTGTTTCAATGTAAATTCTGGCCCTAAATGCACATCTGAGAATTGTAATATCTTTTTGTTATTAAACTCTTTAGGAATTGTAGAAGCTTCTATTTCATTCCACGTAACTGTTACTAGTTTTCGTTCTATTTCTGTCGCATAGAAATACAAACTTATTGAAATCATTACTATACTTATGAAACTGATTATACATATCTTGACGATTGATTTTTTTTGTTCTTTTTTTACATGATTCGTATTCATGTTCTCACCTCTAGAAGTACTTTAAAGCCTTATTGTTACATTAATGTGACAACATGAACAATGTTAGCTATATCCAATTCTATCCTCATTCACTTTGACAAATTTATACAGAAGTCATAACATATTTTTATAATACATAGATTCTTAAAAATGTTCCTTCTATTCATTCTATCATTTTATTAAGGAGAGATTATTCATGTCTGTATTTACACCAGAAGAAATTACGGAACTTGCTGCGAATTCCGGAAGAAAAAAAGCTCATTTATCATTACTCCCTATGCTAATTCTCGGTTTTTTTGGTGGTGCTTTCATAGCATTAGGGTATTTACTCGATATTCATGTTATTGGAACAATGCCAAAGTCTTGGGGATCATTTACTAGTTTTCTAGGTGCCGCTGTATTCCCTATCGGTCTTATACTCGTTATTCTTGCAGGCGGTGAGTTAGTAACTGGCAATATGATGACCGTTTCAATGGCGTGGCTTCACAAAAAAATCGAATTATTTCACTTCATTCGAAATTTAGTTATTGTTACGTTTAGCAACTTCATAGGTGCTGTATTCGTTGCTTATTTTTTCGGTCATATCGTCGGATTAACAGAGGGAGCTTTTTTAGCGAAAACAGTTTCTATTGCGCAAGCTAAACTACAAGATACACCACTACAAGCCTTCATTTCTGCAATCGGATGTAATTGGCTCGTTTGTTTAGCTGTTTGGCTCAGTATGGGAAGTAAAGAATTTATCGGGAAGATTATCGGTATTTGGTTCCCAGTTATGACTTTTGTTGCGATTGGATTTCAACACGTTGTAGCCAATATGTTTGTCATCCCAGCTGCAATTTTTGCCGGTCATTTAACTTGGATTGAATATTTTCCAAACTTCATTTTTGTTTTCTTCGGAAACTTAGTAGGAGGTATGTTATTTGTAGCATTACCTTATTTCATATCCTATAATAAGGAACTCCCTTCCAATAAAGAGCAAACTGCATTAAAGAAAAAATCTGTATCCGCTTAAATTGAAAGTCTATACAGTGGCTCTAAAAAATATTACAAATTTCATTTTTTTTACGAATATATGTGCGTACACTTGTTCTCGAATGTTTTATACGTTATAATAACAACTTAAATAGCATTATTTACATATGAGGTGAAAAACATGAACAAAACAGAATTAATTAAAAACGTAGCACAAAATGCTGAGATTTCTCAAAAAGAAGCTACTGTAGTTGTACAAACTGTAGTAGAATCAATCACTAACACTTTAGCTGCTGGTGAAAAAGTACAACTTATCGGATTCGGTACATTCGAAGTACGCGAAAGAGCTGCTCGTACAGGCCGTAACCCACAAACTGGTGAAGAAATGCAAATCGCAGCTTCTAAAGTACCTGCTTTCAAAGCTGGTAAAGAACTTAAAGAAGCTGTAAAATAATGAAAAAATAGCCTTCTCGTTTACGAGAGGGCTATTTTTTTCATTACATAATTAGTAAAAATCTGACCATTATGCTGTTTCTTTTGTTCCTTTATGCAAATAAAACCTTTACTTTCAAAGAAAGGTTTTGCTGTAATACTCGCTTCTGTATATATATCCCCATGCCCCAAGTTTACTGCTTCTTTTTCTAACTTCTGTAGTATGTATGAAGCTATCCTTTTCCCTTGATAATCTTTATGTGTAAATAAACGATCTACGTAATGATCATCATTATAATCGCCAAATCCCACTATCACACTGTTATGATCCGCTACATAACTAATATTCTTCTCTAAAGAATTTAACCAATTTTCTCTATCTAGTCGCTCTGGTGCCCATGCCTGTAGCTGTAATACATTATAATCTTTTGCATTAATTGTATGAACTGTTTCATAGAACAACTGTAATACTTGTTCTAAATCCTCTTTATGGAATGTTCTAATGATCATATCTTTTAACATATATGAACCTCCTTACTAAACTATCATTTAACTTTTCTACCATCTAGTATTCAATATTTCTGCTTTATTATATCTTTTTTCTTTCTATATAAACAAAAAACAATACTTATTTCAAAGTATTGTTTTTCGTTTAAAAGCATATGCAATTACTCTCTAGATTTTTATTTTTTTAATTTCACTCTTTGCAGTCGTAATGCATTTAATACAACGGATACAGAACTAAATGCCATAGCCGCTCCTGCAACCCAAGGTGCTAAGAAACCGAACGCCGCAATCGGGATTCCTAATCCGTTATAAGCTAGTGCCCAGAATAAATTTTGCTTAATATTTCTTATCGTCATCTTACTCATAAAGATTGCATCAGCAATACTATTTAAATCCCCACGGATTAACGTAATATCTGCCGCTTCCATCGCTACATCCGTTCCTGTTCCAATTGCCATACCGATATCCGCCGTAGCAAGAGCAGGAGCATCATTTATTCCATCTCCAACCATTGCTACTTTCTTACCTTGTGCTTGGAGTTTTTTCACTTCTTCTGCTTTTCCTTCTGGTAATACTTCTGCAATTACGTGATCAATACCAACTTGCTTAGCGATTGCCTGAGCAGTTTGTGTGTTATCTCCTGTAATCATAACAACGTCTAGACCCATTTTCTTAAGTCTTGCGATAGCTGCTTTTGAAGTATCTTTTACAGTATCTGCAACGGCCACTATACCAGCATATTCTTTATTGATCGCAATAAGCATTGCTGTTTTTCCTTCTCGTTCTAGCTCTTCCATCGATTTAGCAACTTCTTCAATATCAATATCGAATTTCTTCATTAATCGACGTGTACCAATTAATAATTGTTTCCCTTCTACAACTGATTCGATACCGAATCCTGGAATCGCTTCAAACGTTTCTGAACTTGGGATATCAATTTTCTTTTCTTTAATTCCTTCTACAATCGCTTCTGCAAGTGGATGTTCAGAATTTTTTTCTGCCGCAGCGACTAAACGTAGTATTTCTTCTTCATGGAATCCATCTACTACAATTACATCTGTTAAAACAGGCTTTCCGTTTGTCACAGTACCTGTTTTATCTAGAATAACTGTATCTAATCGGTGCGTTGCTTCTAAATGCTCTCCACCTTTAAATAAAATACCATACTCAGCTGATCTTCCTGATCCAGCCATAATAGATGTAGGTGTCGCAAGACCTAATGCACATGGACAAGCGATAACAAGTACGGCTATCATTTTCTCAAGTGCTCCGCCAAAATCACCAGGTGTAACAAATAGCATCCACACTGCAAATGTGATAATAGCAATCACAACTACAACGGGTACGAAAATACCTGAAATTTGATCAGCTACTCTTTGAATAGGAGCTTTTGACCCTTGCGCCTCTTCTACTACTTTAATAATTTGAGCTAATGCAGTATCTCTTCCTACCTTAGTTGCTTTCACTTTTAAAAATCCATTTTTATTCATTGTAGAACCGATTACTACATCCCCAATTGTTTTATCAACTGGAATACTCTCACCTGTTAACATCGATTCATCTATTGCTGACTTTCCTTCTACAATTTCTCCATCTACCGGGATTTTTTCACCAGGTTTTACATAAACGATATCACCAGCTACTACTTCTTCGATTAAAATTTTCATTTCTGTTCCGTCTCGTAGAACAGTAGCGGTTTTCGCCTGTAATCCCATTAATTTTTTAATTGCTTCTGACGAGCGTCCCTTTGCCTTTGCTTCAAATAATTTACCTAAAATAATTAATGTAATAAGTACTGCACTCGTTTCAAAATACAAGTCTGTCATATGTTCCGAAGAACCAATCGACCTAATACTTAAATACACACTGTAAAAATACGCTGCCGACGTTCCAAGTGCCACGAGAACATCCATATTGGCACTTTTATTTCGTAACGCTTTATAAGCTCCAACATAAAACTGCCCACCAATGATAAACTGAACTGGAGTTGCAAGAGCTAGCTGCACCCAAGGGTTCATAAGCATATCAGGTAAATAAATAAACGATGTAAATGAGAAATGACTTACCATTGCCCACAGTAACGGGAATGATAAAATAAATGAAATGATAAATTTCTTCTTTTGTCGCTCAATTTCTTGTAAGCGATGATCAGTTGATCCATCTTGCTCATCTGATTTCACTTCCAATTTATATCCTAATTTCGTAATTGCACTCTTCATTTCATTTACATTAATTTCATCAGGGTTAAAATCTACTGTAGCTGATTCCAAAGCGAAATTTACTGTCGCTCCGTTCACACCTTCTAACTTATTTAAACGCTTTTCTACTCTATTCGCACATGCTGCGCATGTCATCCCTGAAACAGTAAACTCAGCTTTATCACTTACAATTCCATATCCTAACGATTCAACTTTTTCCTTAAACTGTTGCGGATTTGTTTTTTGGGGATCATACATTATTTTTGTTTTTTCAAGTGCAAAATTTACATTTGCATCATGAACACCTTCTACTTTTTTCAGACCTTTTTCAATTCTATTCGCACATGCCGCACATGTCATTCCTGATATTTGAAGATTAGCCTCTTTCTGTTCATTCATGTCTCTCACCTCTATATACCCTCATAAGGTATAATTATTAACAAAATAAATCGTACTTCCTATAAAGTACGATTTATTTCCATATCTAAAAATAATTATTGAACATCGTATCCTTGATCTTCAATTACAGCAACGATATCTTTTAGTGTTACAGCAGACGAGTCGATAGTAACTTCAACAGTTCCTTCTGCTAATTGAACCTTCACTTGTTCAACACCGTTTAGTTCTTTCACACTGCTTTCAATAGAATTTACACAATGTCCACAAGACATACCTTCAACTTTTAATGTTAACTGTTCCATTTAAAATCCTCCTCTTGTTTCTTCATTGTTTGTTAATCACAATTACATCTTACCATACCCCCCTAAGGTAATCAATGGTTTTGTATCATGATTTTTCAATTATTTTCTAAAAGTTTATTTTACATACACTTTTTCACATCAATACCCCGAAATCTTATATGAAGGTAAACAAAAAACAAGCCAGTTACATACTAGCTTGTTTTTACGCTTTTGAAAAACGTTCAAATACAGTCATTAATTCTTCAATTGCTTCGTCACCATTGCCATCTTTAATAGCACCTGAAACACAATGACTTGTATGGTTTTTTAATACACCCATTCCTACTTTTTTCATCGCTGCATTAATCGCTGAAATTTGCACTAAAATATCCACGCAATAACGATCATTTTCAATCATATTTTGAATACCGCGGACCTGTCCTTCAATTCTCTTTAATCTATTTATAATCTGCTCTTTTTCTTTTTCTGATCTATGTGTTACCGCTTCATGCTCTTTATGATCCATAATTATCACCTTCTTAAAGTTTCTCTTCATCCAATAAAACAATTGCTTTTACGAGTATACCAATTATAGCATTAATTATCTACGTATGATACCCCATATGAGTATATTTCCGCTCTATGCTTATTCTTAACAACTTATTAGCTTCTCAGACTCAATTATTATGATACCCTTGCCTTTTTTTCAAAAAACAATAATAAGCAGGGATTATCCATCCCCGCTTATTATTCATCCACAAATATAAAAGTCTCAATTTTCACACGTGTAAATTGAGACTTTTTTCTTCCTATATATAATTATTGCTGATCACATACTTTTGTATCATTCACTACTGAAGTTCCTTCAACGGTTACCGTATGAAAACAATCATTTACACGAACTGTCACGACATTATCTTGCCGATCAATAACGTGATATTCATTAAAATTTTTATTCAGAGCACTGCGAATTTGTTCTCCTTCATAAATTGGAATGCCATGTGATAAAACCCAAATAAGCCCAGCGATAGCAAGAATAGTTTTCATACGATCTACCTCCTTGAGAATATAGTGAACTTTTAATCCATGCTGTTTCAGCTCTTCTAATCATGAATGGAATGAATCAAGCCTTTTTGGAAATAAGTTCATTTCGTCTATTTTATGTTTATGCTAATTGTGACCGAATTGTGACAACTTTTTGTCTCTTTAGACGAAAAGTTGAAACAAAACGTTCAAAAAAGACAATTCTACTTGCACAAACAAAAGGCTATGGAAAATTTACCATAGCCTTTTGTTTGCATTTTATTAGATATTCATTTCAATTTATACGTAACTAATAAACCTTAACCCTTTACTTAAAGAAGTCGGCACAACAGATGCGTGATTCTCCCCTTCAGCTTCATAAAACGTAAATCGAAACTGATCGTGTTTGACTTGGAGAAGACGCTCTGATAATTCATTTGCCCCTACAACCATATGCTCTCGTTCTAGTGACCCAACTGTAAGGAACACTCCCGTTTGAAACTTGGCACTGTTTAATTCATTTATAAGATTCGCTTCTTTTTCAAGCACAGATTGGTTATTCCACCAGATTGATGGACTACTAATAAAATAATTTTGAAAGGCATTTACGTTTGTAAATAATATATGTAAAGCAAATAAGCCACCTAACGAATGCCCAAATAATGTTTGCTTTCCTTTATCAATCTTATAATTATTTTCAATTTGAGGTTTCAGTTCTTCTTCCATAAAAGTAAAGAAGTTATGTGCTCCTCCTGTTTTAGGCCACGGTTTGCCATCTGGTTTTAAAGGCGCATCTTTTGAAATTACACTTGGCGTAAAATCATAACATCTTTCTTCTCCTGAAAATGCCTCTTCAATTGGATAACCAATACCTATTATAATGGCTGGTGAAACACCTGTTTTTTCCGCTCTAACTGATTGTATTTTAACCGCTTCATGGAATGTTTGAAAAAAGGCATTGCCATCTAATACGTATATAACAGGATATCCTGACTCTGGTGCTGGCCGCCTCGGCTTTGAAATATGAATTTGATATTCCTTACAGTCTAATTTTGAATACAGTTTCCACTGTTCTGTATTAGATGTAATAATCTGCTGTTTTTCAATAGTAGTATTCATCTTATATTCCCCCCTTCTTAACTCGTTACATATATCTCTACTTTCTCTTCTTGAAGTGCAACGCTATCGTATCCAAAACAAACAGGAGACCCATTATACGGATCAATCATGACACGCGCATCAATATGAAATACTTCTTTTAACACTTCATTTGTAATGATTTCTTCTGGGCTACCAGTTGTAACGATTTCCCCTTCCTTCATCGCAATAATTTCATCTGAAAACCTTGCTGCATGGTTAATATCATGTAGTACCATAACAACCGTACAATTATGTTCTTTATTTAACTTCTCCACAATTTGTAATACATCTAATTGATGAGACATATCGAGATATGTAGTTGGTTCATCTAGTAGTAACACTTCTGTCTCTTGTGCTAAAGCCATCGCTAGCCATACCTTTTGTCTTTGACCGCCTGATAAATTTGCAATTTGTCTCGTTCGAAATTCAGAAGTTTTCGTTATATCTAATGCCCAATCAATCATCTCTTTATCTTTTGAAGTTAACTTATTTACATTATTTCGATGTGGATAGCGTCCATAGGAAATTAATTCTTCCACTTTAAGTTCTCCTGGTGCAATTGGAGTTTGCGGGAGTAAAGCTAACTGCTTCGCAATTTCTTTTGTTGGAATCGTATTTAAATCCTGTCCTTGCAAATATACTTTACCGCTCTTTTGCTTTAAAATTCTTCCCATTGTTTTTAACAGTGTTGATTTCCCGCACCCGTTTGGCCCTATAATTGTCGTTACTTTTCCTTCTTGTATTTCCACATTTAAATCGCGAAACACTGTAAGCTTTTCATAACTCGTTTCTAAATTTTTTGCACTTAAAATACTCACTTTTATTCCTCCTCTTACGCTTTCGCCTTATAAAGTAAATATAAGAAATACGGTACACCGACAATAGAAATAACGATTCCAACAGGTAACTCTACAGGGGTGAAAACTGTTTTTGCAATAAAGTCTGAAGCTATTACAAGGAACATTCCGATTACTCCGCACGTAGGAATGATATGCTTATGCTGAATACCGACAAGCCTTTTTGCTATATGCGGTGCCATTAATCCAATGAAACCAATACTTCCTGAAACTGCAACACATGCACTTACAAGTCCGATACTACTTAATAGTAAAATAGATTTCTCTCTTTCTACTGAAACACCTAAACTTGTAATACTCGTTTCTTCCAATTGAAATAAATCTAATAAATAAGCTTTCTTTTGTATAAGCGGAATTAATATGATAAGCCACGGCAACATAGCAATAATATACTTCCAGTTTGCACTATATATACTTCCTGACACCCAAACTGCAGCCATCTCGAAATCAGTTGACTTCATTTTGAGTGATAAGTACATAGAAAATGCTCCAAATCCTGACCCAATCGCAATCCCTGTTAATAAAAGACGTTGGGAGTCTAGCTTACCGTTTTTCCATGAAAACAGATAAATGATGATAGCTGCACCTAATCCGCCGACTAAACCAAACATTGGCATCATCATAATAGACATCCAGTCTGTGCTCTTTAATTGCCCTTGAAAGAAAAACATAAAAATAACGATTGCTGTGCCGGCCCCAGCATTCACTCCTAAAATACCTGGGTCTGCCAATCCATTTCTCGTAATCCCTTGAATAACAGCACCTGCAACGCCTAGGCCTAATCCTACTAGCCCAGCAATTACGATACGAGGAAGACGAAACTCAAAAATAACTAAATCATGGTCTGGTACTGGATCTATTCTAAAGAGTGTTTTAAATACATCTGTAATTGTAATATCAAACGTACCATTCGTTAAACTAATATAAATAGCACATAGTATTAAAAATATAATAATCCCCATCGTCATTCCAAAACGTTGACTTGAACTTTTAAGCATGTCTCTCTCCTCCTCTTGTACGAATTAAATAAAGGAAGAAAGGAATTCCAATTAAGGAGGTAACGACCCCAATAGGTGTTTCAAATGGATAGTTTACAAATCTACTTAAAACATCACATAACGCTAAGAAAACTCCACCAATAACGCCTGCACATGGCAAAATCCACTTATAATCTACCCCAATTATAAAGCGAGTAATGTGCGGAATAATTAAACCTACAAAACCAACTTTTCCTACTAAAGCAACTGCTGTTCCTGTTAAAAAGATAACTGATAAAATTGCCATCGCTTTAACTAGTTTTGTACGCTGCCCTAGATTAATAGAAACTTCTTCTCCTAAAGAAAGAATGGTAATAGATTTTGATATTAACAACGCTAAAATTATTCCGATTATCCCAAACGGTATCGTGATTTTAATGATATTAGGATCCACTTGGTCTAACTTTGCATTAAACCAAAAACTAACATTTTGAGAGATTTGGAAATATGATGCCATCGCGGCCGATACACTACTTAAAAATGTTCCAATAACTGTTCCGATAATCGCTAACCTAACTGGTGATAAGCCATTTTGAAGGAGCGAGCCAAAACCAAACACGATACCGGCTCCTAGTGCAGAACCAATCATTGAACATAAAACCATACCAATTGATGACATTCCCGGAAGAAAAATCATACAAAGTGTAATAACAAAGGCTGCCCCATCCGTCACACCCATAATAGAAGGGGATGCAAGATAGTTTCTTGTCATCCCCTGCATAAGTGCTCCTGATATGGCTAGAAATGCTCCAACTAAAAGAGCTGCAACTACCCTTGGTAAACGTGAAGTAATAATAATATTATGATTTACATCGCTTGAATCAAAATGAAATAATGCGTTCCACACTATTTCAGCATCAATACTCTTCGCCCCATACAAAATAGAAAATATAACTGTAAATAAGATGAGTATGGGTGCTATACATAATATAGTCACTGGTACTGCATTTGTTTTCTGCATATCATTCAACGCACCTTACTTATTGTATTATTTAGATAAATTTTTCACTGCTTCTTTTAAGAATGCTGTTTTACTCCAAGCAGTACCACCTTGTGCCATTGGGTCTACAACGTTTACAAATACTTTCTTTTCCTTCGCAGCATTCATACTTTGCCAAATTGGATTACTTTCAATTTCTTCTAGCACTTTCGGATTTTTATTTTCAGTTGTCTCATATTGTAAGAAAATATAATCCGGATTAAGTTCAGCAAGTTTTTCAAATGAAATTTTCTCTTGTGCTTTTACAGTTTTCAATTGTTCTGGAGCAGTTAATCCAAGATCTTTATAAATGACAGGGTTGAAGTATACTCCTTCTGGATATAGGAATAATTCGTTTGCTCTTAGTCTAATGACAAGTACTTTTTTGTCTTTTAACTTATCTCCTAGTTTTGCTTTTGCCTTTTCAGCGTCTGAATTGTAATCTTTAATAATTTTTTCTGCTTTATCTTTTTTACCAGTTAATTCTCCCATTAACTTTAAGTTATCTTCCCAATTTGTTGAAACGTGTGATACCGGGAATGTAGGAGCTACTTTCGTAAACTTTTCAGCTGTTTCTGCTGGGAATTTCGTACTTGATGTAATAACGTCTGGCTTTAATTGTAGTAATGTTTCAAAATTTGGTTGCATTTTCTCGCCAACAGATTTCGCACCCTCTAAATCTTTCTCAAGATACTTCGGTAATTTACCACCAACAGTAATGGCACCTACTGGCTTAATACCAAGTACCGCTGCATCTTCCATTGACTCTAAACTAGCTGTCGCAATTTTATCTACTTTTGCTGGTACTGTATATTCTTTACCTAAATATGTAATTTTTCTTTTTTCGTCTTTTTTCGTTTCCGTAGCTTTTGTCTGTTGCTTTTGTTCTCCTGAAGTTTTATCCGTACTATTGCATGCTGCTAGTCCTACACTTAAAACTGTAACCATCCCTAAAGTAAATAACTTCTTGTTCATCTTTATATAACTCCTCTCGAATTCTCAAACTATATTCTCAATAAAATTTAACTATATGAAACTTGTCTCACATATATATTTCATTAGATTAATAATTCTATCCAGAACTCATTCTCGTTCACTTCCCCTAAACTATAATTCTTTTACACCTCATCTATTGATAACACTTTTCATTGATAATGATTATCGTTACTAAGTATATATTTAATATGCAATTATTTCAAGAAAGATTTGAAAAATTTTAACAAACTGAATAAAAAAGAAGTATCCGCCTAATCTTAGGAAGATACTTCTTTTTTTAGAAATTTATATGTAATTCAACTGGGCAATGGTCTGATCCCATCACTTCACTATTAATTTTCGCCTCTGTTATTTTGTCTTTCATTCTTTCCGAAACAACAAAATAATCTAAACGCCATCCAATATTTTTTGCTCTCGCTCCCATACGATACGACCACCACGAATATGCACCTTCCTGATCAGGATACAGATAACGATACGTATCAATAAATCCTTCTTCTAAAATACATGTGAATTTCTCTCGTTCCTCATCAGAGAATCCAGGGTTTTTACGATTACTTTTTGGATTTTTTAAATCGATTTCTTTGTGAGCAACGTTTAAATCACCGCAAAAAACAACGGGCTTTTTTTCATCTAATTGCTTAATATAAGCCCTGAAATCATCTTCCCATTTCATTCTGTAATCTAATCGTTCTAATCCTCGTTTTGAGTTTGGTGTATATAACGTTATCATGTAAAAATCTTCGAATTCTAAAGTAATAACTCGTCCTTCTTGATCATGCTCTTCAATTCCTAAACCGTATGTTACAGATAGCGGTTCTTTTTTCGAAAAAATAGCCGTTCCTGAATAACCTTTTTTCACAGCATAATTCCAGTATGTATAATATCCCTCTGGATTCAAATCAATTTGCCCATCTTGTAATTTAATCTCTTGTAAACAAAATATATCAGCATTTGATTCCTCAAGATATTCTAAAAATCCACCTTTTGCGATAACTGCTCGCAAACCATTTACATTCCACGAAATTAACTTCACCTATAGTCCTCCTCTTGATGTTCACTTTCAAATTTCATGCTATCACAAAATAGAAAAACAATCATATTTTCACCTTTGTAATCTTGCTCTTACATTTGTGAATACATACATACGCACTTTATTCAGGTTATACTAATTTCAGAGGTGATGTTCTTTGCACAATGAAGGGATTACGTTAACAAATGAGCATTGGCAAGCAATTATTCATAATGATTCTTCCTATGATAGTAAATTCTTTTATGCTGTGAAATCAACCGGAATCTTTTGCCGACCGTCATGCAAATCAAGAATACCGAATAGAAACAATGTACGAATTTTTCATCATGCAGAGCAAGCATTAAGCGAAAAATTCCGCCCTTGCAAACGTTGTAAACCAAATGGGCTCACTTTACCTAATGAAGAGTGGGTAGAACAAATTAAAGATTATATCAAAAAGCACTTTGACGAATTATTAACTCTCAACATACTTGCTGAAATATGTCATGGTAGCCCATTTCATTTGCAACGCACTTTCAAAAAAGTAACAGGAATAAGTCCAATAGAATATATACAGCAGTTTAGGATTGTTAAAGCGGCAGAACACCTTTTACACACAAATCAATCCATTAAAGAAATTAGTACTGCTGTCGGGATAGAAAACCCAGAGTATTTCGCAACTTTATTTAAAAAGAAAACCGGATTCACTCCTACTGAATATCGAAAAAAGAACGAAATGAAAGAAGGATAAAATAATGAATTCCTCCAAAAATAAATTTATATATTGGACGCTACTTACACATGAAAATTGGCAGTTTCATATTGCTGCAACTGAAAATGGACTATGCTTCATTGGATCACAAGATGAAAAATTTGAAGAACTAAATATATGGGCTAGAAAGAAATTGCCACAACATATATTGGCATGTAATCCAGATTACCTACAATCATATACGAAAGAAGTTATCGAGTATTTAGAAAGTAAACGAGAAACTTTTACATTCCCTATCGATGCTTACGGAACTGATTTTCAATTATCTGTTTGGAATACGGTACGTGAAATTCCTTATGGGGAGACATATTCTTATTCAGAAATTGCCGAAAGAATGCAAAAACCTACTGCTGTGCGTGCCGTTGCTACTGCTATTGCTGCCAACCCTCTTCTCATTACAATTCCTTGCCATCGTGTTATTGGAAAGAATGGTAAACTAACCGGTTTTAGAGGTGGATTAGAAATGAAGAAAGTGTTGCTTACATTAGAAAAGTCTCCGGTAGAATGCATATGACAGCAAAATATACTAGCACATTAACTTTAGCAGTTCCAACAGAATTTAGTTTCCAAGAAAATTTACGCTATCTATCACGTTCTAACAATGAATGTATGTTCCACATTGAAGATAACAAAATTTATAAAGTTATCCCTGTTCAGGATGTACATCCTTTAGTTGAAATTAGTATGAACTCGGATGATAATATTCAAATACGTTTTTTAGAAGAATCATATACGTCTGAAGAATCGATATGCGAAGCTGTAGCTCACTATGTAAAAGAGTGGTTTGATTTAACTACTGATTTAGCTCCCTTTTATACATTAGCTAAACATGATGTACTCCTTCAAGGACCAATTGAACAATACTATGGGCTTCGTACTTTAGGTATTCCAGACTTATTTGAAGCACTTTCCTGGGGAATTATCGGTCAGCAAATTAATCTCACATATGCTTATACACTAAAAAGAAGATTAGTCGAACACTTTGGAAATTATGTAGAATGGAACGATAGTAAACATTGGATATTCCCTTCTCCTGAAACGATTGCCAATTTACATGTAGAGGATCTCAAAAACTTAAAAATGACGACTAGAAAATGCGAATATGTAATAGGTATTGCAAAGCTTATTACAGAAGGAAAATTATCAAAAGAATCTTTACTGCAAATACAAGATGTGCAACAAGCTGAAAAACAATTAACTGCTATACATGGTATAGGACCGTGGACTGCCAACTATGTTTTAATGCGCTGCTTACGATTTCCTTCCGCTTTTCCCATTGACGATGTTGGCTTGCACAATGCAATTAAATATATAACAGGTTCTGAAAGTAAACCGACTAAACAGGAAATAAAAGATTTTGCGGCAAATTGGACCAACTGGGAGTCTTACGCAACTTTTTATTTGTGGCGAGTATTATACTAAAAAACCAAGTAGCGCATCCGCACTACTTGGTTTTTTTTAAGCTTGTTCTTCGAAGCGTCTTGCGATTTCCACAATAACTTGAACAGCTTTTTCCATCGTATCCACCGAAACATATTCAAATTTACCGTGATAGTTTTCACCACCTGTGAAAATATTCGGCGTTGGTAATCCCATATACGATAATTGTGATCCATCTGTTCCACCACGAATCGGGTGAATGTTTGGTTCGATATTTAAACTTTTCATCGCTTCATATGCAATATCAACAATTTCTCTCACTGGTTCGATTTTTTCAAGCATGTTATAGTATTGATCATTCATTTCTAAAACGACTGCATTTTGTCCATACTTCTCTTGCATTTGCTTCACAATATTTTCAACGTTATGTTTACGCGCCTGAAAATTTTCACGATCAAAATCTCGAATAATATAATACGCTTTACTTTGCTCAACATCACCATTTAATGAAAGTAAATGATAGAATCCTTCATAGCCTTCTGTATATTCTGGTGCCTCTTCTACTGGTAAGTGCCCATTAAACTCCATAGCAAGTTTAGTTGCATTACGCATTTTATTTTTCGCTGTTCCGGGATGTGTATTCGTTCCGTTAAACGTTAACTTAGCACCTGCAGCATTAAAGCTTTCATACTCTAAACCACCTAATGGACCTCCATCCATCGTATAAGCACATGATGCACCAAATGCTTCTACATCAAAATGCGCTGGCCCACGACCAATTTCTTCATCCGGCGTAAATGCTACTCTTATTTTCCCATGTTTAATTTGCGGATTATGTATTAAATAGTTCATTGCAACCATAATTTCAGTTAGACCAGCTTTATCATCTGCTCCTAGAAGTGTCGTACCATCCGTTGTAATAATCGTATGTCCTTTATATGATGGTAATTCTGGAAACTGTTCTGGCGTTAACACAACATTTAGCTCTTCATTTAACGTAATTGCATTGCCATCAAAATTTTCATGAATTTGTGGTTTTACGTTTTTCCCTGTAAAGTCTGTTGCCGTATCTAAATGTGCTAAAAAGCCGATTACTGGAACATCCTTATTCGTATTAGCAGGAAGTGTTGCCATTACATACCCATTATCATCCATTGTTACTTCTGTTAAGCCAATCTCTTTTAACTCTTCCACTAATAACTTACCAAACTCAATTTGTCCAGATGTTGTTGGTACTGTATGACTTTCTTCATTCGATTGTGTATCAATCTTTACATATCTCGTAAATCTTTCAATAAGTTCTTGTTGCAAACTCATTCACTCCCTTTTATGTTTCTCTCTCTATTATAATCCTTAAAACGAAATATTTTAACTTTTTTGACTGCGAATATATATTTCATTTGTATTTTAGCAATTTTAAATAACAACTAAAAAGTCTTAATATTTGTACATTAAAAATCTTACATGTAATATACATAATTATAAAATATAGGAGGTATTAAAGATGAGGCTAACTCTCTTTCGCTATTTTCTTTTTTTCTTAGGGTTAATTTTTTTTGGCCTTGGAAATGCTCTTGCAGTCAAAGTGAAATTTCTCGGTTTACATCCTTGGGAAGTTTTAAATATGGCTCTCTACCAAAGATTTGGATGGACCATTGGTACGTGGGGTGTCATATGTGGATTATGTCTCGTTCTCATTTCTTTATTAGTAGATCGAAAATATATAAATGTGGGCACATTTTTAAATGCACTACTTATCGGTCCCATTATGGACTTTTTCTTACAATCAAACATTCTTCCAAACGCTAGTGATTTTTTATGGATAAACTTACTCATTTTATTTGCTGGGATTGCAATTACAGGTATTGGGGGAGGGATGTATGTTGCGGCTGGGATTGGTGCTGGCCCTCGAGATGGATTCATGCTTACTATTTCCGACAAAACAGGGCTATCTATTAGCCGTGCTAGAATCATAGTAGAATGTGTTGTACTAGTTATTGGATTTATGCTAGGAGGTCCTGTTTTCATCGTAACTTTTCTTTACACCTTTATTCAAAGTCCAATCTTTCAGCAATCATTTAAGATGTTTCAAACCCTCTTACATACTTTACATAACAAAGAGAAAGTTAATGAACATATTTAAACTACAACTTAATACAAAGTATTCACCCTATTTACGATTCTCACCGCAAATAGGGTGTTTCTTTTTTCATCTCACAAT
This sequence comes from Bacillus sp. K2I17, assembly GCF_002209985.1. NCBI lineage: Bacteria > Bacillati > Bacillota > Bacilli > Caryophanales > Bacillaceae > Bacillus > Bacillus sp. K2I17. The sequence goes on from NZ_NJGF01000021.1 coordinate 30,221, forward strand.
TTCAGAATATATACTACTCATTTACAATAAAAGTATATACATCGTCATAAATACAACCATTTACTTTAATTACATACTTCCCTGGTTTACTAAAACGAATTGTGTAATTATTTAACTGAATTGCTTCTTTATCTCCAGAAAGAATATCAATACTTCTACCACTCAATACATAAAATTCACTTTGATTCATCGTTACATCAATCGCATTGAAATTTCCTTCTTTCACCTGCTTTGTTTCCGCAGCGCTTACACTTGGTTCTAAAAACAGTAGTCCACTTAATCCAACCGTACCTGCTAAAGCTACTCCCGCAAACTTTTTAATCTTTTTCATCACATTGTCCTCCTTATAAATTTTGTATAAAGGTGATTTTCCCCTTTACACCACAAAGCCTATATGTAATGAAATGAAAAGTAAACGGGGACCGTAAGACAAAATTCTACATCTTTTTTTCCAATTGAATAGAAATCCAACGTTTGGAGTTTTGTCACATTTTAAATTGTTTCCTTAACCCAACTTCCATTTATATTATTCAGAAATTGAATAATTACTTATTGATTTAAGATTCTAAAAATAGTTGATAAAAATGCTTTCTATAAAAAAAGTATATTTTATAAGTACGAATTAAAACACACTCCATATATTCAGTTTCATTCTCCTATCCATAATTTTTTTACATTCAATAATTGTTCATCATTAAATTCCAGCTTATATATGTCAGGCTTTGATGTATGTATTAGAAATTCAAACCCGTATTGCTTATCAAAATAATTCATCATGAGTGTCATTACAAGCCCATGTGTGCCAATTACAATTTTTTGTCCTTGAAAATCCATTAATATTTCCTTTAACACTTTCACTACCCGTCTCTGACAATCCTTATATGACTCTCCTTCTGTTAGTGCAAAATCCGGATCAGAGAACATCTTCTTTACAAGCGGATATACCTCTTTATCTAATATAACTTGATCCCCACTGGAAAACATACACTCTTTAAGGTTTTCATATATTAATATTTCTTTTTCATAGAAATTGGCTGTTTTTTCTATCGTTAACACAGCCCTCTTATATGGACTTGAAATGAAAGTATCGATTCCCTCTGTTTTTAATATGTCTGTTATTCTATGAGCGTCTAAACTTCCCTTTTCAGTTAAACCACGTGTTCTTTCACTCCCTTCTAATTTTGATGATTCACCGTGCCTAACCATATAAATATATGTATTCATACTTCCTCCTTGAAAATATTCATTCGTTTTTTATAAATTTTGTTGTTTTGTTCGTGTAATCCATTCTCCTACTAAACTCTCGAATAGTTCAGGCTGTTCAATTTGCAAATTATGTCCCGCCATATCAAGCACCGCTAATGTTGCTCTTGGATAATCTTCAATAATTTCTATAATATCTCGATAACCTACCGATATATCTTGTCTTCCTGCTAATAAAAGAACGGGTTTCTCATATTTCTTTCGGTGAAACTCCATAGTAAGAGAATATTTTTTTGCAATCTTTCAATAAATTCATAATTAGCAACATCTAACCCCGGCTTAATTTCTTCTTTAAATCGCTTATATGTATATTCATTTGCTACCACTGCTAACTCGCTAAATTCTTTTCTTTCGGTAGAAGTTAACGTATTTAAAAACTCCTTATCTTGTACAATTATCTGTTTATCCGGTAAACGTCTTTCTTTTTGCAGTGCAACAACCACAGGACATATTAATAATAATCCATTGACTCTCTCAAACATTTTTGAAAGTATCCCTCTAGCTAAATATCCGCCGAAAGACTCTCCTACTAGTAAAAAATCTTTCTTTGGAATGATTTCTTCAATAAATATAGTTAACACTTCTAATATATGATCTGAACTATTTACCCAATCTGGAGCGTTCGACTTTCCCATTCCAGGTAAATCAATATATATTCGTTGATAACCTTCATATTTTTGAAATACTGATTCCATACATTTCATCATTAACCTATGATCCGGCGCACAGCCATGTATAATAATGACTGGCTTACCCTCTCCAACAATTTCATAGTATATTTCCGCATCTTTAATTCGCCATAACATAAAAAGTCCTCCCTATTTAGTGAAAATACTATCCACTCTGTAAGAATACACGTTCTTATTTTATATCCTTTTGTAACATTTTTACAAATGTTAATTTTCAGATTAAAAATGAAAATCTTACTTAAAATAGCCTATAACAATCAAAAGATCAGCTAGAAAGAGGATTCTCATCATTTTATATGCAATTTTGCATCTCCGCTTGCAAATCACTAAAAAACCTTTACAATTCAAAGGATGACTAAATATACAATTTCTATTTAAAATCTTGATGCAATACATACTATCAAACGCAATGTTTTTTTAATTTTAAGAAGTATTAAACTCTTCAATACTTTCCTTATAAACAAGATTTTTACAAGGAAATCTGATACAATTTTTAAGTAATATTATTATGTATAGATATTACGAATATAGTGCATAATTAAAGAAGGTGATTTTATTGAAATTAAATAAAAATTTACAACTATGTATATTAATCGGAACATTAATATGCTATTCAATCTATTTTATATTTTTTTATCTGTTCCCTACTCATTTTTCAAATTCGGATGTACGCTTCGCTTCACTTATTGTTGAAGCCATTACATTTGTATCACTAATTTATTCTATATATTCTAAAAAAGTCAGTTCAAATCCGTTTTGGATATGTATCACGATAGCAATTGGGAGTTTTTTATTAGGTAAAATAGTATATACATATCAAGATAGTTTCTTCGAAATTCCAATACATCGTTTTACTATTTCTGATGTATTTTACATGTTTTTTCTACTCTTTTGTCTTATCGCTTTCAGTTATAAAATTTTAAAAGAATGCGATAAATGGGAAAAAACGTTCTTTATTTGTGATATATGTATAGTACTTACTTCCATATTCACATTAGAGTGGTATTTATTTAATCAACCAAATTTAAATATATTCTCTCTTTCACTAGGCGATGTTTTCCTTTCATTTCTATATCCAATTGCAGATTTATTGTTTCTTCTACTAGGCGTTAGTCTCTTTTTCCGTCCGACAATTTTTAATTCTAAACGGAAGATTTATATCTTTATTTTTGTATTGATAAGTTCTGCAACTTTTAACTATATTTATTTTTACTTAAATAACCATTTAGCAACTGAAACGATAACATTATTACGTCTTTTATATAGAATACCTATATTATTTATTGCAATAGCTGGATCTATTTCAGCAGATCGTAATAGCCATAAAAATTATTTCATTGTTAACCCTATAATAGGAAAAAAGGCTTTAGTTGTATTTCCCTATCTTGCTGTTGCAATACTAATCGGGTTTACATTAAAAGAACAAACATCATCCTCAACTCTCATTACAGGAAATTGTATTACTTTTATTTTCGTACTCATTCGTCATTCTATTGTACGTATGCAAAACAATTCCCTAACAAAACGTTTACAGGCATTCAATGCACAACTAGAAGAAAAGGTGACTTTACGGACTTCTGATTTAGTTCATAAATCAGAGGCTCTATCTCAAAAACAACAAAAGTTTAAATCGTTATATGAATATCACCCTGATCCTATTTTTACAATTGATTTACATGGCGTATTCTTAAATGTAAATCAAGCCGGAAGTATACTACTTGGAGCACCAACAGATGAGTTACTCGGTGAAACTTGTTTTTCGATTATTTTAGATGAAGACAAACATAAACTAACATCTGCATTAGAAAAGGTGAAACAACAAGAATCGGCATACTTACAACTAAGTTCTAAATATAAAGATGGTTTTACTTATTTTTTATACGTTACCATCGTCCCTATTATAATAGACGGACAAATTTCAGGAAGTTATATTATGGTAAAAGATATTACCGCACTAAAAAAGCAACAAGAAGAAATAAAGTATTTAGCATTCCATGATACGGTAACGAAAATTGGGAACCGTGCCTTTTTCCATAAGAAATTAAAAAGAGTTATAAAAAATGCTAAAACAACAGACAGTGAGTTCGCATTATTATACTTAGATTTAGATCGCTTTAAAGCAATTAACGATACACTTGGACATTCGGCAGGAGATCACATATTAGAAGAAGTAGCGAAGCGATTCCAATCATGTCTTCCATCACATACTCATCTGTCAAGAATCGGTGGCGATGAATTTACAATCTTAATTGAAAACTATACTGACGAAGATTCCTTATTCGATTTATGCAACCAGTTATTTGAATGCATGGAAAAACCGTTTGTCATACATGAGCATACATTAACTTTATCACTTAGTATCGGCATCGCTATTTATCCACATTCCGGAATCGATACCGCTACACTTTTGAAAAACGCTAATGTTGCAATGTATGATGCAAAGGCAAAAGAGCTTAACTCTGTCTCTATTTATGACGATGTAATCGCTAAAAAAATTGAAAGACGATTACGATTAGAAAAAGATTTACCAAACGCAATACAAAATGAAGAATTGTTCCTTTTGTATCAACCTCAAGTTGATAGTGAATCTAATAAAATTATCGGTGCAGAAGCTCTAATCAGGTGGAATCATCCTGAATTAGGCGTTATTTCTCCATATGAATTTATTCCGATTGCTGAAGAAACACTACAAATTATTCCAATAGGAAAATGGACATTGCAGCAGGCTTGTGAGCAAATGAAACGTTGGCACACACTCGGATATTCTCATTTAAAAATTGGTGTAAACTTATCTGCTAAAGAATTTGAACAAGAAGATTTTGTAAAGTCTATTTCTTCTACATTAGCAACTACAGGCTTACCGGCAAGTTCTCTCGACCTTGAATTAACAGAGCGCATTGCAATGATGGATGAGCGAGAAACATTGATAAAGCTCCGCACACTAAAGGGTTTAGGAGTTCACATTTCAATCGACGACTTTGGTACAGGTTATTCTTCACTAGCGTATTTACCTTTATATCCAATAGATACGTTAAAAATCCCAAGAGAATTTATTACAATGTCTGAAACGTGTGAAGATGGAATGGAAATTATTAAAACGATTATCACATTAGCACATACATTAGAAATGTCTGTCATTGCAGAAGGTGTAGAAACGAAAGAACATGTGAATTTCCTTCAAAAAAATAAATGTCAGTTTATTCAAGGTTACTATTATAGTAAACCTATCCATACTCATGCATTTACTGAGCTATTAGAAATCGGTATTCACCTATAGTATATTGCTAATATGGATAAGTAATAATGAATTTGAACAACTATAGTAAAAAGGAAAGAAGATATCTTCTTTCCTTTTGTTTTTTTATTTAAATTTCTATTCCTTCACCACTTCATTTATTATATTTATTAATTGATGAATCCCCTCATCATTTGTTTTCTTATATCCATTCATGTTTTGAATATATCTCTCCTTATTTGTATACAACTTATTTACTGCATGTATGAATACATTCGTACTTATTCTGTCCTGGATTATAACTTCCGCATATCCTTGCCGAGAAAAATATTCAGCATTTAAAACTTGATCTCCCCTACTAGAACTGTTAGTTAACGGGATAAGCAACATCGGTTTCTTCAAAAATAGCAATTCAGAAATAGCAGTAGAACCTGCTCTAGAAACTACAACACTCGCCATATTTAGTATATGCGGCAACTCGTCCCCTATATACTCAAATTGCATATAACCTTCCATACCAATAGATGAATCCACCTTCCCTTTACCGCACATATGAACAATATTAAAATTTAATAGTAATTTTTCCAAACTTCCCCTTACCATATCATTTATCCATTGAGCACCTTGACTCCCACCCATAATTAACAATACTGGTTTATCTTGCTGAAATTTACAATAGCTTCTTCCCCGCAATACATTGCCCCTCTCAATTTCTTCCCTTACAATTGGTCCTACATAAACCTTCTTCTCATTACTTACATTTTCTCCTGTCTGAGGAAATGTTGTGCATAGTTTTGTAGTAAAAGGTAATGCTATTTTATTTGCTAATCCTAACGTACTATCTGGTTCACGTATTATTACAGGTACTTTATTCATCCACGCTCCTATTACTACAGGAACGGACACAAATCCTCCTGCCGAAAAAACAACATCTGGTTTTATTCGTTTCATCAATTTATAACTTTGTATGCAACCTTTTATTATTTTAAAAGGATCTTTAAAGTTCTCCCAATCCCAATATCTCCTAAGCTTCCCCGTTGAAATACTATTGTATTTCACATTTTGAACTAATAGTTTTTCAATTCCATTTTGAGATCCAATATACTCAATTCCCCATCCTTTTTCCATAAATTTAGGAATCAATACCATATTAATCATTACGTGTCCGGCTGTACCGCCCCCAGTAAAGAGAATCTTTTTATTCATAATTTATATCCACCTTTATCATTAAAAATCTTGTTTTATACTAATCTATTAAATGTAAGTAAACTTACTATTATTTATATAAACATTTAGCTCAAACCCTATATCTTGCAAAAAATCTTTAATAAGATCATAAAAATCATTTCCATACTCACTACATTCATACTGAGCAAAGACTTGAATTACAGGCCTAGTTCCTGTACCTATTACTGGATTTTTCCTATCACCCTTTTTACCTTCCACATAGGCTTGACATTTATTTATCGCCTCATAGATACACAAAACATGCTCTTCCTCATCTTTCCAGTCCAGCGTATCAACAATTAAAAGAAATAGCGTATTTTGATTATCCATTGTTTTATAGCCATTCATATATTTCTTACACCCTTTTCATTTTTCATTGAATGCAGATTTCACTACACTTCGCATACTCGAGTACATCTTTTAATGATTGATGGAATTGAATTTCTGGGACCCAACCTAACCTTTTTATATCCTCTATTACTAAACTCTCATTTGATTCGCTTCCACTATGCTCTGCTTCTTTTATGGAAAAACTCAGCTGTGTTAATTCTTTGTATTGTTCTATTACATCTAATAAAGACCGTTTTATCCCTGATCCAATATTATATTGTTTTCCATTTATTCCATCGCGCAATAACACATGATACGCTTTAACCGCATCACGTACATCTAGAAAATCCCTACTATCTTTCAAACTGTTTACTTCAATAATTGCTTCACTTTTATTCGACTCTATAGTTATCATTTTTTTTGCAAGAATAGAACAAATACCATTCGATACTCCTGGACCAATTAAATTCGAGGGCTTTGCAATGATAATATTTGAATTCATTAATTCACTCCACGCCTCTGCAATAATGACTTGCATCGTTTTACTTAAACTATATGGATTTGAAATTTTTATATTGCTCATACTATCTGCTTGCAAAGCAGATCCTATAACCAATGTTCTACAGTGAGGTACTTCTTGCTTAATTGCTTCTAATAAATATAACGTCCCTATTACATTAACCTCTACATATTCAAGAGCAGCTGTCCAAGACTCTATGACCGAATTCTTTCCTGCTAAATGCAATACATAATCTGGCTTTATTTGTTTCATTACCTTCATTACTTCGCTCTTATTAGTTAAATTACAAGTAATACCATTCCCAATTATTTCTCTATGTGCACGATTTTGAAACATAGGAATTACATGAAAGCCCTGCTCTAAAAAATATTGGCAAGCATGGCGTCCTGTGAAACCATTTGCACCAGTTATTAAAAGACTCGCATTTTTTTTCATCGTAAAAACCCTCCTTTTAATAACATTTGTTTCACCTCGTGTTTTGTAAGTAAGTCTTGTTGAGAACTAAAACTCTTCACATCCACAAGCGGATAGCTAGCATAATATTCTTGCAGTCCTTCTATAGGAATAGTCGGTAGTACCACAAAATAATTTTGATCAAAACTTATACTTGTTTTACTCTCTACCTCAGATAAAAGCATTTCACTTAATTTTTCACCCGGTCTTATCCCTACTTCTTTTACCTTCACGTTTTCCTTTTTCGAATCTTCAATTAAAACTTCTGCTAAATCTGTTATTTTACATGCCGGCATTTTCATAACAAAGATTTCCCCACCTCTACCTTGATATACGGCTTTAAATAACAATCCAACAGCATCTTCAATCGTTAAGAAAAATCTAGTCATATTTGCATCGGTAATCCCTACTTGTAAAGATTTTTTAATTTGTTTTTTAAAGAGTGGTACCACACTTCCGCTCGTCCCCAAAACATTTCCACCACGAACACAAATGAATTTTGTTTTCTTCGTTTGCATATTCGCATGCACCATTAACTTCTCACCAATTGCTTTTGTCATCCCATACGTATTTGATGGATCGGCCGCTTTATCCGTTGAAACATATATAACTTTCTCAACTTGCATCTGTATAGATGCTTCAATTACATTTTGTGTACCATGTATATTTGTTTTTATAGCTTCATAAGGATAATACTCACATACTGGAACATGTTTTAAAGCTGCAAGATGGAATACATAATGGACACCTTGGCATGCATAGACTAGTTGATCTTTATCACGAATATCTCCAATAATAAATTTTAATCTATCATCATTTATAAACTGTTGCTGCATTTCAAACTGAACCGTTTCATTTCTTGAAAAAACTCTAATTTCTTTCGGTGATTTTTCTAATAATTGTTTTATAAGTTCCTGTCCCCACGAACCTGTACCACCAGTAATTAAAATTATTTTATTTAGCATTTCTTTTCCTCCTACCACACATTTCAATTAAAATTGTATTTATAAAATTTATTGAATTATTTTCAATTGATTTAAATCATAATTGTCGTTTGTTACATTTAATTGACAAAATAAAAAAACAGAAACTATTAAAAATAGTTTCTGTTTTTTATTTCACCTCACAACAGTAAGATTTTTTATACTTTTTGCATGATAACTAAACCCTTATAAAAAACACCGCTCATTTATTTCTTATACTCGTAATAAAATAAATAGAACGATTCATAGCCAATAATCATGTTTAAATTTATGAAAAATGGAGGTAACGGAATGTACCGAAGCAATTCAAATCATACATATAACGGACCTTCCAAAGCACTGCCTCTCTCCCTATTTGATGTAAAAAATGAATTAAAACAAAAAAGCAAACTCATACATTCTGGCTCGATGTATAAATTAACGAAAGAAGAGCAACTCATCATCAACAACATAAAAATACAAACTGAACAGCTAAATAAAAATAATGTGACAAGAACACGAGCATACTACCAATTTTACACTCAATATCCAGAAATACATTGGGCACTACTTGGGCATATGGTATCACGTAACGGCGGTTGGAATATGACTGATTTAAAGGGCGATTTATATACGAAAATTTTATCAGAGAAAGATCAAATCACATTTTTTTCTTTTTTAGAAAGAGGGAATTGGCTTATTTTCCAAGATGTATATCCTCAATTTCTGCTTTATGAACAAAGTGTGAAAAGAGCACAAAAGCTATTTCACCTTCTCCCTCACCTAAATGTTTCTACATTTATGGAAACGATGTGGAACGATTTTTGGAAAACAGGTAACAAAAAAACATTAGCCATTGCAACTATTATTAATGAGCAACACTACTTAGAAAAAAGAGTGATTCAAAATATACAATTTAAAAAGACTGTACTTAATAGTATTGGATTTAAACTCTTTGATTTCTTTCAATTTAATCATATTCTTTTCCCATTCTACGAAAATGATAAGAAACTCAAAGTATTACTATTTGGTGATACAATGAAACATTTCACTTCCTTACACGAACGAATCTTAATTGGAAAAAGGTTGTATTCATTATTATTTCGAGACACACATGTTTTATCTCAAATAATAAGCTGGGCCCAGCACCATCCGCATACAGGATCAAGGAAAGATTACTGGCCTCATTTATTTTCAAGTGTCAATGAATCTTTTTCCCGTGAGTTTTATAAGCGTCGAATAAAGAAATGCCAGTTGCGTAGTGGCGCTTATCGTATATACAGTCCTGCACTCATCTATGCATGGCGAGATATGAATCATGAAGAAGTTGACAATGAAGATTGGTTTACGGACTGGCAAGTTGTAAATTACTTAGTAGATAAGGAGGAAAATATAAATGGACAAATTACAGAAGACTACTGTAAAACACTCGAAACAATTGAGTTGGCAATTCTTGCAAAGAAAAACGTCCTCCTTCGAGAAGAAGAATGATTTTCTAGCATTAGCAGTTACAATCTTACTCTCTTCTATTATCGGAACTTGCTTAGATGCTTTCTTTGTTGCGAACCAAATGTATTCCTTTCCCGTTAGACCATTCTCATCCATATTTTCAGTTAACATTGGCTTTACTTTGTTTGTACTACCGATTTTAACAGCTGTTTTTATACAAATTTCCAAAACATTATCTACAATTTCTAGAATTCTACTTATTATTTCAATAGGTATTTTTGCCAGCATTTTTGAACAAGTTGCTGAAAGATTCGGTTTCTTTATTCATAGCTTGGATTGGAATCATACATATTCTTTATTTGGCTATATGATTTTCTTTTCTTTTATTTGGAAAGTATATCATTTCATACAAAAATGAAGAGACCATAATCGATCTCTTCTTAAGCATAATCTTCGGTTATTGCTAATGGTGCAAGAGTTTGAAGACTTTTTGAACGTAAACGATAAGCAACGATTTTCTTCTTATATTGCTTGATTACATCAACATGTTCCTCATGGCTATATAGAGAAAATCTAATCTCTTTATTCCCTTTCTTCGTATCAATAACAAGTGGTGTTCCTTCTCCATGTGGCGGGAAATAATGTTTATCTAAAAATAAAGCTTCATTAAATTCATGAATAACTTGTCGTTTCATTTCTCCCTCTATATTCTTTCCATCTATCGATATAGAGGTATTCTCTTCCTCAAGTTTTTGATGCAATTCAAATCTACTAATAATTGATTCTACAACAGAAGTTGGCATACTAGAAACTAGCACTTTAACAGCGCCAAAAATAAATAAAGTAACTATAAACCATGTTGTCATTTTCTCATCTCCATTACATTTTAAAATATAAATTTCGTTCCATACGGTATGAATATACTAATGAGTATTCCCGTTACAATCATCGTTACCGAACCGATTGTCGCTTCTTTTTCGCCTTCCTTCACGAGACGGCTCACACCGATAATATGTGATGCGCAGCCCATCCCCACTCCTTTTCCAATCGTACTTGTTATTCGGAAAAACTTAAGTACTGTTGGTCCGATAATAGCACCTGTTATCCCTGCAACAACTACAAAACTAGAAGTCATAGATGGAATACCGCCAATTTGATCCGCTAATGAAATAGCAATAGGCATCGTCGCTAATTGCGGCAGTGTTGTTAATATGAGTTCCTTATCTATATTTAACATCCCGCCAATCACTACATTCATACTCGTTAAAACCACTATACCTACCGCTACACCGATAAGTATCGACAAAAAGTTTTTCATAAGTATGTTTCGCTCTTTAAATAAAGGTATCGCTAACGCTACAATTGCAGGACTTAATAAGCCGGAAAGAATATCTCCCCCATTTTCCCTATATTCATGATGAGAAATATCAAAAATTAAAAATAAGCAAATCATACTCGCTGTAACTGTTAACACCGGTAACGTAAATGGAAACGGAATTTTTTTATATAACTTTGTCGCCAATACATACATTACTACAGTAATAATAATTAAGACCATTTGCATCGTGCACCTTGTCGATTTTATTTTTTTGATGTTACTAATAATTGACTTATATATCCTGAAACAATTAAAGTTACTACCGTACTTGCAACTACTAACAGGAATATAATACTCCCCTTACCGAAAAGAAAAGACCCGAATTCCATCAGCCCTGTTGTCGAAGGAATTAGAAATAACGGTAAAAATACGAGTAACTTTTCCGCACCTTCCTCAAACCACTTTAATGGTAAAATACGAGTAGAAAGGAGCAGAAACAGCATTAACATCCCAATTAAACTTCCTGGCATTGATAAATGGAATACTTCCTGAATCCACGTACCAACTAAGCTAAATACATATAGCACGCCTACTTGCAGTAAAAGCGCCACGTACTTCATTTCTTTCCCTCATTTCAATATTACGCATCACTATTATGAGATCTCATTTAACGTTTCCGCAAACCTCGTAATTCCCAGTTGAATTTGTTCGACATCTACTCTCCCAAAAGTAAAACGAATATATTCATTTTTAGTACCTAAAACACTTCCCGGGACAAACGCTACACCATTTCGTATAGATTCGCCTAATAAATGATATTCATCAAATGTTCCTTGCACTTTGCACCATAAATGTATTCCACCCTCTGGAACAAAAAATTCAACCTGGTCCCCTAATATTTCTTCAAGCTTTCTAATTAACACATCTCTTCTGTCTTTCAATTGCTCACGAAGCATTGTAATATGTGCATGAAAATCTTCTGATTCTAAAAATTGATTTGCCACCCACTGCGTAAATACACTATGGCCAAAATCAACTTGCTGTTTTGCATCCGCTAAACGTTCTATTACACGCGTAGGGCCAATTACCCAGCCAATACGTAATCCTGATGCAACAATTTTTGATAATGAACTTATATAAAGAACATTCCCGTTTTGATCCATTGACTTTAATGTAGGATTCACTTCTCCATTAAATGAAGTTAAACTATACGGATCATCTTCTACAATCGGTATACCAAATTCAGAAGACAGCTCTAAAACCTTTTTACGCCTTGCTAATGACAACACAGTTCCCGTTGGATTTTGATAATCTGGATTCAAAAATACCATGCGAATACGATGCTTTTTATGCAAATCAATTAAGTCATCTGGATTCATTCCATGCTGATCAACAGGTAGATGGAATATTTTTAAGCCAGCAGATTTAAACATCGGCAATGAAAAACAATACGACGGATCTTCAATTGCAATCGCGTCTCCTGGTTTTAATAAGCATTGCACGATAAGGTTAAGTGCCTGTTGTGCGCCAGATGTAATAAGGATAGAATTCGAATCTGCTTCAATTTGTTTATATTGCTGAACATGTGCTGCAATTGTTTTTCTCAACATTTCATTTCCAAGCGGATGGTCATAACCGAGGTTTTCCATAAATGTTTTCTCCGACAAAATCGTTCGGAATCTATCGCTCGGAATCAATTCTGGTGACAATTCACCACTCGCTAAATTAATTAAGTCGTCTTTTTGTGTTTCCGTTCTAATTTGTTGAACGAGTGGTACGTTAGGTAAGAACGATCCATCCTCCACGTACCTACCCCAGTTCGGTATTCGTTTATGTGAGACACCCCATATATCTGTATTGACCCTTGTTCCGCTTCCCTTTTGCCGTTCTACTACTCCAAGTGATTTTAATTCTTCATACGCAGCTACTATTGTACTCCGGTTCACCTGTAATTCTTTCGCTAACGTACGCTCAGAAGGTAACTTGCTGTCAGAAGGAAACTCACCTGAAGAAATACCCCTTTCCATATAATCCGCTATTTGTTTATATACAGGCGTCTTATCTGCACGATTTGGTTTCCATTCCACCTTGTTGCCCCCTCTCAAAACGAACTATCCTTGATTCCCTAATAACAGTATTAACTTTAATAATAGTATTAATTAATTACATGATTTAAAAATCTTTCTACCGTCATATTAAAGCTAGTCGGCTGTTCTAAATAAGGTAAGTGTCCACTATTTTTAAACTCAATAAAAGTTGTATTTTTCAAACGTCTTTCAAACTCTCTTACATATTTCTCGGGAACGAAATCATCATTTTCCCCTCTTATAATTAAAGTAGGACATGAAATATTTGAAAGAAACAGTCTTTGATCATAATCTACTAATTCAGCAAATAATCTTTGAATATGCACCGAATTAATAGACTGTAAAGATTGATAAAATCCCCTAACAATTACTTCATTATCTGCTACTCCCATCGCCTTCAATAATGTATCCGCCCATGTTTTTCCATTATCGTGTAAGCTAAGTAAATCATATACTTCAATTCGTTCTTTTCGATCTTCAGGCTCCAAATAGGGAAATGCATTTACAACAATTAAACTAGAAACAAAGCCTGGATATTGAATAGCAAAATCGATACCGACTCTAGCTCCTTTTGAAAGACCACACATAACTACTTTTTGTATCTTTAAATAACTGCATAACTCATACAATACATTTGCATATTCTTTAAAAAGAATTTCCAGCCCTTCCGATTTCCCATGCCCCGGTAAATCAAGAGAAATCACCGTCCAATTCTCTTTGAAATATTGCCTTTGATATAACCAATTGTTTGCGTTCCCACCAAGACCGTGTAATAACAATATAACAGGGCCCGATCCTTCTATATTGTAAGAAATTTTCCGATTCTTATATTCAAAATACATATTCATCACCTTCAGCTATAACGTCACTTACTCTTATCTTTGAATGAATATATCCAAAATGGTTCCTTTTCTAACCACTCTACTGTTTCCGGTACACCTTCTTCATACTCTCTTTTTAGTTCCGTTACTTTCGTCGCAAATTGTGATGCATGTGCTTGCAATGCCTCTAATTTTTTGGGAACATATTCTTTCACTTCGTTTTTAAAATGCGGAGGACCTATTTCCGCTTCATGATTCTTCGAAAAAGCTACCGCATAAAATGTTGGCCTTTTATATTCCGGAATATTAGCTAACGCCTCTGCTACCGCTTCTCCTGTTGCATCATGATCTGGATGAACCGCATATCCCGGATAAAAAGAAATAACTAGCGAAGGATTCACTTCTTCTACACATTTTTGTAATACACGTCTTAACTCTCCGGGAGTTTCAAATTCAAGAGTTTTATCACGATATCCCATCATACGTAAATCTTTAATCCCTAAAATATTTGTAGCCCTCTTTAGTTCCGTCTCTCTTATAACATTTAATGATTCACGTGTTGCAAAAGGAGGATTCCCCATCGTTCTCCCCATTTCACCTAACGTTAAGCAAACATAAGTAAGAGGAACATTTCGCTGCGCATAAGCTAAAATTGTACCTGCCACGCAATATGACTCATCATCTGGATGCGGAAAAACAATTAAAACGTGGCGTTCATTTTTTATCAAAATCATACTCCTCCATCATATACAATATTAACTTTTTTCTTTCAAAACTATTAAATCACTACCGCATACCACGTTACCCCAACAAGTAGTACGAAAAGAAGAAGAATATAAATAGTTGATAAGTTTTTCACATTTCTCTTTGTAGACTTGCCGTAATTCTCCTCCACATTTCGTGCAACTAACACGGTCCCAAACAGGGATCCAATTACAATAATAACCACTAGTGAAATTGCAAAAATCATTGTATTTTCACCTCTCTAAAGACAATCTATTTTAATAAAGAACTTCCTCTTTAAAACTTTAATAACATACTACCTTTCTTCTCTTATCATAATAGATGTTTACAAAAAACGGACCAACCACTTTTGTGTTTTTTTGCTCATCCACTTTAAAAAATAAAAAGCAACTGATCACTTTGGACTCAGTTGCTTTTCACACGATAAATTATTTTCTATTTTTATTTGAAATTAATTCGATTTAAAAGTTTAGTCTTTTCATAATGAAACATCGATTGAGATAACTCGAAAATTGTCCCGTTTACAAGACATACTGTATTTTCAATAAGAAGCGCCGGATCACCTTCATTTAATTCTAACAGCTGTGCGTTTTCTTTATTTACTTTTTCACAACTAATAAATTTATCGGCAAAGCCAATATTTAATCGTAAATCTTCAATGAAATAACTGTATACAGAGCTTAATGCTATTTCTTTATTCAAATATGGAATAATATCCTTTTTGAAATAACTTACTTCAATAGAGAATGGTTTACCATCTACAATTCTTAAACGCTTCAAAAAATATATCCTAGTTCCAGCTTCGCATTGCATCCGCTTTGCTATATCTTCGTCCGCATCTATTACTTCAAGCTCTAACACTTTCGTTTCAATATTTTGCGAAACGAGATTTTTCGTTAATCCACGTAAACTTCCTAAATTAATGTAATCTGTTACAGAAGTTTCACGTAAAAACATACCACTACCTTGCACTTGAAAAATATAACCTCTATTTACAAGCTGACTAATTACTTTACGTATCGTATTACGGCTTACTTCAAACCGATTCATCAAAGCTTCTTCTGTAGGTAGTTTTTTCGTTTCATTAAAAAGCCCATCTCTAATGTTTTGCTCTAACACATCTGCAATTTGTTTATACTTTGCACTCATACACTTTCTCCTAAAATACTCTTTTATCTGTTATAACTCTTCTCCTCTCGTTTCGATCACATGTTTATACCAATGAAACGAAAGTTTTTTCTTACGTTTTAAGTTATCATTATGATCGACAAAAATAAAGCCATATTGCTTTTTATACCCATTTAACCAACTTAATAAATCAATCACTGACCATGCATAATAACCTTTTAAATTGATTCCCTCTTCAATTGCACGCTTTATTACTTTTAAATGCTCTTCAATAAATTTAATTCTCGGAACATCTACAACTTCTCCTTCAATGATTGGATCTTCATCACCAAGTCCATTTTCCGTTACATACATCTTTATGTCACCGTAACGCTCTTTCAACATATGCAATCCATCTAAGAAACCTTCGGGAGATATTTCCCATCCCCATTTTGTATATGTTTTATCATCCATTTTTACTGTGCGATAAAAACCATCAAAAGAAGGATTACCTGGAGCAAGTGTTGAGTTTTCTCGAGAATGCTCATCGCTCTTTATATCCATATCGTATCTTTCTACTCGTATTGGTTGATAATAATTCAAGCCAATAAAATCATTCTTTTCGGCATTTTGTTTAATGATTTCTAATTCTTCAACCGTCCAATTAGGAGTCCACCCTTTTTCCTTTAATTGTTGAACAACATAAGGTGGATACTCACCTTTTAAAACTGGATCATAATACCAATACGTTTCATATTCATTCGCATGATTTGCTGCTAGTATATTTTCTTTTTCATCATCCACACTATAAGCAGGTAAGAAAACATGTGTAATCCCAATCTCCCCATATTGTTTCAGCTGCTTGTACACCGCAACTGTTTTCGCATGTGCATAAAATACATAATGAGTCGCTTGAAAATACTTTGGAACATCATTTTTTATCCCTGGTGGATGTGCACCTTTTAAATAGCCTAATCCACAAAACATTACTGTTTCATTAAAAGTAATCCAATGTTTCACTCTATCACCAAATGCTTTAAAGCAAATTTCGGCATACTTTACAAAAGCATCTGCTGTTCGTTTATTCGTCCACCCACCATCCTTTTCTAACGGTAATGGTAGATCCCAATGATATAAAGTGACAAACGGTACAATCCCGTACTTTAAACATTCATCAATTAAATTGTTATAAAATTTAATGCCTTTTTCATTTACCTCTCCATCTCCATTCGGCAATATTCTCGCCCAAGAAATCGAAAAACGATACGATTCCAATCCCATCTCAGCCATTAAACGAACATCTTCCTTATATCGATGATAATGATCAACCGCTACATCACCATTTGTTCCATTGTATGTTTTGCCAGGAATTTTTGAAAACTCATCCCAATTCGTAACACCTTTTCCATCCTCATTCCATGCACCTTCTACTTGATAAGAAGCTGAAGCAGCTCCGAATAAAAAATCATGTGGAAACTTCATAGTATATACCTCCATTTCATTAGAATAAATCAAATTCATTATTACATATAAAATTTGTAGGTACAAATTTAAATGATTATTATATAACAAATTTCTGTTTTTCACTATAATTAAACATAGCATTCACACCATTTACAAAAAAAGAACCTATAAAGGTCCTTTTTCAAATTGTGCAACGCAGCACTATATTGAGTATCTTAAAGTTTATACTACTGATAAATGTTAACAAACTTATTCTTCAATAATGAATTGTGAAATTAGCATTTCTAAATTTTCGACTTTCTTTTTCATTTCATTAGATTTCGTCGTTATTTCTTGAATCAATGTGGCTTGTGCTTGAATTGATTGTACCGTTCGATTCGTTTCTTGCGAGACTTGTGTTGCAGTTTCAGAGACTATTGATAAAGAGGCATTCACTTCTTCTGTCCCAGCAGACATTTCTTCTGTGGCAGCAGACACTTCTTGAATTTGGGACGTTATTCTATTAATATCTTGCATAATAGATGAAAATGCGAGTTCTGCCTTATATGCTGCTTCTTTACCACCACTAGCCTGTTGTTGACCTTTTTTCATTACATGAACTGTATCCTGTGTATCTTGATGTATAAAATGTAATAAATTATTTATATCATTTACAGACGTTTTAGATTTCTCAGCCAGACCTCTTACTTCAGCTGCAACTACTGCAAATCCTTTTCCATTTTCTCCGGCGCGTGCCGCCTCAATTGCAGCATTTAAGGCCAGTAAATTCGTTTGTTCTGCAATATTAGTAATAATATCTAGCGCTTCTTCAATTTGTTGTGTACGTGTAACAAGTCTATCAATGACCTTAGAAGTTTCTTCGACAACTTCATTCACACTATTCATTTGACGAATAGATTGTTTTATAACTTCACTACCAGAATTTGCTTGGTCTATTGTTGCAACAGCAACTTCAGCAACCATCGCTGAAGATTCAGCTACTGTTTGAACTCCAGTTGCAATTTCTTCCATCGCAGTTGAACTTTCTTGAATACTAGTCACCTGTCCCTCTATTTCTTTATTTATTTCAGAAGTAGTTCGAACAACCTCGTTTGATATATGTGCTGCCGTTTTTGTCTCTTGTAACATATTTTCAGTTGAAATAATCACTTCTTTTGCTGTAACCTTCACCTGACCGACTAATTGTTGCAAGTTATCTAACATACTATTAAAGGATTGTACAATATGGCCTAATTCGTTCTCGGATTTATAAGAAGTTCGAATTGTTAAATCTCCAGCAGATACTCGTTCCATATCTTTTTGTAATAATACAATTGGTTTTTTTATAGTATTTTTTATTATAAAACCAATAAAAATAATTATTATGATTCCAACACATGAAATAATTACAAATGTTATTATTGTATTTTTCACACTATTGATATTCTCTTTTTGTAGTTGTTCAGCCGCGGTATTATTATATAAAATAAGTTCACGGATAGACTGAATTGTTTTTCCCATATTAGGCTCAATTTCTTTTAAATAATAGCTATAAGCTTCTTCATTATTAGTCAGTCCCAAATCCTGTGCTTTCTTCATTTGTATTCTTAAATCTTTGAATTGACTTTGAAATGCATTATACAAGCCCTTTTCTTTATGAGAACTAATTCTAGTTTCAAATTGTTTTAATAACTCATCATTTTCTTTCCTAGTCTTATCCATTTCTGTTATTAGTTCTTTCATTCTTTTTTCATCTTTCGATATCATAATCTCCATAAAATTCATATTAACATGGTAAAAATTTGATTCTACAGTTCCTATCCATTCAATTGGTAATAGCCTTTCGTCATACATACTAGAAGATGTATTTTCACCTTTTTGAAGCCCTAAAAACCCTAGAGAAGATAACATGATACAAGCCAAACTCGATATAATGACTAACACATTTAATTTCGTTCCAATTTTACTATTTTTAATAAAAGACAACAATTCCACCTCATCTGTATATTATACTTATATGTTTTATATTACAATAATATTCGACATTTATCGACATTTTTTTGTGTCGATTTTATAACTGCATTAAATTATTATATTAACTATATAAACCTATTCAAAGAACTTTGATTCTCATAATATCCAATACTAAAAAGTCTTATGGGAATTCCACAAGACTTTTAATAGCGTTACATTGTTTCTATGAAATTATGGTGAAAATTAAAGTGACTTATTAGTTCTTATAACTTCTTGATAGAGAATCGGTGACCACTTATCACTAACATAATCTTGGATCACCCAACCAACTCTTTTTGGATTCTCTTGTTTAATATATGCCGCAATTTCGGGATTTATATAAGAGGCATAATAATATGGGCTATTCCATGCTGTACCACCAGAAGACAAGCTTGTAAAATTAACATATAGATGATTTAAATCCTCACTATTGTTCATCGTTTCCTTGATCGTATCTTTAATAGATTTTACTTTCACATCATAACTCACTTTATATTTATCTTGTACTGTTACATTTACATTTTGATTTACAGTTGTCGTAAACGTCTCATTATCTGGCCAATAAAAATTATTATATCCTCCAGATTCATTACTACCACTATATCTTTTTAGTAGTACAATTTTCCCTCGAGCATCTCCAAGTTTTATATTTCCTTCTGTTTTTAAAAAGATAGGATCAACAAAATAATTTTTTTCAAACGTATTACTAAATGAACCTTCTGCCCCTTTCATATCCTCATACTCTTTTTTTAAAGACATAATAATTGTTTCACTTGGGTTATCTTTTAAAAATTGTTTCGCTTCGTTTATGAATTCATGCAGTGTTACATAAAGATATAATGGCCCATGATGAAGAACTATCGTATTATCATCTGTTAAACGGCCTCTTATATCAAAAATGCGAGCTCCATGATCCATTTGATAACGAAAATCATACTCTTGCGTCATTCCCCATACTTGCTTTATTGGATTTTGTAATTTAAACGTACCACTATCATGTGTTCCTGGAATTGAAATTCGTGCTAACGGGATGTTATCAGGTATAGGTTGCATCCATTTTGACCAATTTTCAAGTTCAATAACAGAGCTAGCTGCAACGACTTGCTTATCGTGTAAAGCAAATACAGATGTGATAAATATCATACTACATATGAATAATTTCAAAATAAACTTCTTATTGCTCATTATTATTCCTCCCTTTTCTGTTTTATATCAAACTTATTGAATATAATATAATCTGGTGAGTAAAAAATAAATAACATTTCATCAATATGAAATATTGCATAGAAGTAAAGTTAAAAAATCATTCACATATACTGAATTAGAAAAATTTAAAGGAACTTCATCTGAAGTTCCTTTCGTTTATTTTATATTCAATATATATGAACCATCTTTATTCTCATACTTATAAACATATAAATAATATTTACCTGGCTTTGCATTATAAGTTCCTTTAACTACATTCCCTTCATTTTCACCATATGCTACATAGTTGTTTAAATCTGATTCATGATGAAGTACCCATGTCATTCCAATGTTTTGTTCATTTAGTAGAGAAATATTAATATTTTCTGGTGAGTCAATTTGGAAAGTAAATACATCTACCTTATCACGATTATGTAGTGTTCCTTTTATTGGTGTATGAAAGTTAACTTTATTTGCCTGTCTACGTTCATTATTTGGTTCATTTTCTGTTACTTGTAACTCATTCCCACCGTTCAGTTCTCTTCGTTCATACCCTAAATCTACTAGTATAGACTTCAAATCTGGTAAAACACCAATTTTATCTGAAGATGGATCTTTAGATTTCGTTCCAGTGTTACGGTTACTTAATATCGTTCTTAATTCACTTGGTCTATACGGTTGTCCTAAATTTTCTTTAGCAATACTTTGTACTAAAGTCGCTGCTCCTGCGATAATGGGTGAAGCACTAGATGTTCCACTAAAGCTTGAAGTATAAAGATTTACAGCACTTCGACTTTGCTCGGCTGTAGTTGTATCTACATTTTCTCCCCACCCGTACACATCAATCCGACTTCCATAATTTGAAAACCACATACGCTCATGAGGGAAAGATGAAGAGCCCGCTCCTACCATAATTGCACCTGAATCTTTAAAATCTTTACTATTACGATTTAAGACTTGTTTACCATTTCTATCTTTAAATTGATCTAAATCATTCCATCCATTTGCTCCAGCTTCTATAATGACAACACCTTTATCTGTACCAGCACGAATCGCATCAAAGATATCTGGTTGTATTTCAACAGGTAAATATTTATCACCATATCCATCAAAGGAAGCTTGTGCCTCTAATAATAAAACATCCCCAGCTTCTAACTGATTTACAGCACTTAATATTGCATCAGCTGTATTATACTGCCCGTTATCTCTTATTTGAGAAATCACTTTCGCTTTCGCTTTTGGCGCAATCCCAATATTCCCCACTGCATTATCTTCAGAGGATACAATTCCTAGTACTGACGTTCCATGTCCAACATGCTGATCTATATTTCTTCCAGACATTAACTTAATATTTTGATGTACTAAATCCTCATGATTTAATAGCCATCCATATTCCATATCAACAAAAGTTATACCATTTCCATTACCGCCTTGAACTCCCCAGGCGAAGGGCGCATTAATACCGTATGGTGCCGCATCAAGGTAACCTTGTTTTTTATATCTAGGATTGTTATTAGGATTAAAAGATACACTTAATGGTTGTACTTCCGGTGGCGTTATTTTTTCTTGTTTCTTCACATACACATCTTCTATTAAAGAAGATGTCTTTAACTTATCTACTAGTTCTTCTTCCTGCTCACCATTTTGAGTTTGAAGAATATAGTAGTTTAATAAACTTGTAGATATATTATTGGGTGCTTTCACTTCAAGGTTTTGTATTTGTTCCGGGCTTACAGATGTGAATAAACGATTAAATGTTACATCTGGATATTCTGCAAAAAAATCTTCTAGTACTTTATCGTTCGTTTGAGATTGTATTTGTTTTTCAATACCATCTTCATATGGCAATTTCAAATCCGCTCTGAATTTTACAATGATTTGCTTATCTGTTTCTTGTTCTATCCCTAATTTACTCTGCTGTTCTACAGAATCAGCCTTTACACTATTGACCGTGTCCCCTATTCCTAAAAATATTGAAATAATTACAGCTGAAACAGATATTCTTTTAAATATATTCATTACATCACTCCTCCTATTAATAATATGTAATCATTATATTAATCTATAATGATTTTACTTATATAACATATTCCCTTTCTACTAAATAGATTATAGTAATCAGCAATATGAACTTCAATGTATTTTCATATGCAATATTTCATATTCGGACTCTACACTACATAAATAAGAAACTTATGATGATTATTTATTTTATACGTGCTAATATACTTATATCAAAATATTATGTATAGACATTCTGAACTATATTACTTAACAATTTCACCTTATTTTTGCTAGGAGGATTTACAATGAAATTATTAAAAATAAAACATATAATCCCTATATCTGCAGCTGCAATTACATTCGTATGTCATCAAAGTACAGCTGAAGCATCTACCATTCATACAGTAAAAAAGAATGATACACTTTGGGGCATTAGTAAACAATATGGGGTTTCAATACAATCCATTAAACAGGCTAACAATAAAGGAAACGATCAAACCTTTATTGGTGAGCAGTTAAATATTCCAGGGTCCATGAATTCAAATGAAATCACCGTTCGTCAAAATGCCAAACCCAAACCTGCGAACATTTCTAGACAAATTATTTATCAAGTACAACAGGGAGATTCATTAGAAACGATAGCAAAGCGTTACAACGTTACCGTTCAATCTATAAAACAAATTAACAATACAGCCGGAAACAAGCTTTATACAGGACAACATTTAAAAATTAACTCAAGCATTTCAGAAAAAGAAAAAGACTTAATGGCACGCTTAGTTACCGCTGAAGCAGGTGGCGAATCTTATAAAGGTAAAGTAGCTGTAGCAAAAGTTATACTAAATCGTGTAAATGCAAAAGGTTTTCCAAATACAATAACAGGCGTTATTTATGAACCTATTAAATACGGATATGCCTTTACTCCTGTTACAGATGGAAGAATTAATCAGCCTGCAAGCCCAGAAGCAAAAATGGCAGTAGAAGAAGCTATCTCCACAAATGGCATACATTCTGATTGGCTTTATTTCTATAATCCAAAAACATCAACAGACAAATGGATTACGACACGTCAAACAGTAGCAGTAATTGGTAACCATCTGTTTGCTAAATAACATTTGAAATCATTAACAGACCTCTTCACTTGAAAGGTCTGTTTCTTTATATGTTAGATTTTATTAATCATATGACATAGTGATTATTTAAAACTATTTCTTCTTTCAAATAAAAACATTTGTATTTATCCCACCACTCCGAGAAATTAAAAAAGCATCAAGTTCAAAAACTCCCTCTTTATTAATAAAAGCTATTTCTTAACTTCATAAAATTGTTATACACTAGAAAAATAAAAACAAACTATTCGTTAGCAGGTGGAAAAATATGTATGACGTTACAATTATCGGTGCTGGAGTAAGTAGCATTTTTATGGCTTATTCACTGGCTAAAAGTAACAAAAAGGTTTTAATTCTTGATAAAGGTAAAGCGCTAGAAGATCGCCATTGTCCTTTAGACGAAGGAAAAGTGTGTACTTGTACTACATGTGATAAATATTTTGGGTTTGGCGGTTTAGGAAAATCTGAAGGGAAATTTAATTATACAAACGGATTTGGCGGAGAACTTGAGCAAAAAGTCGGTAAAGAAAGCTTTATTCAACTCATGGCTGAAGTAGATGAAATTCTATGTCAGTTCGGAGGAAGTTCTGTTTCAAAATACTCTACAGAAAATCCAAATCTCAATAAGAGAGCTGAAACGTGTGGTTTACAAATGCTAACAACAGAAGTAAGACATCTTGGTACTACCCTTTCAAGTGACATTTTTCAGCAGCTCTATGAATTTTTACTTACGAAAATAAATATTCAATTTCATATAGATGTACAACATATTATGAAACAGAAAGATCATTTTACAATAGAGACAAATGAAGGAATAGTTCAATCTAAGCAACTAGTGTTTGCAACTGGGCGTTCCGGAGCGGATTGGTTAAAAGAAATGTGCACTTCTCTAAATATTTCTCAGGAACAAACTCGTGTAGATTTAGGTATTAGAGTAGAGATGAAAGAACACCAATTACGTTCTATATTAAAAGATACATTTGAGACAAAACTTTCTTATGAGCATGAACAATTCACAGCAACTACGTACTGTATGAATCCGAAAGGACGCATCATTAGAAAGTACGAAGAAGGTTTAGTTATGCCTGACGGTCAAAATTTTCGAGAGGAAGGAACTGGCACACCTAACTTAAATTTCACTTTATTTATCCCGCGCTATTTTTCAACTCTCAAAGAAGCAAATGTATACGCAAGTTCAATTATTAAAAGCATTAACCAAGGACGAGATCGAATTGTTATACAGCGCTTAGAGGACTTACTAAATAAACAACCTACAACAGAGAAAGGCATGAAACATAACCGTATACAGCCTACACTACAAGGAGATTATGGCGATTTGCATACAGAAATTCCTCCATTATATATTGAAGGGCTTAAAGAATTTTTATTACGTTTAGAACAATTCATCCAAGAACCGATCGATAAAGATACTTTATTATATGGAATTGACGGAAAATTCTATGCTCCTACGATAAAAATAAATAACCATTTTGAAACAAGTGTGCATGGACTATTTTTAGTTGGAGATTGTTCAGGCGTCACTCATTCATTATCTCAAGCTGCTGCAAGTGGGTTATATGTTGGAAAATATTTATCTCATATTTAATTTCTTTCATTAAGATAGCAATCAAATATTTTAACTTCCATAACGCTTTATTTATGTACCTTGTCCTTCCCCCGCTAATGATTATCCCACCAAAAATCGGGATTTTACGAGATACATATTTAACATAACTATGTATGGTAAAACTATCGACATTCAATTCTAACAAATTGAATGTCAACAGTTTTAAAAGCCTCTATTCATTTCCACTTTCATTTGTTCGATATTTTGTAACATCACTATAGTGTTTAATATGTTAGGATGTCTATAAGTATTTTTTACTACAACTATGACTTTTTCTGTTCTATTTCCAAAAATAGATTTGCGCTTTAAAATTCCCTATTGTACGTATATGAATACTTCATATTGTTACCTTTAGAAACCATTAAATGGTTCATTACACTCTAATAGTTATGAAAATATAATATATAACACAAGTTAAATAAATCGTATAAAGAAGGTGTAAAAATGAAAAATAAAATTAATTTACAAATGCAAAATATAAGCTTTGTTTTAATAATTGCGTTAACAGTATGGTTAAAAACATATCTTATTACAAGATTCAGTTTTGATTTAAAAATTGAGTCTTCTACACAAGAGCTTATTTTGTTTATTAGCCCTCTCGCTGCATCATTAGCTTTTGTCGGATTAGCATTATTTGCAACCGGTGAAAAGCGAAATTATATAGCGCTATGTATTAATCTCTTATTAACAATCGTACTTGTTGGGAATGTAATGTTCTATGATTTTTATAGTGATTTCGTTACGTTACCAGTACTTGGACAAACATCAAACTTTGGCCAATTAGGCGGCAGTATTATAGAAATATTGAACTACAAAATTATTCTCGCATTCGTAGACATTATTTTCTTCTTTATTTTGTTAAAGAAGAAGGCACTAGTCTTCCAAACCGGACGTGTAACTCATCCGGCACGCTTCGTATATTTTCTCTTAACGATTGGTGTATTTTTTGCGAATCTACACCTTGCAGAAAAAGAGCGCCCTGAACTATTAACGAGATCATTCGACCGAGTCATGCTTGTTAAAAATTTAGGACTATACACTCATCAAATATATGATTTAACACTGCAAGTAAAAGCAGGATCACAAAAAGCACTTGCTGATAGTAGTAAATTACAAGAAACTGAAAACTACGTAAAGGCAAACCAAAGTGAGCCAAACCCTAACATGTTTGGTGCAGCGAAAGGAAAAAACGTAATTGTTGTCACTCTTGAATCTCTGCAAACTTTTTTAATAGGCGCATCAGTTAACGGTCAAGAAGTTACACCATTCTTGAATGAATTCATCAATGAAAGCTATTACTTCGATAACTTTTTCCACCAAACTGGGCAAGGAAAAACGTCCGATTCTGAATTTCTAATCGATACGTCGCTGTATCCATTAAATCGAGGAGCTGTATTTTTCACGCACGGTAACAATGATTATACTGCGACTCCAGAGATTTTACGTCAGCAAGGTTATTTCACTTCTGTATTCCATGCGAATAACGCAACATTTTGGAATCGTAACATTATGTACTCTGCTCTCGGTTATGATCGTTACTATAATGAACTTGATTACAAAATTACGCCCGAAACAAATTTAAATTGGGGATTAAAAGATATCGAATACTTTGATCAATCAGTAGATATATTAAAAACTGTTGACCAACCATTTTACGCTCGTTTCCTTACTTTAACGAACCATTATCCATTTACTTATGATGAAGATACAAAATTCATTGAACCATACAACTCTGGTAATGGCGTATTTGATCGTTATATCGTAACAGCACGTTACTTAGACGAATCAATTAAAAAATTTATTGAGCGTTTAAAAGCCGAGGGAATGTATGATGATTCTATTATTGTGTTGTATGGTGATCATTATGGTATTTCTGAAAAACACAATCGTGCAATGGCACAGTTTTTAGAAAAAGATCAAATAACAGAATTTGATACTTTAAATTTACAACGCACACCTTTATATATTCATATGCCTGGCCAAACAGAAGGTCAAACGATTTCAAAACCTACGGGGCAAATCGATATAAAACCTACTATTCTAAATTTATTAGGGATTAATACTACGAACGATATCCGTTTTGGTCATGATATGTTTTCAGATGAATATACCGGTTTTGTTGTTTTACGTGATGGTAGCTTTATTACAGAGAAGTATGTATACACAAACAACACTTTCTATGACCGCATAACAGGTGAAATTGTAGATTTACCAAAAAAAGAAGCACAAGCACTCATTAACCGTGCACAAAATGAATTACGAATGTCTGACAAAATTATTGAAGGCGATTTATTACGTTTCTCAGAAAGTAATAAAATTAAAACTGGCGAAGTACAAACTAAAATTAAAGAGACTGAAAAATAATCTAAATATGAAAGGGAGCAACTGTAATAAGTTGCTCCCTTTTACTATCGTATAACATATGATGCAATGTCATATAAAAACCTCGTATATTTTACTTTTATTCTACGCTTGTTTCTAAAGTTACATCTGTATAGGTATGATCATCACCTATATTTAAAATTACTTCACATTGACGTAATCTCAATTCAAAGAGCATGATAGAATCATGATAAACTTCAGGTTGTGATTTCATCTTATGTAACATCTCTTGTTTTTCTTGTATTTCTAAATGAGTATTTTCTACAGCTTGTTTCAAGGAGTTAAATGGATTCCTAAAGAATATGTTAATATCCCGCTCTTGCGTGTTTTCAAATAGCTCAAATTGCAAGAAAAATTTCTTCATAATAGAAGCCGTTACCTCAGTATAATCTTCATTTTCTACATACTGTTTGTATTTGTTATATAGCATACCTTTGTTTTTAGGAAGAACTCCAAATAATTTACCGGCACTTTTCAGTAAAAATTGTGCTGGCGTAAAGCGACGTAAAATATTTACTTCATCCATTTGTATTCTAGTCGTCATTCTGTCAGTATCTCTGCGCCAGTCATCAAGCACTTTAAAATCACATTCTAACTGTATTCGATTTTCTCCAAATAAAGAATTAAGTCCTTCACTAAGTTCTTCTAAGTACGATTGACTTTGAAGGAGCTCATTATTAGAAATCGCAATCCAATTTTTCATAGAAAGAGCAAAATTAGGTAATACAGTTTGTTCTAAATATTTATGTACTCTTTCATTCATCGCTTTATTTAGTTCCGTATCAATGTGCCCGAAATCGCTTTCTTCACTAATTAAATCTGAACAACTCTGTAATATCTTCGGAATATTTTCAGTAAGTTCATTCGTAATTTCCGTTTTCATTGTACGATATGACTGTGTAATGAAATGAATTTTTTCCTTCTCAAAAGTAGTAAGATTATTACTGCTACCATTTAGTTTCACTAGCATATCTTCATTCCAATGAATAGAATCCACTAAATTGTTTTCTTTCTCAACGCGTTTATCCAATAGATATGTAATTGTTTTTCGAATGAAAAACAATAGCTTTTCCGTACGTTCTGCATCGACATTTTTATGATTAAAGTTAAAATGAATAAACTCAGTTAAATCATTTAATTGTTGACTACTTGTATATAACGAAGAGTAAGGGAAAATTCTCGCATGCGGGAAATATGTGTTTATTCTCGCTTGCGTATCATGTAATACTCTTTTCACTTCTGCATCACTGTAAATGTTATCGATTTTATTTAATAAGAAATGAATTTGTAAATTTGGTGTATGTTCTTGAATGCTTAATAGAATATCACGTTCTTTGTCAGTAAAAGGTGAATCCGCATTCAATACGAATAGTAATTCGTCTACAGAATTTAAATATTCGAATACCTCATCTCTAGTATCGTTATTCCTATTAAATCCAGGTGTAACTACAAATGTAAGTTTATTTTCACTTAAAAATCTGCATGGTAATTTAAATTCAACACATGCTCTATCTCTATATGTTTGTTGGTGCTGAGACATCATATTATGGTAATCAGAGACATCTTCCGTTGTTGTAATTGCTGAGTCTGTTATGGCGTTAATTTCTGTATGCGCATCATTTTTTAAAACTACTACATTTGAAATTGATTTTTCTAATATATTTTCTCCTATTATAGAGTTAATAAATGTAGTTTTTCCGTTTCCTGAAGTTCCCGTTACTAAAATGCGATTTGTGCTTAAATCTGCGAGCTCGCCAACTAACCATCTAAATCGGTGACCCATTTCTATATTATGTTTTTGTGCCCACTCTGTAATAGATTCAAAAAGATGCAAACTATACTCTAAGCCATCCACATGATTAATAGAATATAACAACAGGTTTTCAGCATGTTTTATATTTGCTGAATCTATTTCGGAAGGGAAAATCTCATCCCATGCCAATACAGCTGCAGATGGAAATACAGCATAAGATGGATTGACAACCTTTAACCAATTTGTTAACAAGTTTGGAATGATATCGTGCAATTGTTTAAGCATATATTGACCTTGAATTAATTCAAAGTACGTTCCTTCGTAAAGAGAAGAAATTTTGTCCCATATATCGGACGAATGTATTTCAATATGTAAGAAAAATTCATTTATTGTGTTAAGCCATGATAAGTAATTTTGTTCGTTTTTATAACTATTCCAAAGTGATGAAACCATTTGCGTAAATTGTACTTGATCTACATTATTTAACGTAACTAATACTTCATAAAAATAATCTGGTGAAATATGTTTAGTAAATCTTTTATCGATATATCCTTTTAAAACCTCAAACCACGGATAAGATTCTGTTCGAATTAACTCATTCACAGCAAGCTCTACTGCACTATCAAAATCTTGCTGCTCCTCATAAAAGGAACGGGCAATTTTTGTGACATTTGGATAATCCGGATTTAAAGAAACTGCTTCTTTAATAACAGCGAAAGCAGAGTCAAAATTATTTTGCTCTATGTAAAGAGAAAGTAATTGTAATCTAATCTCCGTCATCAATATTATATTATCAGTAGTAATGGACGTATAAACATTTTCAGCAACTGGTAATTGATTAAGCTCGAAATAAGCATCGGCAATATTTTTTTGTGCCCATGGTGCTAATTCATTATTAACTTTTTCCCATTTAAAAATAGCTGCTTCAAAATCTTGATGGCGATAATAAAATTCACCTTGTGCAAAACGAATGTAAGATCCATCAGAAATCTCATTTCTTTCTTCGTTTACATAAGCTTCTCCAAGTACATCAATAGGTGGTTTTGTTTCATTCTCCATTAGGAATGTTTCATAATACATCTTTTTTATTAATTGTTTTTCTACTCTCATCTTTTCCCCCACTATATCTTGAAAATACATTTTTAAGATATGTCAATACTTTTTGTATGTATGCTTTTTATCTTAACAAAGAATATCTTTTGGAAAATTTCATTTTCCTTTCATTTTTCAAGTTAGATTGAATTTTTATGAGAAAAGTTTCAGTTTTTTTTCAATTTCCTTTCAGTTATGAAACAGCATTAAATGTTCCTAATAACCTAATAACACTATAATCTCCCGCATTATATTATCAGGAAAAGTCTATATAAACCCATATTATAAAAACAATTTATAACGAATATATATGCATTATTCCCTTCCCTAATAAATAAAAGAAGCATTATCATATATTTCTCACATTGTTTTCCTTTGAAATATTTCAGTAGTTACGTAATTTAATTCCATTAACCTCTATAAATAACTAGTCCAAAAAAAATCTATATGCATATCATGTTATAGTAAAGAATTCAGGAAATCCTAAAAGGAGGCATTTTCATGTTTGAAGATAAATCTAAAATAAACTACCCATATGAATTTACTGAAACTACAACAATCCCGCTAAAAAACCCCATCAATAAAACTTTCAAAAACGGCTCTGGTACACATACTTTCCCAATTAAAAAACACTATAAAGAACAGGTGTTATATACGGAAAAAATTAATAATAATAAAAACAAATAACCTTATAGGCCCTTATAACAATTAATCGAATAAGAATCTATATTAGACCTTGCATAGTTATAGGTAATAAATAAATTTTTCTTATACAACTCATGTACTTTTAAAAAGTGCTGATATACAGCGCTTTTTTATACATAGATAATAGAAGAACAAAAAAGGTATGGATAGTTTCCATACCTTTTTTGTTCTTCTATTATCTATAAATAAAGTACGCCCATATTTATTTTACCTAGTAGCACTTTAATGGCCCCTCTAGAAAAAATAAAAACTAGTTTAATTAAAAATAAATTTCTTAGCCAATGCTCCTACCAGCATAAATCTACTCGTTGGCGTAATTGAAGAAAGGAGTAAATTTATGATAAATCACAAAGTTAAAGAAGCACCCAACAATTATATTGGCCATTATTGCTCTATTATATATATTTAAAAATTTACTAAAAGTTGTTTCAAAGCTACTTAGTTTTCATAAAATATTTTTTGTTTCCGTTGGAACGGATAAGCTTTAATCTCATCTGTATCTAAATTTTCATGAAATAAATGAATAGCTATAATTTGTCTACAATCGTAGGTATGATAATAATATGTTCCGGACTCCATACACATTACGCTTGTATATATGGTATTATCTAATGCACCTTCTTCTGTTATTACTCCGCCTTTAGGAACCTCGCAATTTGATAAAATATGAAATAGGGCCGATACTCCCTCTTCTTCACTATCTATACCTTGAATGTTTTGTTTGCCATATGCTGCTCGCACAAACCTTGATGGCGGGGTGAAATCCCCTGGAAGTCCCATTGAACCTGAGCCCTGACCAAAAGCACTTAATGGTAAGTTACTCCACTCAGTTGGCGCGAATGGCTGCGATTTAAGGCCAATATATTGTCTTAAATTTTGCAAATGCCAATTAAACTCCGGACTATTCGTCATCACTCCTAGTGGGTTATCATACATTTTTAACCCTTCATTTGTCGGCTCCAGTACAATGCAATCTCCCCATTTATCCGCTAAAATCCAATGTAGCGGTGGCGTAAGTCCTAAATCCGGTAATGGTATATCCAAAAAGGTAAGGCTATCTACAGATTCCTTTAACTCTTTGACAGAATTGAATTGTGTCAGACTCCAAGTCACAAAATCAAATGGAGCCAAATTTGTATTGTTGTCATCTATGCTTTGACTATAAGTAGCGAATCCTGGAAAATAGAGTGTTGCACATGTCATACCTGCTTCATTTACTCCGTCCGCCATAATGATCCTTCCTTGATGATTAATACCCATTCCAACCGTAGCATGTTTCGTATTAATAATTTCACCAGTTATATTATTCCACTGGTAATGTCGAGGAATAATTATTACTTCTTGATTCATATCTAATGTGAAGTCCATCGTTCTTGCAAAAAGGTGCTGACCGTTTTTTGTCTGTAATGTCAAACTAGTACACATAAAGAACACCCCATTTTATGGTTTTATCTACACTTTACATAATTCTGATAAGTCTGTAAATTGAAAACCTCTTTCCTTACAAAAAATGAGAAAGCACATATAAATTACAAATAGGTTATTTCTAGTTTATAAAAGAATTATATTTAAACGGAACGACTTGTTATAATCTGTATCCTCTCTACTACATTGATATTTCCAAAACAACTTTTGCACCGCACAGCTTTTCCGAATTACTTAAGTAAAGGTTTCCACCGTGTTGCTTTGCAAAATTTTCAGCAATGTATAAGCCCATTCCATGATGATTTTTAGAGTTTCTACTTTTATCTCCTCTATAAAACTGCTCTGTAGCTGAATTTATTTCCTCTTCTGTAAACCCTCTTCCCGAGTCCTCGACAATAAATTGCAGTTTTTCACTAATCATTTCCACTGAAAACATCAAGTCGCCATTTG
This sequence comes from Bacillus sp. K2I17, assembly GCF_002209985.1. NCBI lineage: Bacteria > Bacillati > Bacillota > Bacilli > Caryophanales > Bacillaceae > Bacillus > Bacillus sp. K2I17. The sequence goes on from NZ_NJGF01000021.1 coordinate 63,611, forward strand.
TTGGAGAATATTCAATTGCATTCATCATTATATTCATAATGGCTCTTTTCAAAGCAGTCTCATCAACATGAATCAAATTTGGTATATCCTGAACATTTTTAATTAAATTTAACTGTTTGCCCAAAACACAAATTGCACTTTCTTCTATAATATTACGAACAAATTTATGTAGATCTATTTGCTTAAATTGAAGTGAAGTGCCTTCCTCACATTTCGTAATGTCGAGTAAAGTTTTCATATACATTTCCATCTCATCAACACTTTTCAAAATATGCTCATTACATTTTTTCTGATTTGAATCTAGCATTGATTCATTTAATAGCTCTGCATTCCCTCTCAATATCGTTAATGGCGTCTTAATGTCATGTGCCAAAGCAGCAATCTGCTCTCTTCTATTCGTTTCCATATCCCACTGTGTACGTAAGGAACTATTCAATTCATCTTTCATTTTCACTAAAGAATTTAATACTTCATTCACTTCTATTATTTTAGATTGTTCTACTTGAAAATCTAAATCTTCCTTTTGAATTTTATCCGTTATATTTTTTAAAATCAGCATTTCCTTTGACAATGTTTTGCCAAAATAGCGAGATAGAATTATCACTTCTGCAACAAATAATAGAATAAAAAGGACAATTTCACAAACTTCCGGACTCGGTAAATACTTCTGCAAAAAAGGATTTTTAAAATTAGCATGTAAAGTATATAGAATGACACAAACATCTTTATCGCGTTCTATAATTGCATAATAGTACTTACTATCACCTTTTTCATCATTCTGCATGTTATTCCATATTTGTCCCGCATATTCTTTATTAATACTCCCTTGAATAACGTTTCCTGAAAAATCATACACAACATATTTATATTGTTTTAAAATTTGATCATCGTCCTGTTCGGCTTTAACTATGGCGTCTCTTTGTGATTCAATCTGTTTTTCATAATAATTCGCTGGAAGGATTATCTCTGCGTTAACTCCAATTTGAAATAGAACCATAAAAAAGGTAACTAATGCAATCGTCCCTATTGAAAATGCAAAGATATAATGGATTAATATTTTGCTAAGGTTGACTTGTTTTTTTACTTCCTCCATTTATAACCAATTCCCCATACTGTTTCTATTGGATTCATGTCATGCTTACATAATTTTTGACGGATATTTTTAATATGTTCTACAATTACTTGGTTATCACTTTCTCCCTCATATCCGAAAACATTTTCATAAATCTTTTCTCTTGAAAATACTTGTCCATGATTCAAAGCTAAATATTCACAAATTCCGTACTCACTTTTCGTAAATGCGATAGATGTATCTTCATGCCATATTTCTTTACATGATAGATGAAATGTAAGACCTGACAGAAAAAATGCATTTTGCTTTTCTCTATGCTCACGCCTTACATGTGCAGACACCCTCGCACGCAGTTCTCCAATTCCAAAAGGTTTTGTAATATAGTCATCTCCGCCGAGGCTAAGCCCTGTAATCAGATCCTTCTCCATTGTTTTGGCAGTTAGAAACACAATTGGACTATCAACCAAATCTCGTATTTCCTTACACAGTGTAAATCCATCTATTTCTGGCATCATGACATCTAATAGAATTAAATCATAATGACAAAATTTATCCTTTGATATTGCAAGAGGATTACTAACGGCTGTTACCTCATGACCTTCTTTCTCTAAAGCACTTTTAATAATATAAAGGATACCGTCCTCATCATCAATTGCTAATATTCTTGCCATATAGAATCTCCCCCTCGTTTCCATTATAATACAAATATATTTACATTTCTTTGCGTCCTTCATAAAAGGAAAACCACATAAGGGAAATAACAAATGCAATGATCGTGAAACAAACGCAAATCACCGCTCCCATTTTTGCCTCTACTTGTAAGACATGAATAGAATCGGGACTCAATTTGTGTTCCAAAAAATAATTGCATAATCTCACACTCCACGCACATGGCGTGTATTTCCAAATCACATCTCCCATCCCTGTAAGCATTAAAGCTGCCAGCAAGATTTCTATAATTCCAATCCCAATGGAAGTACCTTTACTAAAACGAAAATTTAAGAAAAGATGCCATATATACATAAAGATTTGACACCCAAAAAGAATGAAGGAAATTTCAACATACAAAGCAAATGGAAAGTCATTTTGCCCTAACAGAAAATGAAACCCTGCTGCAAACCCAACGACTGCCAATATAGTTGAACAAAACCCACATATTAAAAGTAAACATACTTTACTAATAAATGCTTTACGCCTTCCGTATTCCGTTGATAAAAGTTCTTTAAAATTCGCTGCCACAGCCTCTTGTTCCACAACAGAAGAACACACAATGCTAATTAGCAACGGAAAAGATATCGATAATACTTGAATATATCCTGAAACCTTATTTATAGAATCAACTTTTGAAATGGAAGAATAACTTAAAAAAAGAGCAATACCGATGATTGGCATCGCTATATGTATCCAGAAAAAAACCGTATGTTTCATTTTTATAAAATCGGCTCTTACTATTCTCGACAAGACTGTCATATTATTTTGCCTCCTGCTTTTCAAACCATTTTGCCGTCATATAAGTGAACAAAAGGAACAACACGATAGAAATTGCCACGCCTGGCAGAATTGCATCGTAGGAAAGGAGTTCTGGTTTGAACGTTACACTTCCGGTTTCCGCATATAAACCATTTGGTAGTATTTTTAAAATAGGAATCATAAGTCTACTTGGATATGTGTATGGACTAATCATCCAAATATTTTCTGTTGCTAATACAACCCCAAAAAGTCCATTTGCCCCTATATTCAATAAAAGTGTCGGAAATAGACCTAATTTATTACCTAAAAACAAACATATCGGAATTTGCCACATAAAAGTAACGATTAAAAGAACACTTCCTACTAGCGCATTTACTGTAGGAATGATTCGGAAATTCTCCTTATTTAATAGTAAACTAGATAACTGGATTCCACAGAAAAAAAGTATGCATGAAAAGCTCAAAATCCCTACAATTAGTAATACTTTAGAAATCCATACTCGTTTTAATGAAACTGGTAACGATAAGATAGAACGATTATTCATTTTCTTATCTTTCTCCGCAAGAAGTACACAACTTAAAGAAATCATTCCTGGAAGCATCGTAATGTACCACCAGTTGTAACTAGATAATTGAAAATAATCCGCCGATAATAAAAAAGCAATTAGTATTGTAGCAAATGGAACTAGCCATATAAGTTTGTTCAAAAAAGTATGTTTAATTTTAATTTTTTCAGATGCAATATATAGATTCATTTCTTATGCCTCCCTTCTATACTTTCCAGCCACTTGTACAAATAAATCTTCTAGGTCATCATCCTTATTCAGTTTCCCCTGATACCCCAATACACCGCCTGAAATAATCCCAACATGATCTGCAATTTGACTTACTTCGCTTAAAATATGACTGGATAAAATGACAGTAATTCCTTTTGCGGGAAAGGAAAGGATTAGTTTTCTTAGTTCCTGAATCCCAAAAGGATCTAGTCCATTCATCGGTTCATCTAATATTAAAAACTTCGGATGATTCAGCAATGCAATTGCAATTCCCAATCTTTGCTTCATCCCCATAGAAAATTCCCTCGCTTTTTTCCTATCTGTATTCTCTAGCTCCACAACATGCAATACTTCATCAATCCTTGATTTAGGCAAACCTAAAACAGTCGTACGAACCTGCAGATTTTCTCTTGCTGTTAAATTTTCATAAAGTGGCGGAGACTCAATTAAAGCACCAATAGAATGTAAATCTTGCCGCGTCCATTTATGACCATCAAAATAAATCTCACCAGAAGTAGGTATAAGCATACCTGTTATCATTTTTAAAGTTGTCGATTTCCCCGCCCCATTAGGACCTAACAATCCATAAATTGCATATTTCGGTACAGAAAGCGAAATGTTTTGTACCACACTTTGCTTTCTAAATGTTTTGCAAAGTTTTTTTGTTTCTAACATCATCTCAGTCATCCTAAACTTCCTCCTCGTATATTGTAATTCTAGAGTAAACGACAATTATAAGGATTCTATAAGGAAAAGAAAAAAGAAGCGATTTATTTCATCGCTTCTTTTTTAAGGAATCATTTTATCATCTGCTGATTATATTTAATTTTCAGCTCATTAACTGCTAATCGTAGCTTTTCCTGATTTTTATTACTAATATCTTTTGAATATGAATCTAAATCAGAATGGCCATACAGAGAATTTTCTGTAACATCTAGGGCATATAACATCTCTTTCATTTCTTCTATACAATTATAAGGAATAAATATTTTGTGTATTATTTTTTTCGCTTGATCTATGTGGTCTATCGGCCATACAAAACTGCCATGTATAGTAAAATTACCAGACTGTCTACAAATACGCTTATCTATTGGGGTACTAGTTATACAGCATGGTAATAGCTGATTAGAACCGTCAAGAAAACCTTTTTCTATTTGTTCATTATAGATAGCAGAGTTCAATGTAAAATCAATAGGTTCTTCTGTTCCTCCTTTAGTATAACCAGCAATAACTTTATTTAGCTCACCAGGATTTACCACAAATACACTTGCTCCTTTATCACTATAGGAATTACATCGAAAATCTTCTATAGCGTTCTCTATATTGTCCTGTAGCAATCCTTCTCTATTTTTTTGTATTGCAAAAAATAAAGCTACCAGTGAATCAGTTGACCAGTCTAGTAGTTTTGTTGGTATACCATAATGTTGTGCTATAAAATGCCATTCTAGATTATTTGTAGGTTCAATACGTAAATGTTGTTTGGCAATTAACTTAAATTCCTGCAACATAGAATGAACATTAATATAAGCCACCTGGTTACCCTTATTATTATACTCAGTTAATTTTTGTGGTTTAATATCTCTATCGAATTGATCCTTAATCTCATAGCAATTCCTTAATGCGCTTGGAACTAGTTGAAAACTTGCATTATCTTGTCCCCTAAACCATAAATTTTCTTCTTTACTTTTTAAAGACTTCACTACATCTAAGTACTCTTTAAAATTAGTCACTATATGTTTTTGAAAATCTAAAGCAATATCTTGTTTCATAGTACTGTTTCCTCCTAGCGTAATGGTTATTGTATTTCCAAGACTAAAATTAAACAATTTTGTTGTCTTTACTCAAAACAATGTTAACTTAATTTTTCTAAAGCTAATCCCTAAATCTTTTATTGGGACTTATCACCTGTAGCATTTTTTGTGGTGTATATTGAATACCTACAGAATCACAAATACGTTGTTGATCCTTAAAGGTGGTTTTAAACATATATAAATATTTCACCACCATACGTCGTAATATATCTTGTGCCATTTTATTCCCCGATAAAGCATTATATAATTGAGCAATTTCATGATAAGGATACTGATGATAATGTTCTAATTTTATTCCTACATTAATTAAATTAACTGATGTACTTCTCATTTCATCATATACTCTTTTAAAAATTTCATCTAAATTTCTTGATCCTACAGCAGTACTTACTTTGTTTATAGATGAATATGTAATAGCCTGTGCTAACATAAACAAGAATTTTTTAGCTTCACTTTCTACTTTCTCCCTATCATAATAACCTTTCTCTTCTGCCAACGAACATAGGAATTTTACAATGTAATCCTTGTCTTCTTTAAATCTTTCCAAGAATGCATTATTTGTTCTTAATGCCACAGCATATGCCTCAATGCACAATTCTATTTTTTCCTGCGCTTTTATTGATCCATAGTAATTTTTCAAGATTTGACCGACAATTTCAAGCATCTTTAATGATTTATTGAATTCAGAAATTGTTTGTATTTCACTTCCAACTTCCACTTCATTTGAACTCAACTCAGTTTTCTGAACTTTCAACTCTCTTTCATATTCATCTTTCTGTTCATGAACTTTTTTCCTATTCTCATTTACATCTATATTCTCAATAACTAACTGAGGAATTTCATCTAATAAATTATTAAACACATCAATATCTGACTCTAATTTTAAAATTGGTACATCCTCAAAAAGAGATTTCGTTACATTAATTACTTGCGAAATAATAAAATTATCTTTAGATAAATGAGTCAAAAACATCAATATATGAGCATAGTCAGATAGATGTAGATTGAAACACATTTTTGAAATCGTATTTCTAACTTCTTCTTCACCTATATGTCTAGCTAAGTACTGTCCTACAAAATAATAATATATATAAGAATATGCAAAAACATAACCTTCACCAGACCTCTGCAAAATAAGCGCATTGCAGATTTTAGTTTTATATTTAGTGAATTCAAATTGACTACTAAATTGTAAAGCATATTCTTCTGTATATAACTTATGAAACTTATACCATTCTTCTTCGGTTATTACCTGTTTTTCATTTTTATAAAAATTATAAGCTAATTCTGTCAAATAATTATACATAGCATCTGTTTCTTCATTTGTAACTTGAATCTTTGTCAATGCCTGTTTTATTAATAATTCATAATAATACCCATTTGTACTACGATCTAAATTATGAGGTGTACTACTTTCAAAAGCCTGTAAAATTATAAGTAAATATAGCGGAAATGTAGGCACGTAGTTTTGCCCAATGACTGAATCCACGGATCTTTCTAATTGATCTTTAATTACTATAAGTTTACTTTCATCTATAGTAGATTCTTGTCCTAATAATATCCACTTTTCAATAAGTTCAGCTCTTTTTACATGACCAAATTCTTGAATTTCAAATTGGCGTACTTTATGCTGTTCATGATTTGAAAGAATCAATAATAATTCTCTCATATTTGAAATCTCATCCGCCATTATTATTATCTTCCCAAACCATTTAGCCGCTTCTTCAAAAAATAAAGATTTAAATTTTGCATTTAGGATACATTTATGCCAATCATCAATTATTAACACCCTGTCCTTTTTATCAAGTTGAACATATTGATCATTGGTTCCTTCTCCATAAATTTGTTTAGTTGCAGTTTTAATTAATTTGTCAATTCCTTTAATGTGATCTCCTTTTATCTTTGCCCCCTCAATAAAGATTGGCTTTTTTCCCATATTAAAAGAATGAGTAAATAATTGCTTACTTAATGCTGTTTTTCCAGATTCCTTATCTCCTATAATTAACAAATGCTCATCTTCTTGCAGTTCTACGAGCATTTGATCAAAGGAAACATATTCAGTCACTTCACTTCCACTATTTCCACGTAAAATAATTTCTCTGAGATCTGGGGCTACAAATAAATCAATTAAATCTAACTTGTTTTTTCTTGGATGTGTATATGGAAGTCCTATATTATAAATAAACGAGTTAAATTCTTCTACTATATTTAAAGTTGTACGGTGTTTCCCCTTTGCCATTGAAGCTGTTTGGAGATCACACCAATCTGTATCATCTATCTCTTTATATAAATCCCCATTCCAAGAATATTCTTTAATACGTTGTGTATCATCTTCTAAATTTAAATGTAATACTTTAAAATGGCTTACCTCTGGATCCCAACGTTCTTGAAGAACTCCTCCCTCAATATATTGAACACGTTTATTCTGCCAATCTGTAAGAATAGTATTTGTATGAGAATGTTCATGTCCACTTAAAATAAAATCAGAAGAACTTTCTAGTAAATTTCTTAACTCTCTTCTATTATCAGGGTCCAACCAATGATCAGGATGATGAATCATAGTGACATTCACATCTCCTAATGTTGTCTCCATAATAGGGCGATATTGCTTAACTGGGAACCACATTTTCCCTGGTTGTTCTCTTAAAGTTGATATCCACGAAGAATTCATTAAATTAAAAATAATTTGTTTCTCACCTATCTTAAGAATTGCTCTTTGAAGGAGAGGATCATCATGAATTAACTCTATATTTTCCCATTGCTCATGATACAGGCTTTTAAAATTATCGAAATTCTCTTGAACTCTAATAGTATCAATTGTATGTATTGAAAGCTGTTCACTATCTTGATTGTTAATTGCTTTTATTAAGACATCTCGAGTTGCATTTTTTCCTGAATCCCCAAAAAAATCGCAGTCATGATTGCCCGGAATCAACAAAAATTCAAGATGCTGATTAAATTCCTTTTTTATTTCAATTTGTAGATTATCAAAAAAAGGAATAGCAAAATTACAATATTCATCTTCTTTTCCACTTTGTGCAATATCACCCGATATACAACAAACAATGTAATCCGATGATTTCAATTCAGATTTTAAAGCCCTCCATAATGCATTTTGTTTGTCCATAATAGAGTTATCAGTATCTGCTAAATGTATATCCGTAAAATGTATAACTGAAACCGTACTCAAAAACTCCCCACTCCCTATATATTCTACTTTTGTATAAATCCACTAATTCATTTTACCATAATAGCCCTTTTATATGTGTAATATTCAGCTAGTCAGGAAGGTAGCGTATTTAATATCATTTAAGGTTATTAAATGATATTAAATAAAAATGAGTACCATCTATTTATCATCTAAACATCCCATAAATATATTTCCATTAATAAATTTTATTTCTCATTTTGAGAAAATTATTCAGACTTGTACGTTTCCTTCAATCTTCATTTTATCGACACCTCCCTTATAATCGGCAACAGCATCTATCTTCCAGTTTAAATTCAAGAACTTACTTTCTAACATTGCTTTTTATAACTTTACGAAAAAGATTTATAAGTGAGTTTTTAATTTTATTTTATTGCATACTGTTAACCAAAATGTTTCAAAACAAATAAAAAAACAAGGCATAACTACACCTTGTTTTTTTATAATCTATTCTAATATTTTGTCAAATTCACAATATGATAATTTTCATCTCAACACAGTATCCCTACATAACCCTCTTAAACATCTTCTCCAACTCATAAGTAGAATGATGCACAAGAATTGGTCTTCCGTGTGGGCATGTGTATGGGTTTGTTGTTGTACGTAGTTCTTCCAGTAAAGCAAATATTTGATCGTTCGTTAAATATTGATTTGCTTTAATGGACGCTTTACAGCTCATCATGATGGCTGCTTCTTCACGCAGTTTTTTTATATCAACTTTTTTTAGTTTGACGACTTGTTCCATCATTTCATCAATAATTTCTGTTTCTTGTCCTTTTGGGAACCACGTTGGATGTGAACGGACGATAAAGGATTGATGACCGAATTGCTCCAAGAATAGTCCAACTTTTTTCAGTTCTTCTAGTTGCTCTTCGACACTTAAAAATTCAGTAAGAGATAGGTCAATACGGTATGGTACAAGTAGTTCTTGTACTTCTTGCGCTACCCTTCCTACCTTATCCCGGAAGTATTCATAATTAATACGTTCCTGCGCGGCATGTTGGTCAATCATATATAAGCCTTTATCATTTTGAGCGAAAATATATGTTCCGTGCATTTGTCCAATTGGATAAAGCGGTGGTAAGTCATTACCGTTCATTTCAATCTCTTCTATTTCCTGAACTTCTTCTTCCAATTCCTCTAATTCAAAGTCTTCATCGTTACTGTTCCACGATTTCTCTTTTTGAATTGGTTCTTCCATTATCGGTTTAGTAGATGGCTGCCAACTTTGTTCTTCCCTTACGAGCGACTGTGGTGGTTGCCATTCTTGTTTCGGCGGTTGCCACAGTTGTGCTGGCTGTTTCACAGCCAGTTGTTCTTCTTGTTTTTCATCCATGCCAGTCGGTAAAACAATGTCTGGCATAGATGGCTCTTTCGGCTTCGCATGCTCAAACTGGAACTGTTCTTGCACACTTTCATCTTTTTCTTTTTTCTTCGTTGTTACACCTGCATCTGGAATGAGCTGTATTTTTTTGAATGCCGATTGCAATGTTTCTTCGATAAGCTTTAGTAATTCTTGTTCTTTACTAAAACGAACTTCTAATTTCGCTGGATGTACGTTAACGTCAACAAGCATTGGATCCATTTCAATCGATAAGAAGCCGATTGGATATCGTCCGACTGGCAGTAATGTATGGTATCCTTGCTGAATGGCTTTCATTAATACGAAATTTCGAACGTAACGACCATTTACGATCGTTGACATATAATTTCGAGATGCTCTCGTTACTTCTGGTAATGTGACATAGCCTTTAATTGTAAAATCTAAAGATTCAGCTTCAATTGGAACAAGCTTCTTCGCAACTTGAATGCTATAAATTGATGCAAGTACTTGTCTTACATCACCATTTCCTGATGTATGAAGCAATTTCTTTTCATTATGAAACAGCTTTAATGATACTTCTGGATGTGACATTGCAATACGATACACGATATCTGTAATATTCCCAAGCTCTGTATGAATGGTTTTCATATATTTAAGACGCGCTGGTGTATTAAAGAATAAGTTTTGTACTGTAATATCTGTTCCTTTTCGGCTCGCTGTTTTCTCCTGCTTTATAATGTCTCCACCTTTAATCATAAGGTGTGTACCAGGTGCATCACCTGTGCTAGTAATTAACTCTAATTCACTAACTGAGGCAATACTCGGCAACGCCTCACCACGGAAACCGAGTGTTCTAATACGAAACAGATCGTTTTCATCTTTAATTTTGCTCGTCGCATGTCGTTCAAAAGCGACAATACAATCTTCTTCTGCAATGCCGTCCCCATTATCAATGATGCGAATTTTTGATAAACCAGCTTCTTCTAAGTGGATTTCAATAGATGTACTATTCGCATCGATAGAATTTTCCACAAGTTCTTTTACGACTGAGGCAGGGCGCTCTACTACTTCCCCTGCCGCAATTAAGTTAGAGAGTTGGTCATCGAGTTTGCGAATTTTCCCCATCTACTTACTCATCCTTTCTTTAACTTTTTCTGCAAGCGATACAGTTCGTTCATCGCCTCTAAAGGTGTCATATCAAGTAAATCAATTTTTTTAATTTGCGCAAGTACTGTCGTTTCTTTTGCATCTAGAACTGACTTGTCTTGTTTTTTCGAAGACTGTTCTCCACCAAAGAATGATAATTGCGATTCTTCCTCAGTCTCTACTTTCGTCTCTTGTATTTCTGCTGGTTCTTCTTTTACAACAGCTGGTTCTGGAGCCACTTCTTGTACTTTCACTTCTGTACGCTTTGGAATAATAATTTCTTCTTGTCCTTCTAGTTGTGCTAACACTTCTTTCGCACGAGCGATTAAGCTATCTGGGAGCTCCGCAAGTTGCGCAACGTGAATTCCGTAACTTTTATCAGCTGCTCCATCTTGAATTTTATGAAGGAATACTACTTTTCCGTTCTCTTCAATAGCTGAAACGTGTACATTCTTCAGTTGATCTAAACTTTCTTCTAGCACCGTCAATTCATGATAATGCGTAGAGAATAACGTTTTTGCTCCAATTTGGTCATGAATATGTTCAATGATTGCTTGTGCAAGTGCCATACCATCATACGTAGATGTACCGCGTCCAATTTCATCAAATAAAATTAAACTTCTTTCTGATGCATTTGCAATTGCATTTTTTGCTTCTAACATTTCAACCATAAATGTACTTTGCCCTGAAATTAAATCATCCGCTGCACCAATTCTCGTAAAGATTTGATCAAATACAGGTAATACAGCTTCTGTTGCTGGTACGAAACAACCAATCTGTGACATAACAGTTACAAGTGCTAATTGTCTCATATACGTACTTTTACCAGACATGTTCGGTCCTGTAATTAAAAAGACATCCATCTTCTCCGGCATAATACAATCATTCGGTACATACAATTTCCCGTTCAATACTTTTTCAACGACAGGATGACGACCATCTTTAATAAAGATTTCCCGCTTCGTTGTTAGTACAGGTTTTACAAACTGCTCTTCTTCACTAACTGTCGCAAAACTTTGCAGTACGTCTAGTTCACTAATTACTTTCGCTAAATGCTGTAATTTCGGAATAAACACTTTTACTTCTTCGCGAAGTGCTGTAAATAAATCGTATTCTAGTTGTACAATTTTTTCTTCTGCTTCTAAGATTAACGTTTCTTTCTCTTTCAGCTCATCTGTTATGAAACGTTCAGCATTAGCAAGTGTTTGTTTTCGCTCATAGCGGCCTTCTGGAAGTGCTGCAAGATTCGCCTTCGTCACTTCAATGTAGTAGCCGAAAATACGGTTGTACCCGATTTTTAACGATTTAACTCCTGTAATATCACGCTCTCGTTTTTCAAGCTCAGCGATCCACGTTTTTCCGTTTTTACTAACGTAACGATATTGATCAAGCTTGTCATTATAGCCGTCTTTAATAATATCTCCATCTTTAATAGAAAGCGGTGGGTTTTCTTGAATACTTCTTCCTAGCAATTCAGTTAAACTCTCACATGGATCCGCACCTTGAATTAACCTTGCTGCATAAGCATTATCTAACAAACTAATCGCTTCTAAAATAGCTGGTACTTGAAGTAAAGATCGTCTTAACTGTAATAAATCCCGTGCATTCACATTACCAAATGCAACTTTCCCTGCTAAACGTTCTAAATCATATACTTCTTTTAACTTTTCTTTTAAATCTTCACGTAAGAAGTAATCATTTACAAACGTTTCAACCATTTCTAAACGCTCTTCAACTTTTTCTTTCTGAATAAGCGGACGTTCCATCCACTGTTTTAACATACGACCACCCATAGCTGTTTTCGTTTTATCTAATAGCCATAATAATGATCCTGTTTTTTCTTTCGTTCGAAGTGTTTCTGTCAGCTCTAAATTTCGCTTTGAATGCACATCAATTTTCATAAACTGGTTCGTATAATAAATTTCAACTGGTTGCAAGTGATCTAACGAACGTTTTTGTGTTCTTATTACATAGTTAAATAAACGACCAATTGCTTTAATTAACTTTGCTTGTGAAACATTTTTCACAAGATGTTCTAGCCCTTCTGGAATAGTTGTTGCATCTTCATACGAAATCGTCATTTTTAATGTTTCAGTTAATTTATTTAATTCATCTTTCGAAAATGTAGAATCTACAACAATTTCTTTTGAACCAGTTGCATACACTTCTAATAAAATATCTTCTACTGAACCCGTTAACAACGTTACTGTATTTTGTCCAGTCGTTAAATCATTACAAGCTAAAGCATACGATCCATCTTCAAAATGTGTTAATGCTGCTAAGAAGTTATTTTCTTTCTCATCAATAGTACGCCCTTCCATCATCGTTCCTGGCGTAATGAGTTGTACGACTTCACGGCGCACTACACCTTTAGCTGTTTTTGGATCTTCCACTTGCTCACAAACAGCTACTTTATATCCTTTTTCAACAAGTTGTTCAATATAATTTTTAGCTGCATGATGCGGTACACCGCACATCGGTATACGATCACTACTACCACCATCTCGGCTCGTTAATGTAATTTCAAGTTCATGAGCTGCTTTAACCGCATCTTCAAAGAACATTTCATAAAAATCACCTAATCGGAAAAATAAAAAGGCATCTTGATAGTCTGCCTTAACCTTTAAATATTGCTGTATCATAGGGGTATATTGCGTCATACTTATCCTCCATAATTCTTACATAGTAATCAATTTTCATATATGTCACACTTCACGGACATCCATATCTCCTATTTCAGGAGTCTTTCTTCATTATAGCACATTTCATAAGGAATCATGTTCATTCAAGCACTACTTATGTAAAGTAAAAAGCTAGGAAGAACTTCTCCCTAGCTTTCTATTACTCTTCTTCTGCATCAACGATAAAGTTCGGATCTAATTCTTCAAACTCATCATCATCGATTTGGAAATCTTCGTCTGATTCTACACAACCTTCAGGATTTACACTTACACAAATTTTCGTTTCTCCAACTACTTCTGTTACAAATTCACGTTCTACAGTCACAACAATTTTATTACCATTTGGTGATACAAGAGCTTCTAAACAATTTGGTGGCTGAATGACACGAGCAATAATTTCTAAATCATCACCAGAAAAGTTTTTATCACGATACCCAATACTCACTTCATCAGTGTAGTTCACACGTTCTGTTACAACCTCTGTCTTTGTATTACCATCAAATGAATACCAAGTGTTCACATCATAGAAACCTTCAATTTCCACATGCTTTCCATTCTTTCTTGCTTCGTACGAGTGGTTAATTACCCAGCACCCTAAAATACTTGTTGGCTCATTATTCGATTCACATGTATGCGTTGACTTTGTATACTTACGTCCTTTTCCAACCACTGCTTTTGTAATAATCTCTCTAAATTCGGACATTCGTAACCCTCCTCAATCACTATTCACTTAATCATATGCGTGACAATAGCGGAATGTGTCATTCTTTTTTCGAGAAGAACTTACGTTTAACCCATTAAAAAAAGAGATGTCAATTCGACATCTCTTTAACAACCACAATTTCCTTTTTTACTTTCTACCGCTGCGCCCGTTTCACCCTTCAATACATCGCCATTAGTTGAAATTAATATTTCATCTGTTACGTTGTTAGAAATCGTACTTGCAACTAGCTGCAGTAAGTCATTTACATATGTTTGTGAAGATTTAAATTCTTGCACAACTGGGATACTATCCAACTTATCTTGCAATGCATCAATGTCAGCTTCTACTTTTTTCAAAGCTTCCCATTTCCCGTAATGCTGCAAGTTTACTGCTTGTTTTTGCAGTGCTTTAATTTCATCAATCGCGCGCTTTACATTTTCATTTTTATGAATTTGCGCCTCTGCTTTCTTAAAGAAATCAACTTCTTCTGTTTCAGAAATCATTTTTGCTAATTCTTTCGCTTGTTCAACAATTTCATCTTTCGAATATGCTTTCATCTATTATTCCACCTCAATCGGCTCTTCAACTAATTCCCCGTTAAGAGACCAAGTTTTTGCTTCCGTTACTTTTACTTTCACAAGCTGACCAATTAAAGATTTTGAAGCGACGAAGTTTACAAGTTTATTCGTACGAGTATAACCTGCAAGTACTTCTGGATTATTTTTACTTTCCCCATCAACTAACACTTCTACAATTTGACCTTTGTAACGATTATTCTTTTCAATTGCCAACGTATTTACTAATGTATTTAAGCGTTGAAGACGTTCTTTTTTCACTTCCATCGGTACATTATCTTTCATTTTTGCAGCTGGTGTACCTTCGCGCGGAGAATAAATAAAGGTAAAGGCAGTATCAAATCCTACTTCACGATATAACGACATCGTTTCTTCAAATTGCTCATCTGTTTCATTCGGGAAACCAACGATAATATCAGTTGTGAATACTGCATTTGGAATTGCTTCTTTAATTTTTCTTACAAGTTCTAAATAATGCTCACGTGAATATTTGCGCGCCATAATTTTTAACATATCTGTGCTTCCAGATTGAACTGGTAAGTGAATATGTTCTACTAAGTTTCCACCTTTTCCAAGCACTTCAATTAAGTGATCATCGAAATCACGTGGATGGCTCGTTGTAAAACGAATACGGGCAATATCAACTTTACGGAGTTCGTCCATTAAATCGCCAAGACCGTATTCGAAATCTTCAAAGTCTTTACCATATGCATTTACGTTCTGGCCAAGTAATGTAATTTCTTTATAACCATTCGCAGCTAAATGACGAATTTCTTGGATAATGTCTTCTGGACGTCTGCTTCGCTCTTTTCCACGTGTATACGGCACGATACAATATGTACAGAACTTATCACAGCCATACATAATATTTACCCAAGCTTTAATATCACCACGGCGTACTTTCGGAAGGTTTTCAATTACATCCCCTTCTTTTGACCAAACTTCAACTACCGTCTCCTTCGAGAACATCGCATCTTTAAGAATATACGGCAATCTATGAATATTATGCGTTCCAAACACCATATCTACATGCTGATTTTTTTGCATAATTTTATTTACAACAGATTCTTCTTGAGACATACAACCACATACACCAATTAAAAGGTCCGGATTTCTTCTTTTTAATGACTTTAAATGACCTAGTTCACCGAAAACTTTATTTTCAGCATTTTCACGAATTGCACAAGTATTTAATAAAACTACATCTGCATCTTCAGTTGAAAAGGTTGGCTCATATCCAAGTGCGGTGAAAATACCCGCCATTACTTCCGTATCATGCTCATTCATTTGACAACCATATGTACGAATATAGAACTTTCTTCCTGTACCAAAATTGCGAAATTCTTCAGATAAGCCAAAATCCCGTTCAATTTTAACTTCTTCTTTCCCTCGTTTTTTCGCGTCTTTTAAGGAAGGTGGTTGGTATACACTTTCAAAGTATTTACTATAATCTTTCTCTTCTTTTTTCGTAGAGGAATTTGCTTGTCGACTTGCTAATCGTTGTTGCTCGTTCATTGGTAATCTCCTTTCACCCTTAACTATACACACTCTATAGTCCATTTTAATGCGCTTTGACTCACCTCAAAAATGGTTAGATAGCTTGAGAGATAACTTGTCCTTTGAAACTTGAGTAATCAATCTAATCATTCATAAGAATGAAGTCTTCCCCACACAAATAGACATTCCCTTTTCATACTTCTTTTTGTCCTATCCAAAAGCATATTGCTTTATCCCTATAAACATTACCATAGTATGAAGCGTTGCGCCAATTTTAACAAGAAAGAGGCTCTGTCTGATCTTACATTTCATCAGCAATGAACTCGCCATTTTCATACAACGATTTATATATTATTTTACCATTCTGAATTTTCTAAGTAAATAAGACTATCCTATATTTTTTACTCATAAAAAAAGGTTACCAAATGGCAACCTCCTCTTCTTACATTACATAAATTCAGCTACGAGTTCATCAAACATTTTCTGATCCATATTTAAATCAGCTTGCACTAAAGGCTTCTCACTATAGCCTTTTACAAGTTCTTGGTATGAAGGTTGCGCTGTATTTTGATATATTAAACCTGTTACTAATCCGTTATTTTCCATTAACGTTTGCATAGCCATCATGCGATTAGATGGATCATATCCCTCTACTGTACTTAGTTTTGTTAAATTCTCTTTAAACCAATCGTAAGTATTTACTTTATTGTAAGTAACACATGGGCTGTATACGTTAATTAATGAAAACCCTTTATGGTTAATACCAGCTTCAATAATTTGTGTTAGTTCTTTTAAATCACTTGAAAAGCTTTGCGCCACAAATGTAGCACCAGCTGTTAAAGCCATTTCCATAACATTTAGTGACGGTTCAATTGAACCTTGTGGTGTGCTTTTCGTTTTAAATCCAGCTTCACTGCGCGGTGAAGTTTGCCCTTTTGTTAATCCGTAAATTTGGTTATCCATTACGATGTACGTAATGTCGATGTTACGACGAATAGAATGGATTGTATGTCCCATACCAATCGCAAATCCATCACCGTCACCACCTGATGCGATAACTGTTAAATCACGATTTGCCATTTTCACACCTTGTGCAATCGGAAGGGCACGACCATGAATACTATGCACACCATATGAATTAATATAACCTGAAATACGACCTGAACAGCCGATACCGGAGATAACAGCAAGTTCATCTGGATTTAAACCAACGTTAGCTGCCGCACGTTGAATTGCAGCTTGCACCGAGAAGTCTCCGCAACCTGGGCACCAGTTTGGTTTTACGCTGTTACGAAAGTCCTTAAATGTTGCCATTTAATACAACCCCTTTTTTGCATTCGTTGTAAATCTCTTTCGGCAAGAATGGGTTCCCATCATATTTTAAAAGACTAGAAATTTTCTCACCGTTACCAAGATTCATTTTCATAATGTTAGCAAGCTGACCTGTTGCGTTGTTTTCTACCACTACAACACGCTTCGCATTTTTCACAAGTGGATCGATTTCAGCTGTTGGGAACGGGTGAACTAAACGTACATGAGCATGGTTTACTTTCATACCCTCTTGTTCTAAGCGCTCCATTGCCTCTTCGATTGCACCACGAGTTGAGTTAAACCCAACAAGCAATACGTCCGCTTCTTTATGCTTAACATTTTTATAGACAGGGGTGTTAAACTTCAAGTTCTCCATTTTACGGAAACGTTTGTCCATTTGATCTTTACGGTTTATTGCTGATTCAGATGGTTTACCAGTTTCATCATGTTCTACACCTGTAACATGGTGAACACCATTTTTCATACCAGGTAAAACACGTGGTGAAACGCCATCTTCGGTTACTTCATAACGCTTGAAGTATGCTTTATTTTCACGTTCTGGTAATTCCGCTTCTAAATCAAGCTTACCGCGACGAATTTCCACTTTATCTAACGTAAGCGGTTCTACAGTTTGTTTTCCTAAAGAAAGCTGTAAATCCGTTAAGAAAATAACAGGTACTTGATATTCTTCAGCTAGGTTAAATGCTTCTACAATATCATAGAAAGCTTCTTCAACTGTACTTGGCGCCATTACGATTTTTGGAATCTCACCGTGCGTACCGTAAATCATCGCCATTAAATCCGACTGCTCTTGTTTCGTTGGTAATCCTGTACTTGGACCACCACGTTGTGTATCAACAATTACTAGTGGTGTTTCTGTAATCCCCGCTAAACCAATCGCTTCCATCATTAAAGATAGACCCGGACCAGCAGATGCAGTTAATGTACGAACACCAGCATAGTTTGCACCGATTGCCATTGTACAAGCTGCAATTTCATCCTCAGTTTGGATTACTGTTCCGCCAACTTTTGGTAATTTTTTAATTAAGTATTCCATAATTTCAGATGCAGGTGTAATTGGATATGCAGACATAAAGCGAGCACCACCAGCTACCGCACCAAATGCGATTGCATCGTTTCCAATCATAAACATGCGTTTCTTACCATCAGCTTTTTCAAGCTGCATCATGTTAACTTTCTCACCTAGCAACTCTTTCATATATTGAGAGCCACGTTTAATTGCGTCCATATTCTTTTGAACGACTTGCTCTCCTTTACGACCAAAGATCTCTTCAACAACATTTAAATAAGCTGTTTCATCTAATCCTAATACCGCACTTGATGCCCCAACAGCAACCATGTTTTTCATTAATGATGTACCTAATTCTGAAGCAATATCTGTAAACGGTATCACATATAGATTTACATCTGTATTATCAGGTATTGTTGGATTAAATTTCGCATCCGCAACTACAATTCCACCTGGACGTAGTTCGTGGAAGTTAAAATCAATTGTTTCTTGATCAAAAGCAATTAAAATATCTAAATCATCTGAGATCGCGCGTACTTCTGTTGTACTTACACGAATTTTATTATTTGTATGGCCGCCTTTAATACGTGATGAGAAGTGGCGGTAACCGTATAGGTAATATCCTAATCGGTTTAATGCAATACAGAAGATTTCTCCTGTACTTTCAATTCCTTCACCTTGTTGGCCTCCAACTTTCCATGAAAGTTGACTAATCATCTCCTACACCCCTTTTGGCTGCATTCATTGTAGTGTATTTTTTTACAGTAATAGTTTAGCATTTTTTATACAAATAAACTACAACGGACGCAAATTATGCCTCTTCTGATTTCCCTGAATCTTTAGTATAAAGCTATTTTGTTTTTCATTCTAGTATTAGGTCTTAAAAAAAAGCAATAATATCAAATGAATTAATTCTAATTTTTCTGGATTTTTAAAACGAAAATCTTAAAAGCTTATATGTTCAACAAAATTATCATATAAAAATCGCTCTACAGTAGATGCAGCATAGTGTTTACAAAGCTCATTCATTACATTTTCATAATCTCGATACGCTGATACATTTACAACCGTTTCTAAAATCCCATCAAAATCTGAACCAAATCCTATATTGTTCTCTCCACCTAATGAACAAATATATTCGATATGTCTTACTATATCTGCTATATTCACTTGTTTTTCATTTGTTAGAAACTGTGGTACGAAAGTAACACCGATCATGCTATTTCGCTTTATAAGAGCTTTAAGTTGTTCATCGTTTAAATTACGTGGATGCTGACAAAGTTTCATACAGTTTGAGTGGGAAGCAATAGGATTTTTTGCACTTTCTACAACATCCCAAAAACTTCTTTCATTTAGATGAGACACATCAGTCCATGCATGTAACGTATTAAGTTCTTGTACAACTTCTTTACCGAAAGTCGTTAAACCTGCCCCACGTGTCTCTAGCGCACCATCAGCTAATAGATTGGCATAATTCCATGTTAGTCCAAAAGAACGTACTCCTAGGCGATACAACAACCGTAATTTCATTGCATCTCTTCCAATTGCTTCGCATCCTTCTAGTGTTAATATCGCTCCAATCTCGTCCTGTTTTAACATGTTAATATCATCTTTTGTCTGAATAAACTTCACACCTGGTAGGGATAAAATTTCATTATAAAAAATATCTACCATTTGTAATGCTACTTCAAATCGGTTTTCATATGCCACTGTTTCTGGCACATATATAGCAAAACATTGTATACTTCCTTTTCTTCTCTTTAATTGTTCAAATGTAATATGTAATTGCGGATCATGTTTAAAATTCTTTTTCCCTTGTGCACTCCATAACTGAAGAAGCACATCACAATGAGCATCAAAAATTTTCATTTTCATTCCTCCATTATAAAAACAACCTGTTTGCATACTGCAAACAGGTTGTTTAAACTTAACGAGGTTCTACAATTAATTTTATTGCTGTACGCTCTTCCCCATCAATCATAATATCTGTGAACGCTGGGATACAAATCAGGTCTAAACCACTAGGCGCTACAAATCCTCTTGCAATTGCTACTGCCTTTACCGCTTGGTTCAATGCACCTGCACCAATGGCTTGAATTTCTGCTGTTCCGCGTTCGCGAATAACACCTGCAAGTGCACCAGCTACAGAATTAGGGACCGACGTTGCTTTAACTTTTAATATTTCCATTCCGCGTTTCCTCCTCGTTTCTATAAAAAGTATTAGCAATTATTTCACTTTAACTTATATTCACGAGGAATGACGCGTATTCCTGCTAAATTTCTGTAATTTTTCTAAAAAATTAAAAAATAATAACTTTTCTAAATCTTACCCAGAAATTACTCAAAAAATGGCTGATCATCATTAATTAAGATACGCTGGATTTTCTTAGCTTTTCCTGTATTAGGATCCACATCAACTAGCACTGCACTTAATTGTGTTCTACCACTTGTCACTTCAAATCGTACTGGTAAGTTTGTTAAAAACTTCTTCAATACCGCTTCTCGATCCATACCTAAAATCCCATCATAAGGACCTGTCATACCAACATCTGTGATATATGCAGTTCCGCTTGGTAAAATACGATTATCTGCTGTAGGAACATGTGTATGTGTACCCACTACTGCTGTAGCACGACCATCTACATACCAACCTAACGCTTGTTTTTCACTTGTAGTTTCCGCATGAAAATCAATAAAGATAATATTCGTACGTTTTTTTGCAATGTTAATTAATTCATCCACTTTACGGAATGGACAATCAATTGGAGGAAGGAATGTACGTCCTTGTAAGTTAATAACTGCCACTTCTGTTCCATTGCAGTTCACAAAGATAAGTCCTTTTCCTGGAGTTCCTTCTGGGAAGTTAGCTGGTCTTGCAAGATATTTTGCGTCATCAATAAATTCAAATACTTCACGGTTATCCCAAGCGTGGTTTCCAAGTGTAACCGCTTGTGCCCCGCATTCTAAAAAGTTTCGATATATTTTTTCCGTAATTCCACGTCCACCTGCTGCATTTTCTCCATTAATAATGGTTACTGTAGGTGTATATTTCTTCTTTAATGCCGGTACGTATTGTTGAATCATACCTCTACCAGGAGATCCTACTACATCCCCAACAAATAATATTCTCATATGTCTTACCCTTCCTATGTACTACATTTTTTATTACTATAGCTTCAAGTGATTTCCTTACAATATATTTATTATAAGTTTGTTTCACTTGTATACTAATTCCCTTTATTTTAACCAATTCCAACACAAAAAAATAAAGTGGTGTTTCACCACTTTATTTTGCGTATTCCACTGCACGTGTTTCACGAATAACAGTTACTTTAATATGTCCTGGGTAATCCAGTTCATTCTCAATACGTTTTCGAATATCACGAGCTAAACGATGAGCTTCTAAATCATCAATTGTATCTGGTTTTACCAGAATACGAACTTCTCGTCCTGCTTGAATTGCGAAAGATTTTTCTACGCCTTCATAAGACTCTGAAATCTCTTCCAACTTTTCAAGACGACGAATATAGTTCTCAAGTGTTTCACTACGAGCTCCAGGTCTTGCAGCTGATAATGCATCTGCTGCTGCAACTAAAACTGCAATGATAGAAGTTGGTTCTGTGTCCCCATGGTGAGATGCAATACTGTTTATAACTACAGGATGCTCTTTATACTTCGTTGCGAGTTCGACACCAATTTCAACGTGGCTACCTTCTACTTCATGATCAATTGCTTTACCGATATCATGTAATAGACCAGCACGTCTTGCTAGTTTTTCATCCTCACCAAGCTCCGCTGCCATAAGTCCAGTTAAATATGCAACTTCCATAGAGTGTTTTAAGACGTTTTGTCCGTAACTTGTACGGTATTTTAAACGACCTAAAATCTTAATTAAATCTGGATGTAATCCGTGAACACCCACTTCAAACGTTGTTTGCTCTCCGACTTCGCGAATATACTCGTCCACTTCACGTCTTGATTTTTCGACCATCTCTTCAATACGCGCTGGGTGAATACGTCCGTCCTGTACTAGTTTATCAAGAGCGATACGAGCTGTTTCACGACGAATTGGGTCGAATCCAGAAAGGATAACCGCTTCTGGTGTATCATCGATAATTAGGTCAATACCTGTTAACGTTTCTAACGTACGAATATTTCGACCTTCACGTCCGATAATACGTCCCTTCATTTCGTCATTTGGAAGATTTACAACCGAAACGGTTGTTTCAGCAACATGATCAGCTGCACACCTTTGCATTGCAAGAGATAAAATCTCTTTTGCTTTCTTATCCGCTTCTTCTTTCGCACGAACTTCACTTTCTTTTACCATTACGGCAATTTCATGAGAAACTTCACTTTCTACTTTACCAAGAATAATTGCTTTCGCTTGTTCGCGTGTCAGATTGGAAATGCGCTCTAATTCTGTTTGTTGCTTTTGAACTAACTCTCCCACTTTGCTTTCCAACTCTTCAATCTGTTGTTGTCTCGCTACAAGAGATTCCTCTTTCTTTTCTAACTGTCGCTCGCGTTTATCGAGCGTTTCGTCTTTACGATCAAGGTTCTCTTCTTTTTGCATTAAACGATTTTCTTGTTTTTGTAATTCGCTTCTACGGTCACGAATTTCTAATTCAGCTTCTGTACGAAGTGTATGAATTTCATCCTTTGCTTCTAAAAGCGCCTCTTTCTTAAGTGCTTCAGCCTCACGATTCGCTTCGTCTAGAATACGTTTCGCTTCGTTAGCTGCACCATTAATCTTCGCTTCAGCAATAGACTTTCGAACAAAAAAGCCAACAACTGCACCGACTGTTGCAAGCAAAATGGAGATGAGTATCCAAACTGTACTACTCATGATTTCACCTCCCCTTGCTATGAATGAAAAAAGACTGTCGGCATGTACATTGAATACCAACATACAGCAAAGACCGTCGTCCCGCTTTTTTAAGGGACTTTCTTCATTTCACAATTAAAATGTCATATTATTATTTCGGCAAGATTTAAGTCTTACTCCGAATATTACTTCTCTTCTTGAGAAGAGTGTTTCGTATATAAGAAAAAATATACATTCTCATTGTATCTATCGCAATTTTCATTGTCAAGCGTTGTCTACTTTTACTTTCTTTACCTTCAGCTCTAATTCATATATGAATTTAAAAAGAAGACAGCATATTATCCTGGAAAACCTTAGTGAATTCCAGTTTATGCATACAAAACATGCATATATCCCTCTTTATACATAGCCTTTTAGGCAAATTAAATATTTTATCTCCAACGATATACAACGCTTTCATAATAATTAAAAATAAAAGACACGGAACTGATATTATCCCCTTAAGGTAGACAGTGTAAAAAGACCATGAACAAACATGGATGTTACACTTC